>URLM01000021.1 GCA_900548775.1 uncultured Olsenella sp.
CCGTCCTCGGTCTCGATGCCATTGGCAGAGCAGAGCTCGCACAGGTGCTCGATGGGCGTGTCCATGTCAACGTGCTCCCCCACCACCTGCGAGGCGACCTCGGAGAGGGGCACCGAGCGCCAGGTGCCGCTCATATCGACCTGCTGGCCCTGGTAGGTGATGACCTCGTGGCCCTCCTCGCAACCGCACACCTCGCGCGCGATGGACTTGAAGAGCCCCTCGGTGAGGCGCTTCATGCCGTCGAGGTCGGAGTAGGCGCAGTAGGCCTCCATCGAGGTGAACTCGGGGTTGTGGGTGAGGTCCATGCCCTCGTTGCGGAACTGGCGGCCAATCTCGAACACGCGCTCCATGCCGCCCACGATGAGGCGCTTGAGCGGCAGCTCGGTGGCAATGCGCAGGTAGAAGTCGCGGTCGAGGGCGTTGAAGTGCGTCACGAAGGGCTTCGCGTTGGCGCCGCCGAGAATGGCGTGCATCATGGGGGTCTCGACCTCCATGTAGCCGTCGGCCTCCATGTAGCGGCGGATCAGGCTGATGATGGCGCTGCGCTTGCGGAACACGTCGCGGACCTCGGGGTTCATGATGAGGTCAACGTAACGCTGGCGGTAGCGGACCTCGCGATCGGTGAGGCCGTGGAACTTCTCGGGCAGCGGGCGCAAGGACTTGGAGAGGAGCACGAGCTTGGTGGGCGCAATGGAGAGCTGGCCACGACGGGTGCGCAGCACGCGTCCGGTGGCGTTGACAATGTCACCCAGGTCAAGCTGGCGGAGAAGGCCCCAGCCCTCCTCGCCCAGGTCGTTCACGCGGCAGAAGAGCTGAATCTGGCCGGAGACGTCCTCAAGGACGATGAAGGCGGCCTTGCCCTGACGACGGAGCGCGCGGATGCGGCCGGCGACAGATGCCACGTCCTGCGTGTCCTCGCCATCGGGAAGGTCGGAGTAGTCCTTCTCGAGCTGGGCGGCATGGGCCGTGACCTCGCTTGCGATGGGATAGGGGTTCACGCCTTCGTCGATGAGCGCCTGGCGACGGGCACGGCGCTGGGCCCTCTCGTCATTGGTGGTGTTCTCGCCCGTCTTGGTCTGGTCGGCCATTGCTGCTCCTCGTACTCGCGCGCGCACGTGGGCGCGCAGTGTCTTCTCGTGCCGAGCCAACGCTGAGCCGGCCGCGGCGCAAACCATTGTACTGTAGCGTTTTGGCCGATGCTTCGGCACTGTGGAGGCAACCACAGCGGCTTCGTCACTCCGGAGAGAAGAGGTGACGCCGCAGAGAAAGCTTTCGACGGGATTCCGTACGAGATGCGCCCTCCGGCGTCGAAATGACGCCGGAGCGAGGGCTATCCGCGCCATAGCTGCTGAAACTATCGCTTCGGAGAAATAACGACGCCGAGAGACGCGTTTCGTACGTAATCGCTGCGAGAGCGCGCCCTCCGGCGAGAAATTGACGCCGGGAGGTGAGTTCACGACGGGATTCCGTATGAGATGCGCCCCCTGGCGAGGAAATGACGCACGAGAGAGGGCTGCGTACGTTTTTCCTGCGAGAACGCATTTCCGGCGTCAGATTCTCGCCCGAAGGCGCGTTTTCGCAGCGTCCCCGCACAAGGCGTCCCTCTCGACGCCAAAGAAAAGGCCCCTCCGGGGAGGGGCCTGAGTCGCGCCTATGTCACTCCATGCTTGCCACGGCTAGCGCGTGATGCTCACGACCGTATAGCTCTTGCTCTTGCCGGTAGGCGTGGTGAACTCGACCTGGTCGCCCTTGCCGCAGCCGATGAGCGCCTGCCCAGCGGGGGACTCGTTCGAGATCTTGTGCTCGAGGGAGTTCGTCTCGGTGGTGCCCACGATGGTGAACTTGGTCTTCTTGCCGCGCTCGTCCTCGAGTTCGACGGTCGCGCCAATCGAGACCCTGATGCCGCCGTGCTGGGCGTCCTCAACTACACGAGCCACCGAGAGGGTCTGGCGAATCTCGGCAATCTTGGACTCGTTCTGGGACTGCTCCTCCTTGGCGGCATCGTACTCGGAGTTCTCCGAGAGGTCACCGAAGGAACGGGCCTCCTTCAGACGCTCGACGATCTCGTCGCGAAGCTCGCCCTCGCGGTACGCCAGCTCGTCGACGAGCTTCTGGCGACCCTCGGCGGTAAGAGTGATTTCCTTGCTGTTATCCATGACTCTGCTTTCCTCGTAGTGCGTGGGAGGTACGTGCCTAAAGCGTCCTGGCTACTCGCCCAGCTTGGCGCCGCACTTCTTGCAGAAGGCAGCGTCTGCGGCGTTCTCGGCGCCGCACTTGGGGCAGAACTGAGCGGCCTTCTCGGCAGGGGCATCCTCGACATCGGCGTCATCCTCGTCGGCGACGACGTCCTCGGCATCGTCCTCCTTGGGCTCCTCGACCTTCTTGGCGTCCTTGTCGCCCGCGTCGCCCTCTTCCATGCCCTCGCGGACGTTCTTGACGGTCTTGCCAAGGGCGGAGCCGAGCTTGGGAAGGTTCTTGGGCCCAAAGATGACCAGCACTACAACGACGATGATGAGCAGCTCAGGAATGCCAAGTCCAAGAATCATGGTGAGGTCCTCCTAGATGTGGATGAATGGGGCAGGCACACGTCATGCTCTGCCGCATCCGCTAGTATAACCGAGGTTGTTTCCAACTCACAATATAAACCGGGAGTTTGCCTAGGCCGATTGCCCCATAGTGGCAACGCAGCGGCCATATCCCGTTTCCCCTGTTAGGAGTACTCGTGCCAACTTGGCTCATCGTTGTTATCGTCATTTCTTGGGTTCTCTTTGCTATTGTCCTGGCGCTACCGTGGCTGCTCAAGCGACGCGGAGTAGAGATGCGCCGCACCAAGTTTGGCCCCGCGCTCATCTTCGAGTCCGCAGACGATGACGGCACGCCCGTGCGGCTGCTCAACGTGAACGGCACCTTCCAGAGCGTCTGCTACCTGCCGGACGACCTGCACTTCGAGCTTGCCTGCGTCTACCACCGCACCATGGCCGAAGTGAGCTACGAGCTTCCCGATGCCACGCACGCCCTGGTAATTGGCGGCGGTGGCTACTCCCTGCCAAAGTGGCTCGTGGCGCACAGGCCAAAGCTCCACGTTGATGCCGTCGAGATTGACCCGCGCGTCACGGTGATTGCCCGTGAGCGCTTTTTTCTCGACGACCTCATCGAGAAGTACGGCGCCGAGCGCATCTCGCTCGTCAATGACGACGGCTGGGCCTACCTGCGCCGCGCCGAGGCGCCCTACGACATCATCGTGAACGACGCCTTCTCGGGCAACCACCCGCTCGGCCAGCTGGGGACGGACGAGGGTGCGCGCCTCATCCACGACAGGCTCGCTCCGAGAGGGGTGTACCTCGCGAACCTGCGCTGCTCGACCGAGGGCCGTCACGCACGCATCCTCGAGGAAGTCGAGAGGGCCTTCTCGGCGCAGTTTGCGCACGTTGCCTACGTGCCCGAGTGGCCGGACAAGCCCGAGGAGCGAGGCAACAACGTGCTCATTGCGACGGACGCAGAGCTTCCGCTCCCCCAAGGAGCCATTGTCGTGAAGTAGCCTGGAGACGCCGGTCGCCGAGCGTGACCGCTCCATACACCGCCATCTCGTTTAAACAAGTATTGCGTCCCCCGCCGCGATGGTCCACCATGGGCATCGACCGCAAACCCGGCATCTGCCGAGAAGGGACCAGCATGGCACAGGACACCAGCACCTCTGTTCGCAATCTTGTCATCTACTCCGTCTTCGTGCGCAACCACACGCCCGAGGGCACGTTTCGCGCAGTAATCCCCGACCTGCCCCGCATCCACTCGCTGGGGACCGACGTGGTATGGCTCATGCCCATCCACCCCATTGGCGAGAAGAACCGCAAGGGAATGCTTGGCAGCCCCTATGCCAACCGCGACTATCGCTCGGTCAACCCCGAGTACGGCACGATGGACGACTTCCGCGCGCTTGTCGATGCCATCCACGCCGAGGGCATGAAGTGCATGATCGACGTGGTCTACAACCACACCTCCCCCGATTCCGTCCTCTTTGACGAGCATCCGGAGTTCTTCTTCCGCAAGCCCGACGGACAGCCCGGCAACCACGTAGGCGACTGGTCCGACGTCATAGACCTCGACTACAACGTCTCGGCGCTGTGGGACTACCAGATCGAGACGCTCTGCCAGTGGGCGCGCATCGTGGACGGCTTCCGCTGCGACGTTGCCTCCTTCGTCCCCGTCGCGTTCTGGAAGCGCGCCCGCGCCGAGGTCGAGAAGGTTCACCCTGGCTGCATGTGGCTCGCCGAGACGGTCCACCGCTCCTTTGGTGCCGCGTGCCGCGCCGCCGGCATGACCTGCGCACGCGACTCCGAGGCATTCGAAGCCTTTGACATGGAGTACGAGTACGACGTCCAGGAGGCCTTCGAGCGCTACCTCAAGGGAGAGATTCCCCTCTCGTGCTACCTCGACCTTCTCGACTTCCAGGAGAACCTCTACCCGCAGAACTACGACAAGCTTCGCTTCCTCGAGAACCACGACGTGCCGCGCATTTCCTCCTACGTGAAGAGCGAGTCCGACCTGCGCAACTACACGGCGATGCTCTACTTCAAGAAGGGAACCACGCTTGTCTATGCCGGGCAGGAGGCGGCCTGCTCGCACCTTCCAAGTCTCTTCGACCGCGACACCGTCGATTGGAACACCGGAATCGACCTCTCGGGCCTCATGCGCCACATGGCCCAGATCAAGCACGACGTCCTTGAGGCCGATGACGCGTTCTTCGTTTCCGCTGATGACGAGAACGACATCGCCATCCTGCGCCGCGACCACGACGGCAGGCGCAAGGTGGGCGTCTTCTCGCTCGAGTCGCGCTCGGCCGAGGTCACGGTTCCGCTTCCCGACGGAACGTACGAGAACCTCATCGACGGCAAAGCGGTGGCCGTAGCCGACGGACGCCTGATGTGCAGCGGCGCTCCCATCGTGCTCGCAGCAGACGTTGAACGCGCCTGGGGCGTGTAGATGCGGGGGCGTCCTGCCCTACCCCAGCAGATAGTCGTAGACCGCCTCGGCACAGCCGCCATTATCGTTGTCTGCCACGGTGACGTTCGCCGCGTCCAGCACGTCCGGCGAGGCGTTGCTCATGGCGATACCCAGGCCAGCCGCGCGCAACATCTCGAGGTCATTTCCGGAATCACCCACGGCAACGCTCTTCTCGACGGGGATGTCGAGAAGAGCGCAGAGGTCCTTGAGGGCAGAGCCCTTGCTCACGCCCTTGGGCGAGAGCTCGAGCGAGTTCGCCTGACTGAAGGCAGCCTCCACGGGTATGTCGCGCACCTTGATCTTCTCCAGAACGTCGAGGGCATCCTCCCCCACCAAGGGATGCACGATGTACTTCGCGATGGAGGACGCATGCTCGAGGATCCAGCTCTCGATATCATCCACCTCGTGACACACGCGCACGAACATGTCGTGGAACTCCTGGAGCCCATAGCGGTCGAGATGGTCGAAGCTGCCCGCCGGGTCGTATGCCTCCGTGCCCGAGAAGATCTCGAGCATGACGTCCCTGCCGCGGTGCGTCTCCAGGAGCTGCGGAATGGCGGTCTCGTCTATGGCGCTCTCGGCGAGAAGGCGATTGCCACGCAGGTCAAGGAGGTGTGCACCGCTCGTGCAGATGGCGTAGGGAACCTCTGGAAGCAGCTCGCGATAAGGCAGCACCATGCTGGGGCTGCGGCCCGTTGCGATGGCGACAACTTTGCCGGTGCCCACCGCAGCGCGGATGGCCTCGAGGGTCGATGGGGACACGCGCTTCTTGGTGTCGAGGAGCGTTCCGTCCATGTCAAAGGCAATGAGGTCGTACGCCATGGTTTCCCTTCCACAAGGTAGGCTCATGTATTTGGTGGCCATCTGCAGACAGCCGCCTGTCGACTGTACACCGACACACCAAAGGTCGCGGAATCGCCATAGTGTCCCGATACGCGTATGCTGTGGTTCCAGCTGACCGAACGGCGGAACGGAGGCCGCGCCATGGCCGAAGGAGACTTCTTCCAGCGTGCGTACGACATCGTGCGGCAGGTACCTGCGGGACGCGTTGCCACATACGGGCAGGTCGCCCGCATGATGGGCAAGCCAAGAAAGGCTCGCTATGTGGGATTTGCCATGCACTCGAGTCCCGGCATGAAAGGCGGGGTCCCCTGCCACAGGATTGTCTTCGCCGATGGCAGCCTTGCTCCCGGCTTTGCCTTTGGCGGCGCCGACGGGCAAAGGAGAATGCTCGAGGCCGAGGGCGTTGGATTTCTCACCAACGGCAAGGTAGACCTGGGCCAATACGCCTGGGAAGCGTGATGCACGGACTTCGTGGCATGCTATTGAGCCGGCGCAAGGGCACGCTGCTCAAAATTCGCGGTTGCCGGTCCTTTTTCGGGATTTCGCTTAGTATCACCCCGCAGGTGCCATTTCCCTACCTGCGGCTCCGCAAAAAGTTAGAGGCTTCGTACTCGGCGATTCGCCCAAAATGGGCCGGCAACCGCGATTTTTGTGCACGGACGACGCCGGGGGGCCTACCGAAGCATCCATCCAACAGCAAGCCTTCGCCAATGTCGCCCCAGGCAGCGGGTTCACCCGTTTGGACCCCAAATTGCGAAAGAAAGTGTCTGGAGAAGGAAAAGGCCAGGAGCACACACTCCTGGCCAGCAGTTTACATGGTCGGGACGACTGGATTTGAACCAGCGACCTCTCGGTCCCGAACCGAGCGCTCTACCAAGCTGAGCCACGTCCCGTTAGCAGACGACACTTTAGCAGACTTGGCCGTCCAAACCAACCGTAAACACGGCCTTTGCCCACCATCCATGCTCATTTTCCGCAGCACGCACAATGCGCTCGGCCGCAGCGGCGGAGTCGCAGATGGCAAACGAGCAGGATCCCGAGCCCGTTATCTGCGAAGACACCACACCCGACTGATGCGACAGCCAGGTCAGGGGCTCACCCATGGCCGGCTTAAGGCGCAACGCCGATGGGGCAAGATTGTTGTAGAGACACGCAGCGACGCCGGACATGTCACCCACCGCCATGGCCTCGCAGAGCGCGTCCGGGCTTTTCGGCGCGATTGGAGCGCGATCGTACTCCTCGTAAACCTCGCGCGTGGAGCTAGCGCACCTCTGTGGCATGACCAATGCGAGGGGCACGCCGCCAAGCGCTGGGAAGGTCTTCTCGAGCGTGTCGCCAGCGCCACGGAGCAGCGATGGCACAGGGTTGAGAAAGAATGCCACATCAGCCCCCACGCGACGGGCGACCCCAACAACACGCTGGTCCAAGGGGTCAACACCCCAGCGCTCAGCGAGCGCACGCAAAACGGAACCCGCATCGGCAGAGGAGCTGCCCAAGCCACCCCCGCTGGGAATGCTCCGCTCGATATGGACGGCCACGCATTCCTCTACGCTCAGCTCCCGGGCAAGCAGCTCGATGGCCCGCCGGGTGGCGTTTCTCCGAGCAAGGCCATCGAGCTCGGGCTCAAAGGAGACGCTGGTCTCGGGCGCCGAATCGACGGTGATGGTGTTGAAGAGGCCAACCGGAACCATCACCGAGTCGACGCGGTGATACCCGCGCTCGTCCTTTTCGGCATAAATCCCCAGGTGGAGGTTGACCTTGCAGGGTGCCTGGATGGTCTGTCGAAGTGAGCGCGGCATAGGACTCGAGCTGCCTACTCTTCGGAGAGGTCTGCGGTGTAGTCGAGCAGTCGCTCGCCCGTGTTCATGTCGTAGAGCTCGACGGTGCCCGTGAGCACGTCGACGTACTGGTAGGACTGGCGCGCCTTGCGCCCGCGACGCTCCTCGACCTCGATCACAAAGAGGGACGGGTGCACGTGAACCAGGGTTCCCGCGCGCTCGACGATGCGCGAGCGCCCCATGTTTGCGCGAACCTTCACGCGCTGGCCCTCCAGGGCCTTAAGCTCGTCGCGAATCTGATCGATGCGGTTGACTGGCGGAATGTCGTTCTCCATGAGACTCCCAACAGGGCCATGGTTGGCCCGAGCTTTGAATACACGAATTGTAATCATACCCCGCCATAACAGCATTCCCGCAGCTGGGAAACGAATAGCACGGCAAGACCACGGGTTTGGGCCTGCAGACCAGCTCCACCGCCACAGTCACGGGTGCTACACTTCCGGCGTCAACGGACAAAGGAGGACGCGATGGACGAGACGAGAAGGGCCCGGGTGATTGGCAACCTGCGTGACATGGGGCTTACGCAGGCGCTTATCTCGGACCCCATGGCAATCTACTATCTCACTGGCTACTACACCGAACCCTACGAGCGCTTCCTCGCGCTCTACCTCAACTCCGAGGGTTCCTCCACGCTCTTCGCGAACCGTCTCTTCCCCGATGCCTCGGCCGCCTGCGCTGATGTCAAAACATTCGACGACACCGAGGACCCCGTGCCTCTGGTCGCAGCGGTCACAGACCACGACGCACCCCTCGGAGTCGACAAGAAGCTCGCGGCGCGCTGGCTGGTTCCGCTCCAGGAGGCCGGCGCCGCATCCGCGTTCAAGCTGGGGTCCACGGCTGTGGACGATTCGCGCTCCGTCAAGACGCCGGAGGAGCAGGAGCTCATGCGCGCGGCATCCCGCACCAACGACAAGGCCATGGGGTGGCTCGTCGCGCAAATTCACGAGGGCGTGACGGAGCAGGAGATTGCAAGCGGGCTTCTCGACGTCTACCGCTCGTTCGGGGCGCAGGACCACTCGTTTGCGCCCATCGTAAGCTTTGGCGCAAACGCCGCAGATCCGCACCACTCCCCGGACGGAACCGTCCTCGCCAAGGGAGGCGTGGTCCTCTTCGACGTGGGCTGCAGGCAGGACATGTACTGCTCGGACATGACGCGCTCTTTCTTCTACGGCGAGCCCAGCGAGCACCAGCGCGCGGTCTACGAGTGCGTCCGTCGCGCGAACGAGGCGGCCGAGGGCATCGTGCGGCCGGGAGTCACGTTTGCCGAGATAGACCGGGCTGCGCGCTCCGTGATAGAGGACGCCGGCTGGGGGCAGTACTTCACGCACCGTCTGGGTCATCAGATTGGCCTCGAGGACCACGAGCCCGGCGACGTGTCTTCTGCGCATCACGAGCCCGTGCGTCCCGGGCAGTGCTTCTCCATCGAGCCCGGCATCTACCTGCCGGGCGACGTGGGCGTGCGCATCGAGGACCTGGTCATCGTGACCGAGGACGGCTGCGAGGTGCTCAACTCGTATCCCAAGGGACTCACGGTGCTCAAGTAGGCCACCGACTTCGCCGCCCGCAATGGCTCCACACGGACCAGCGCCATACGCACCAGCACCGCCGCACCACGCGGACCAGCCCCGCCGCGCGAAGAATATCGCTTTTTCTTAAACGCCGACCGCGTTTCCGCAGGTCGGCGTTTGTCCGTTTAAGAAATGGCGATAATCTTCGCAGGTGGCCACCAGAGAAGGGCGCCCGACATCGACGCAATCGAGGCGGGAGCGGCGCTGGGCCTACGCCTCGGGACAGAGGGCAAGGGCCTCCTCGTCCGCAATCACGGTGCAGCTGGTGTGCAGCTGCAGGATGGACGCGGGGCACTGCGGGGTGACGGGTCCAAAGCACATGTCGTATACGGCTTGGGCCTTCTCGGGACCAGACGCCAAGATGAGGATGCTGCGCGCGTACATGATGGTCTGCACGCCCATGGTGTAGGCCTGGCGCGGCACGTCGTCCGCGTTGTCGAAGAGTCGGCTGTTGGCCTGGATGGTGCTCTCGGTGAGGTTCACGCAGTGCGTGCCCTTGGAGAAGTGGTCATCCGGCTCGTTGAAGCCAATGTGGCCATTGCGACCGATGCCAAGGAGCTGCAGGTCGGGATAGCCAGCATCGTGCACCATGCGGTCGTACTCGGCGCAGGCCTCCTCCGCGTTGGGGTTTGCGCCATCGGGCACAAACGTGTTGGCAAGGTCGATGTTGATCTTGTCGAAGAAGTTCTGGCGCATGAAGTAGTGGTAGCTCTGCGGGTCCTCGTGCGTAAGGCCGCGATACTCGTCCAGGTTGTAGGTGGTGACCTGCGAGAAGTCGCAGTCGCCCTTGTGGTTCCACTCGGCAAGCTGCTCGTAGGTGCCGATGGGCGTGGTGCCCGTGGCAAGACCGAGGACGCTCGTGGGCTTGAGAATCACCTGGGCAGAGATGACGTTTGCCGCCTTGCGGCTCATGTCCCGATAGTCCTTGGTGCGAATGATTCTCATGGGAATCCCTCCTTCTGCAAGCGGGTGACCCCTCGCGGCACCCGCCCGTGGCAAAAGCCACGCTTGACGTGTGCGGCCACCAGGGCGAGGTCGCTGTTGCTATGAGAAGGATCCGCCACGTCGAGGCCCCTGCCCGTCCATGGCGACCTGGGGCACGCACCCCAGACAGCCCCATTCTACATGCACGGCACGCGGCGAGAACCACAAACACACAAGACTCCTCGAATGCAGGGCAACGCGTGCAACCCGAGGCTACAGCTTGCGTGCGAGGTCCTCGAGAGCGTGGAAGCGATGAGAGATGGCGTTCTTCTCGCCAGGCGTGAGCTCCGCCATCGTCTTGCCCGGAGTGTCCGCGGGCAGGAACAGCGGGTCGTAGCCAAAGCCGTGGTCGCCACGGCGCTCGTGACCGATGGCACCCACGCAGTCGCCGTCTCCGCGCAGGACCTCGTCGCCGCGCACGAGAACCACCGTCGAGTGGAAGCGCGCACCGCGCTGGGCGTCCGGAACGTCTGCCATGAGTCGCTCGAGCTTGTCGTTGTTGGCGTCGTCGTTGCCATGCTCGCCCGCCCAGCGCGCCGAGAAGATCCCGGGCGCGCCATCGAGCGCGTCCACGCAGAGCCCGGAGTCGTCTGCTATCGCCATGGGAAGGCCCGTCTCGGCAACAGCGGCTCGAGCCTTGATGAGGGCGTTCTCGAAGAAGTTGGCGCCGTTCTCAACCGGATCGGGAAAGTCCCCAAGCTCACCCAGGGCAACAAAGCGCACGTCGGGAAGGGACTTTGAGAGAATTGCCTCAATCTCGGTTACCTTGTGCGGGTTGCCCGTGGCCACCACCACAGTACGCGAGGGGTCAAGGCCCATGATGTCAATCTTTGCCATTGTCGTTGTCCTTTCGATGCGCGCGGTCCCGTCGTTGCTGGCGCTACGCCCCAAAGCCCGTGACCTCGCGCTGAATCTGGAGGAGCTGGTCGATGCCCTTCTGGCCAAGGTCAAGCAGGCACCCCAGCTGCTCGCGGTCGAACGTCGCACGCTCGCCGGTACCCTGGACCTCCACAATGCGGCCATCCGAGGAGCCCACGAGGTTCATGTCCACGTCCGCGTGCGAATCCTCGGGATAGTCGAGGTCGAGAAGCTCGACACCACGCACGACGCCCATCGAGATGGCGGCAACCTGCCCCGTGAGGGGAACGCGCTTGATGCGGCCCTTCTCGCGCGCGGCAACAAGCGCCTCGTAGAGCGCCACCCAGGCACCGGTGATGGATGCCGTACGGGTTCCGCCATCTGCCTGAATGACGTCGCAGTCCACGGTCACCGTGAACTCACCGAGGTGGCGAAGGTCGCACACGGCCCGCAGCGAGCGCCCCACCAGGCGCTCGATCTCCATCGAGCGGCCCTTGCGGCCCTTGTACTCACGCGGTGTACGGCGGTTGGTAGACGCAGGGAGCATGGCATACTCCGCCGTGACCCAGCCATCCTTGCTCGCGCCGCGCCACTTGGGCACGCCGTCTGCAATGGTCGCCGCACAGAGCACGCGCGTGTCACCAAACTCGGCCAGGCACGAGCCATCGGCGTTCTTCATGATGCCGGGGGTCAGCTTGACCGGGCGCATCTCGGCAACAGACCTGCCAAAGCTGCGCTCGGGCTGGGCATCGCTCTCCTGGGCCATGGTGTCTCCCGTCTGCCGACGCTCGACCGCCGGCGCTCATGCAACGGGGCCAGCCGGCTCACGCCGACCGGCCCCGGTCTTCTCCATGGTGGGCGATGACGGATTCGAACCGCCGACCTTGTGCGTGTAAGGCACCTGCGCTAGCCACTGCGCCAATCGCCCGTGCTAAGCGAGTGTACCACGGACATCCAAAATGAGCGCGCCCGGTTGACATTCCCGTTGGTCTACGGGCTTGTCGCGTAAGCGGGCGTCGTGCTGAGAAGAAAGCGCCATCCCGCCTGCTATACTTGGCGCCATGAATACTACACTTGCATCTCTCGCCCGGCTCCTCGACCACGAGGGGCTGCTGGCCGCCACAGCAAACATCACCGCCGAGAAGGGCGCCACGCCTGTCACAGGGGTCGACTGCGACTCTCGCGTCGTTGTGCCCGGCCACACCTTCGTGTGCAAGGGCGCCGCCTTCAAGCCGGCATACCTCGTCTCGGCGCTCGAGAAGGGAGCCGTGGCCTACCTCTGCGACGAGAACCATGCCGCAGAGCTGGCCGCCGTTGCCCCAGGCGCTCCCGCCCTCGTCGCCTCGGACCTGCGTCGCGCCATGGCCCTCGCCTCCGCCGAGGCCTTCGGCCACCCCGACCACGACCTCACCGTCGTTGGCATCACGGGCACCAAGGGAAAGTCCACGGTCTCCTACATGCTCCGCGCGATTCTCGACGGAGACGAGCCCTACGCCCACACGGGAGTCCTGGGTTCCATCGAGACATACGACGGCATCGAGCGCGAGGAGAGCCACAACACCACCCCGGAGTCCCCGGACCTCTGGCGCCACCTCGCCAACGCCCGCAAGGCAGGCCTTGCCTACATGGACATGGAGGTCTCGAGCCAGGCGCTCAAGTACGACCGCGTCTTGGGCTTGGGCCTTGCCGTTGCCTGCTTCCTGAACATTGGGCGAGACCACATCTCCCCCGTCGAGCACCCCAACTTCGAGGACTACTTCCAGAGCAAGCTCCGCATCTTTGACCAGGCGCGCGTTGCCGTGGTGAACCTCGACTCCGACGAAATCGAGACCATCCTCGAGCACGCCCGACGCTGCAAGCGCGTGGTGACCTTCTCCGCCAAGGACCGCTCGGCGGACGTCTGGGCATCGGATATCCAGAGCGCCTATGGAACCGTGTCCTTCACCGCGCACACGCCAAGCTGGGAGGGGTCGATCTGCCTGGGCATGCCCGGCCTCTTCAACGTGGACAACGCGCTTGCCACCATCGCCATCTGCGAGGTGCTCGGCATCGCGAACGACAGGATTCCCGAGCCCCTCTCCCGCGCGCGCGTTCCCGGCCGCATGGAGCTTCTTCCCAGCCCGGGCACCAAGGTCGTGGCCCTTGTCGACTACGCCCACAACAAGCTCTCCTACCAGCGCTTCTTCCCCTCGGTGAAGGAGGAGTTCCCGGGGTATCGCATTATCGCCGTCTTTGGCGCCCCCGGTGGCAAGGCCTACGAGCGACGCCGTGAGCTTCCCCAGGAGGCGGCCAAGTACGCCGACCACATCATCTACACCGAGGAGGACCCGGCAAACGACCCTGTGGAAGAGATCTGCCAGCAGATGGCGGACGCCACGCCCGAAGGCACCTCCTACGAAGTGATCATCGATCGCGAGGAGGCTATTCGTCGCGCCGTCCAGCTGGGGTACGAGGGCGAGGGCCCGGCGATTCTCTGCCTGCTGGCCAAGGGTGACGAGACCCGCCAGCACGAGGGCAACGAGTTTGTCCCCTGCCGCACGGATGGCGACATCTACCAGGAGGCCGTTCGCAACTGGCACGCCGCGCACCCCGAGGCGGACGTGTAGTTCCCGCCCCGTTCAACGGAAACCGACAAGCCCGGGCACCCCACAATGGGATGTCCGGGCTTTCTTCTCGGCAACGCAAAGGGCGTGATCGGCAGACTACTCCGGAAGCGCGAGACTCAGTGCGACCTCCATCATCTGCGTAAGGCTCTCCTGGCGCTCCTCGGCGGTAAGCGCCTCTCCGCGAGAGACAACGTCCGTCACCGTGAGCACCGTGAGTGCGCGCTTGTGAGTCCGCATCGCGTTAAGGTAGAGCGCCGCAGACTCCATCTCGACGGCAAGGACACCCATCTTTGCCCAGCGGTGCTCCGCCTCTGGGTCGTCGTTGTAGAAGACGTCCGACGAGAGCACGTTGCCCACGCGCGTGGGGTACCCGAGCCGTGTGCCCGCGGCTGCGGCACGGCTGAGCAGGTCAAAGTCTGCGATGGGCGCAATCGTTCCCGGAACGTTGAACTGGTGGGCGTAGTTTGAATCGGTGCAGGCACCCATGCCGAGGACGATGTCGCGCAGGCGCACGTCCGGGGCCACACCGCCCGCCGTGCCGATGCGCACGATCGACTCGACACCGTAGAAGTTGAAGAGCTCGTACGAATAGATGCCGATGGACGGCATGCCCATGCCGCTGCCCATCACCGAGACGGGAACTCCCTGGTAAGTGCCGGTATAGCCCAGCATGTTACGGACGCCGTTGAACTGCTCAGCATTCTCGAGGTAGGTCTCGGCAAGGCGCTTTGCGCGCAGAGGGTCTCCCGGCATGAGGACGAACGGGGCAACCTGCCCCTCGAGGGCCTCGTTATGCGGAGTGGGGGTCTGTGACATGGCTATGCCTCCAGAATCTGGTCGAGGTGAGAGGTTCCGTTGGGAAGCGCGGGTGCGCCGAGATAGTCGAGGACCGTCGCCGAGACGTCCGCAAACGTGGGACGCGTGCCAAGGTCGATGCCCGCGCGCACGCGGGGCCCGCACACGAGCCAGGGGACGTACTCGCGGGAGTGGTCAGTGGAGGGGGTCACGGGGTCGCAGCCGTGGTCGGCGGTAATCATGAGCAGGTCGTCATCGCGCAGGCCGGCAATGATGCGCGGAAGCTGGCTGTCGAAGTAGCTGAGGGCGCGGGCATAGCCAGGAGCGTCGTTGCGGTGACCGTAGATCATGTCAAAGTCCACGAGGTTGGTATAGCAGAGGCCGGTGAAGTCTCGGTCGGTCGCCTCGACCGTGCGCTCGATGCCCTCCTCGTTTCCCGAGGTAAAGACGTGGTCGGTGATGCCACGATGAGCGAAGATGTCATAGATCTTGCCAATGGAGAGCACGTCCTGGCCGGCGTCCTTGAGCACGTCGAGCATCGTGGTACCGGTGGGCTCAAGCGAGAAGTCGTGCCTGCGCGGGGTGCGCACGAAGTTTGGCCACTCGCCCGTATAGGGGCGCGCTATGACACGGGCGACACCATGCTCGCCCACGAGGATCTTGCGCGCGATGCGGCAGTACTCGTAGAGCTGCTCGGGCGAGACCATGTCCTCGTGCGCCGCAATCTGGAAGACGCTGTCGGCCGAGGTGTAGACGATGAGCTTGCCGGTCTCGAGCTGCTCGCGACCGTAATCCTGGATGACCTGCGTGCCGGAGTACGGCTTGTTGCAGAGCACGCCGCGGCCGGTCTGGCGGGTGAACTCATCCAGGACCTCCTTGGGAAAGCCGTTGGGATACGTGGGGAAGCGCTTGGGCGAGATGACGCCGGCCATCTCCCAGTGCCCAACCGTGGTGTCCTTGCCGGCCGATGCCTCACGAAGGCGGGCAAATGCACCGGTGGGAGACGCAACCGGCGCAAGGTCTACGCCATAGGGAGACTCGAGTGCCCCCTCGATGTTGAGAAGGCCGAGCGACGCCATATTGGGGACCTTCAGATCGCCCGTTGTGGCGCAGGCGCACAGGGTGTTGCTCCCCTCGTCGCCCCACTCCGCTGCATCCGGCTCGGCACCAATGCCAAAGCTGTCCAGTACGATGAGAAACACACGCCTTCCCATGCGACCTCCCTACGCGTGCCGGTGCCACGACGGCCCGGCCAAACCCCTTACGACAACCCAGACGAGCCGACCGTGCTATCCTTCGACGATTTTGATGCCCGCGCTGCAGCCGAGGCGGTCGGCTCCTGCCTCAACCATGGCAAGCGCCTCCTCCTTGGTGTGGATGCCGCCCGCAGCCTTGACCTTGCAGCGGTCGCCCACGGTCTTGCGCATGAGCGCCACGTCGTGCACCGTGGCACCGCCCGTCGAGAAGCCCGTGCTGGTCTTCACGAACGAGGCGCCCGCGGCAACCGCGTCCTCGCAGGCGCGCACGATCTGCTCGTCATCGAGGAGGCAGCACTCCAGGATGACCTTCACCGGATGCCCCTGCGCGGCCTTGACCACGGCAGCTATGTCATCGATGACGTACTGGTCGTCACCGGCAACGAGGTGGCCGCCGTTGATCACCATGTCGATCTCTGTGGTGCCATCGGCTACGGCCTGCGCGGCCTCGGCCGCCTTCGCCTGCGTGGAGCAGGCGCCGAGCGGAAACCCGATGCAGGTAGTTACGCCAACGCCCGTGCCGGCAAGACGCTTCGCCGCCATCGACGTCCAGCACGAGTTGATGGCGACGGTCGCGAAATGGTGCGCGGCGGCCTCGTCGCACAGGCGCTCGATGTCTGCCTGCGTTGCGTTCTGCTTGAGGTTGGTGTGGTCGATGTAGCCGTTGAGTTCCATGGTGCGTCCCAGCTTCCCTTGATGCGTTTTCTCCCGCCCCACCTTGGCACAACCGGAGTCGCCGCGCAACGCCTCGCCTTCTGCGGTCCATTTCGGGTGTGTCAGTTTCCGGCTCAGAAAACCTCACGCGTGTTGTTTCTTTTCTGATATCTGACAAGAGAATCCCAGCTCAGGCAGGCAAAATATCAATTAAGAAACAACACGCGTGAGGTTTGGCAGGTCGGCACGAGTCGAGATCGTCGATGAGCGCCAGGCGCAGCGGAGCCCGAGCTTTCTCTCCCGACACGCAAAGAGGGCCGAGGCGTATTGCCTCGACCCTCTCCGATAGATGAGCTAATAACGCTTGCGCAGGAACTAGAAGTTCACCGGCTCGTCGTAGTAGCAGCACTTGAGAATCTTCTCGAAGTCCGCAGCCGTGGTCTTGCGCGGGTTCTCCGGCGTGCAGGCGTCCTGAACGGCGTTGGCAGCAATTGTCGGCAGCTTCTCGAGGAACTCCTTCTCGGAGACCATGACGGGCTCACCGGTCTCGTCTGCCTTGACGCCACCGTTGGCGTAGTTGTTGATGCTCTGCGGGATGTGCAGCTCGTCGTTCATGCTGCGAATCTTCTCGACGAGCGAGTCGATGAGCTGGTCGTCAGTGGTGCCGGGAAGGTGCAGGATCTCCTTGGCAACGTAAGCGTAGCGCTCGTGGGCACGCGGGTCCTTGGAGTTCCACTGGATGGCCTTACCCAGGTACATGGCGTTAGCAGCACCATGGATGATGTGGCCATTCTCGAACGCGGCGCCGGTCTTGTGAGCCATGGAGTGCACAATGCCGAGCAGGCCAGAGGAGAAGGCCAGGCCGGCGAGGCACTGGGCCTCGTGCATGTGCTTGCGGCCCTCGTGGTCGCCCGTGTAGGAAACGGGCAGCCACTGGGTGATCTCACGGATGCCGTGCAGGGCGTCGGCATCGGTGAACATGGAGGCAGCGGTCGAGACGTAGGCCTCGAGGCAGTGCGTAAGGGCATCCATGCCAGTGTGCGCGCAGAGCTTCTGGGGCATGGAGTAGGTGAGCTCGGGGTCGACAATGGCGACATCGGGCGTGATGTTGAAGTCGGCCAGCGGGTACTTGATGCCGTGCTGGTAATCGGTGATGACAGAGAAGGCGGTTACCTCGGTAGCGGTGCCAGAAGTGGAGCTAATGGCGCAGAAGTGGGCCTTCTTACGCAGCTCGGGGAAGGAGAACGGCTGGATGATGTTGTCGAACTTCTCATCGGGATACTCGTAGAACACCCACATGGCCTTTGCGGCGTCGATAGGAGAGCCGCCGCCGATAGCAACGATCCAGTCGGGGCCAAACTCCTCCATGGCCTTGGCGCCCTTCTGCACGGTCTCGATCGACGGGTCGGACTCGACGCCCTCGAACAGCTTGACCTCGAAGCCTGCGTCCTCCAGGTCCTTCTGGACATCCTGCAGGAAGCCGCCGCGGCGCATGCTGTGACCGCCGGAGACGATGATGGCCTTCTTGCCCTTGAGGTTCTTGACCTCGTGGCGAGAGCCCTCACCAAAGTACAGGTCACGCGGGTTGGTAAAACGTCCCATAAGCACATCCTCCAATTCACTGGCCGCCACCGATGGCGGCAAATGTTAGAGGGGGCCATTTGGCCTCCTCTGATGGCCAAGCTGGAACACCACGGAACGAGGCGGCAGGCGTTGCGCACGATCGCCAAGCCGCACTCCAAAAGCGGCCCCATCCTACCAGATGGGAAGCCACGGTGAGGGGCTTTCAGCGAACGGAATCAGGCAGCTACGCGGGCACATCCTCGCTCCAGCGTGGTCCTTACCCTCGCCATTCCAAAACAACTTCGCGTAACTAAATCTCCACATTTGCAACACAGTATGTCCCGCGCCCACAAGAAGGGACGCCCGGCACCAACAGGCACCGGACGCCCCTCTGAACACATGGTGAGCACGCGATTTATGCAGTGACCTCGGTCTTGGTGTCCACGGCAACGTCGTGCCTGGACTCCTCGACGTGCTTGCGGCCCAGCTCGGACCACTCGGGCTCCTCGTCGGGGATGGAGCCGGCCTTCTTGGTGAAGAACTCCTTCAGACAGTTGTAGGCGACGATGACGCCCAGGACGACGAGCAGCACGGCGAAGACAAGCTGGATGCCAGAGGTCGCGAGGACGGAAGCGCCGGCAGCAGTGGTGCCGAAGAGGCCATAGGTGCTGATGGCAACGACGCAGCCGATGAGCGACTGGACGAGCGAGGTGAAGGTGCAGCAGAGCAGGAACGCCACGGGCACGTAGAGCATCCAGCCCTTGCGGCCGGTCACCTTGCAGAAGACGGCGATGGTGATCATGGTCATGCCGCCGAGGAGCTGGTTGGAGGCACCGAACAGCGGCCAGATGTTGAGGTAGCCGCCAAAGGTGAGCGAGAGGCCGCCGAGGAGCGTGACCACAGTCGCGAACCAGGGGTTGCCAACGACCTTCATGACGCCGGTCTTCTCGGTGCTCACCGCGCGGGCATCGTTGGACTTCGCGAAGAACTCCTGGAGCGAGACGCGGGCGATGCGAGCCACGGCGTCAAGCGAGGTGAGGGCCAGGGCCGAGACGCACATGGTCATGAACACGGTCGCGATGGTCGCGTCGACGCCCATGAGCTCGACGCCCTTGGCCACGCCGCCGGCGAAGATCTGGAACGGGGTGGCGTTGCCGGTGTTCATGTCCTTGTACATGATGGCGGCGATGACGACGGCGAGCGTGCCCACGAAGGACTCGAGGACCATGGCACCGTAGCCAACGGGGAGCGCGTCCTCCTCGTTAGAGACCTGCTTGGAGGAGGTGCCGGAGGACACGAGACTGTGGAAGCCGGAGAGGGCGCCGCAGGCAACGGAGACAAACAGCACGGGGAAGAGGAACTGGCCGCTCGCGTTGGTGAAGCCCACGAAGGCGGGGGCGGTCATCTCGGCCTGGCCGTTCGCGCCCATGGCGAAGATGCCGAGAACTGCAGCGACGATCATGGTGACCATCATGATGGTGGTGAGGTAGTCACGCGGCTGCTTGAGCTTCTGGATGGGCATCGCGGCAGCAAACACGAGGTAGGCCATCGTGACGGCGATCCAGCCGTTGGTATCGAGGTAGATGGGGAACTGCATGCCCACGGCGAACATGGCGACGATCAGGACGAGGGCGCAGACGAACTGCTTCCAGCCCTTGAGGTCGAACTTGCGGCAGAACCAGCCAAAGGCGATCGCGACAAAGGTGAAGAGCAGCGAGATGGTGCCGGCGGCCGCGCCATAGTAGGACTTGGCGAGGTCGACGCCACCGCCGTCGGCAGCGACGACCTTGAAGGTGCTCGCGACCATGGAGGTGAACGCAGCGATGACGATGAGGCAGAACAGCCAGGTGAAGATCAGGAACAGGCGACGGCCGGTCTTGCCGATGTACTTCTCGATGAGCTGGGCAAGCGACTTTCCGTTGTTCTTCATCGAGGCGTAGAGGGCGCCAAAGTCATGCACGGCGCCAAAGAAGATGCCGCCGACAAGGACCCACAGCATGACGGGGACCCAGCCGAAGGCCATGGCGACGATGGTGCCCTGGACAGGGCCCGCGCCGCAGATCGAGGAGAACTGGTGCGCGAAGACCGTGAAGCGAGAGGCGGGCGAGAAGTCCTTGCCGTCCTCCATGCGAACCGCAGGGGTGAGAGCCTTGGAATCGACGCCCCATGACTTTGCTAGCCAGCGCCCGTACCCGAGATAGCCAATAATCAGGACCACCGCGCTTATCAAGATGATCGTGATGCCGTTCATGTCGTCTTACCTCCTCAGGGTAGGGCGCTGCGGACCGTTTCCGCCGTTTGCGCTCGGTGCGCGGCATAGTACATCCATTGGGAAGCGGGCAGATGGCTCTTCCCTGCTGAAAGTTATTGGATATTTTCAGCAATTGCTGTAGTTTTTAGGATAGCTTCAAGATGATTTTTTGCAAACATTGGATAAGTACTGCCCATTCAATAACATTGCTCGCTATACGGTGCCCTTCGAACTTTCTCCAAGACGTAATCGTTTTGGACCTCAATTGGAAACAAATGAACGCCGCTCGCCGCTCACTTGCAACCGTTCGTGGTAGTTGTTGTGCTCAGACAATCGTTATTGGGAATGGAGTTCTATTTGCCGTCGCGAAGTCTTGAGACGGCGCATGGGATACCATGGGAGCATCGAGAGGAGGCTCGTCGTGGCATACGACCCCAGAAGAGAGGACTACCAACGCCTGGCGCTTCGCTATGCCCAGTCGCTTCCGAAGGGCGACCCGGTGGCTGCCGCACGTGCGTTTGCAAACTTTGGGAGACGCTTTGCCCGCGACCGTGACACGCTCCCGCAGTCAGACGCCGACCGGGCCTTCCACCTTGTTGCCGTTGCGGCCGAGGTCATCGACTACCAGCTCCCCTTCTCCAGCGAGGCACGGGCGGAGTCTCTCATCTCCCGTGGAAGAGATCTTCTCGACGAGGCCATCTCGCTCGACCCCAACTGCCATGACGCCATCCGCATGCGCGCGTCGCGCATGAACCCCACCTTCGACAACCAGTTCGCCTTTCTCACCGAGGGCGCAGACGAGGTCTTGGCGTCATGCGAGGCCGCCCGAGACGCAGTCCCCGATGACGGCGACGACGAGCGCGTTGCCCTTGGGCGCGACATCGCCATGCGTCCCTACAGGCGCTGGATGGCGGCCCTCGCCGAGGAGGCGCTCATCTGCGGACGCAACCGCGGCTGCATAGAGGCCGGGGAACGTCTGCTCGAGCAGGACCCCTCCGACCAGGCGGACGTTCGCTTCACGCTTGCCCTTGCCTATGCGAAGCTCGAGGACTCCGCGTCGCTTGACGCGCTCGAGAAGCGCTACGGCGCCGTCGTTCCGCCGCGCGCGCCAGACGACGCGTGGATGGGGCTTGCTCGCCTGGCGCTTGCCCACAAGCGCCACGACATGAGCTTGGCGCACCAGCTTCTCGAGCGCCTGGCCAGCACCTACGAGGGCTGCGCCTCCGCACTCATCACCCAGACGGAACTGCCGGACGGCGTCTTTGCCCGCCTGGCGGTTCCCCCTTACAGCGAGGACGAGCTCATCCTGGCGATCTCGGAGGCGACGGTGCTTCTGCAGGAGGGCGAGGACCAGAGCGGCAGGGGCGTCCTGGGCACGTGGGTCGCCCAGACCGCCGCAAAGCTCTACCCTGAGGCCCTCGAGGAGGCAAAGGAGCTCTCCAATCCCTACTATCAGCGAGAAGGGCAGCGACCCCAGGGGGGTGACGCCTCGTGAACGGACGAGATGAGCTTGTCCTGAGGTGCGCCCAGCGGCGCCGCGAGAAGATCGGCACCCTCTCGGACGAGGGCTTTGCCGAGCTCTGCCTTGCCGTGCGGGAGAACCCAGCGGCCTTTGTGGACTCCCCCGAGCAGGCCTCGTTCGCGACGCTCGTGAGCGCGCTCGACGCGTTTCGCCGCGCCGGGGCCGATGACGACCTTCTCGATGACGACGAGTTCCGCGCCGCACGGGCTCGTCGGCTTCAGGCTCTATCCACGGGATGCGCGCAGGCCCTCTCACAGGACGAGGGCTGCCTTGACGCACGCCTAGTCCAGGTGCTTGCCGCCGAGCTGGGCCCGGACGACAGGCTTGATGCCCTGCTAGAGGTCGAGGGAAGGGCCGGCGGCAGCGCAGACCTATCTCTTGGTGCCACAGGCGACGCCTGGGACGACGTCTTCATGCGACCTCGCCTTCGCCTGTGGGGAGCAATCGCACGAGCGTGCCTCGAGGGCAGCCGCTACCGCATGGCGCTCGAGGTCTCGCGCGGGCTCATGGCGGCGTCGCCCGTCGATCAGGTTGGGGGACGCCTCACGGCTGCCCTCGCGCTGGCCCGCCTCGAGGACGAGGAGGGCTTCAACGAGCTTGATGCGCGACTTTCCGGCCACGAGAACTGCTGGCTCAACCTTGGCAGGACCATTCTCCTCTACAAGCTCGGACGCATGAACGCCGCGCGGCGTGCGCTCCGCGGGTACGGCGAGCTTTGCGAGGGGGCGGCGTATGCCCTGCTCAGACCCACGTACGTCGAGCTCTACCTCCCAGACAGGCCCGAGGTGCCGGCGGGCGGCTTCGAGGAGGCCACCTTCGCCGTCCACGAGGCGGAGCCCATCATCGCCGACGTCCCCGACTTCGTGTCCTGGGCGGACTCCTTCCCGTGGTTCCACGCCGCAGGTGAGTCATTCTCGGAGGAAACGGGCTACGACTGGTAGAGCCGCTCAGCTCTGATATACTCTCACCTGCGTCCCCATCGTCTAGCGGTCAGGACATCGCCCTTTCAAGGCGACGACACGAGTTCGAGTCTCGTTGGGGGCACCATTTGGCACCGGCCGACGGCCGTCTTCCCACGTGAAGGCGGCCGCTTTTTTCGAGCAACGCGCACTCCCGCGCTCCGGTCCATCACGCTACTATGGCATAGACGGCAAAAGCGCTGGCAGCCATCAGGGCGCCGCCCGCATCGAAGGGAGCCTCGGCATGTCGGACAAGAAGAAGCGCATCCTCATCGCATGCGGCTCCGGCATCGTGACCTCGACCATCGCGCGCAAGAAGGTCGAGAGCCTGCTTGACGCGCATGGCTACAAGGGCCGCTACGAGATTGCGCAGGTCCCTCTCGGCACCGCAGCAGAGAAGTCAAAGGCCTGCGACTTTATCGTCGCCACCTCGATACGGCCGTCAGACCTGCACTGCCCGTTCGTCGACGGAACGTCCTACCTCATGGGACGCGACGAGGAGACGACGAACGAGCAGATCCTTCGCCTCATGGAGCAGTAGCGTCCAGAGCCCGAGGTCGCTTGCGGCTCTCGCCCGCCCGTTCTTGCCAAGCCCTACCCGAGCCTCGCGAGAATGGCCTCCGCCATCGCCTCCGGCGTGAGACCCGCGCGCTCCAGGAGCCGGCTCTGCTCGTCCGCCTCGGGATAGCAGTCCGGCGCGCCCAGGCGCAGCAGCCCCGGGGCCCCTCCACGCTCGAGCAGAGACTCGGCGAGAAGCCCGCCAAGGCCGCCGACCACGCTGTGCTCCTCCACCGTCACGGCAAGCCGAGCGCTGGCGAGCAGCCCAACGACACGCTGGTCGAGGGGCTTGATGGTACCCACGCTCACAACGCGGCAGGAGGCCCCGCGGTCACGAAGCACATCCGCTGCGGCAGCCGCGCGCGCCGTGATGGAGCCGCAGGCCGCAATGGCAACGTCGGCCTCGCCACCAGGCGCATCGTCACCAAGCACGCGACACGCACCGAGAGAGAACTCCCCCGCGGGAAGCACGGGGTCGCCGGCAGGAGCCTGCGTGATGCGCACGTAGACTGGCCGCGGGTCTCGCGCCAGCTCCGCGAGCGCGCAGGCAAGCTCGGTGTTGTTCGCCGGCGTGACCACGGTGAGCCCGGGAATCGAGCGCATGCACGCGAGGTCTTCCAGCGCCATGTGACTAGGCCCCAGGATTCCCGCATGATAGCCGGCGCCAAGTCCCACAAGCACGACCGGCGACTCCATCATCCCCAGGTTCACGCGCACCTGGTCGAGCACGCGCGCCGTGATGAAGGGAGCGTACGATGGCGCAAAGACGTGGAAGCCCTCGTTGGCGAGGGCTGCGGCAACCTCGACCTGGTTCTGCTCGGCAATCCCACATTGGATGACGGAGCCAGGCAGCCTCGAGCGCAGCTCGTCCAGGGCAAGCCTGCGCCCGTAGTCCGAGACAACGGCCATGACCTGGGGGTCATGCTCGGCAATCCTCCCCAGCGCACGCCCAAACGCAACGCGCGAGTCAAGTCGGTCGAACTCCACGGGGTCCGCGACGACCGCAGGTGCGGCGGCAACAACTTCTCTAGGCATGGCTTGCCTCCCTGCCAAGCTCCCGAACCGCCTGGGCATAGAGACCGTCGGTCAGCTTGTTGTCATGCCACTCGACGCAGTTCTCGGCAAACGAGAGCCCCTTGCCCTTGGTGGTGTGGGCGAGAACCGCCCGCAGCCGTACATGGCTTGGCGCAAGCACGCTCCACAGGGCACTCACGTCGTGCCCGTCAACCTCAATGACCTCGAAGCCAAAGGCGCGGAACTTCTCCGCGAGGCTTCCCGTGTCAAGCACCTGCGCCGTTGGGCCGTCGAGCTGCAGGCCGTTGACGTCGACCACGACCGTGAGCGACGCAAGGCCAAGGTGGCCGGCAAGCGCCGCAGACTCCCAGACCGAGCCCTCGTTGCACTCGCCGTCGCCAAGCAGGCAGAAGACGCGCGAGGAAAGCCCACGCCTCTGGGCGGCAATCGCCAGGCCGCAGGCATACCCAAGGCCCATGCCCAGGCTTCCCCCGGAGGTCTCGATGCCGCGCGCGGGGTCGCGTCTGGGGTGCTTGAACAGCACCGCATTGGGTCCGAGAAGCCCTCGGCCCACGTCCTCCCGAGAGACCAGGCCAGCATGGAGCAGCGCCGGATAGAGCGCGAGCGAGGCGTGCCCCTTGGAGAGCACGAAGCGGTCGCGCTGCTCCCAGGGGGTGCCATCTGCCCCGGTTCGCATGACGCCACCGTAGAGCACAGCGAGGACCTCGGCAGCGGAAAGGCTTCCGCCCAGGTGGAAAGGCATGCTGGGGTTGGTATGAGCGAACTCGACAACGGCGCGGCGAATGTCGAGGGCCAGGCCTGCGAGCCGACGGCGCTCGGCAGGGGCGAGCGCTGGTGCGAGCGAGGTGGGCAGCCACCCGTCTTGGACGGACGTCCCGGCAACCTCCTGGCCGGCACGCAGCCAGGTGAGGCCCTGCTCGATGACCGTCGCGTCGGCAAGGCCTATGGTCTGTCGCAGCACGAGCACGGGGTCGTGCTCGTCGCAGCCCAGCACTGCGGCGCGCTCCCCCGCCGTGGAGGCGGAATAGCGAACCTTAGACCAGGTGATCTTTCTTCCCGAGCAGCGCTCCACCGCATCGAAGGCGGTCTCGCGAGAGAAGTCTGCCTCCTCCAGCCCAGGGCACTCGCCAAGGTTCTCCCAGCCCTCCTGGCAGATGACCGGCTTGCCATCAACGGTGCGAACGCGCAGCAGGTACAGCACGGGGCTGCCGGGCTGGATGCGAAGGTGCTCGGCCACGTCTGCCGGTGCGGGGACGACGCGCTTCTCGAGCACATGCGTCACGAAGTCCTTGCCCCGCTCGCGAAGGGACTCGCCAAACGAGAGGGGCCGTTCACCCGCAGGATGGGAAAGGGCGCGCTCGGAGACGAAGGTGCCCGATCCGCGCACCTGGACGAGAAACCCCTCGTCGACAAGCTCGCTGATGGCCCGCCGAACGGTGCCGCGCGAGATGCCAAAACGCGCCATGAGCTCGTGCTCGGAGGGGATGCGGGAGCCGGGCGCCCACTCGTGCAGGCCGATCTTCTCGCGCAGGAGGTCTGCCAGCTGTGAGTACACGGGGGCCGACCCCGCCTTGCCGCCGGACCGCCCTGCGGCCTCGTCCGTCACGGCGTCTGGCGCATCCCGAAGCGCGTCCCTGCCGTTCTCTGCCATGTAGCCCTCCCCGACTCATGTGCATCACTGTTGCGAGACATAGTTGTACACCACTTGTCCCCATAGGAGACAGGCAACGGGAGGTAATGGGCGCGTGCGTCAAAACAACACGACGGACGGCAGGCGAGAAGGCATGGGGCAACGGGAGTGCGCGGTGCGCGCACGCAGAGTGGGCATGGCAACCCTGCGCCAGAATGGACACCGTGCTCTGCCTGTTGTTTTAAGAGATGGTAGGGGCGGTGGGACTCGAACCCACAATCCTTTCGGCGAGGGATTTTAAGTCCCCTGCGTATGCCAATTCCGCCACGCCCCCCAGCTTGCCTCCGGACGCCCTATGCCCCAGACGTCCCGAGCGGCCTCATGGTGGGCTTCCAGACCACCGGAGACTCGCGCCCCTCAAGGATAGCAGCACAGACGATGGAAAGGCCAAAGAGAAGGTCGCTCTCGCTCACGGTGAGGCTTGGGAAGCCGGTCTGGCGAAGGAGCTCGGAGACCGCGACGGCACCGCCGAGAATCACCGGCGCCCTTTTCGCCTGAATGCCCTTGAGCCCAGCGCGCCCCTCCTTCGTGAGGGCCGCCAGGCGCTGCTCGAGCGCATCGACGCGCTCGCGGGAAAGCTCGTGGAGATGAACGTAGGCGGGGTCGTACGGATCGAGCCCGGCGTCAATGGCAACGAGCGTGGTGACCGTCCCGCCCGTGACCACAAGCGTCTGGGGGCTGCCCAGGCGAGCGCCGGCATCCCTGAGCGCCTGCGAGAAGGTCTGGGCCGCATACTCGTGGGCACGCGCCAAATCCGCCGCGGATGGCGGGTCCTCGCGCGAGAGGAAGCGCTCGGTGAGGCGCCTGCACCCAACCTGGACGGAGGTGACCCACCCCAGGTCGAGTGTGCCGCCAGAGAGCTCGCCCACGGCAAGCTCGGTCGAGCCGCCGCCATTGTCCGCCACGAGAATGCGACGGCCGTCGAAGTCCTGCGCGACCCCCAGGAAGGTGAGGGCCCCCTCGATCTGGCCGGGAATGATGAGCGGATCAAGGCCCAGCGACGCAAGCGCGGCCCCAAGCTCGGGCGAGTTGGAGGCGTCGCGCGCGGCGCTCGTGAGCGTGCAGCACACCGCCTCGGCACCAGACTCGCGCGCGGTGTCGACGTACGCCTTCGCGCAAGCGAAGACGCGCTCCATGGCCTCCTGGGCAAGCTTGCCGGTCCTGTCCACGTCCTGTCCCAGGTTGCAGATGATCGACTGCTTGCCAAGCCGGATGACCCTCGACCCTTCCACGTCTGCCACCGCAAGGCGGCAGGTGACGGTGCCGATGTCGATGACCGCGACCCTGCGCATTAGTTACCGCTTCCCGTGGAACCCGCGTGATACTGGAAGATGGTGTCGGCAACGCCCACGTACCAGGGGACGTCTGCCGAGACGACCGTGCCCGTGCCCATGGGGGTGGCCTCGGTGCTGTCGTCCGAGAGCCCCTCGACGACCACGCCGGTCTCCCCCTCGCCAACATAGCCGCGCTCGCGGGCGAGGTCTTGCACGCCCTCGGGGGTCATGAGGGCATTGACGTCGCTTGTGAGCTGGTCGTTGCTCTGGGTGGTGGCGTCGTAGGTTGCCTGGAGGTCGAGGCCGGAGCGCCATGCCGCATAGAGGTTGCATGCAGGCCCGTAGAGCATGACCACCGTGGCAATGACAACCGCGGCGATGATGACCGGAAGGCGGTGAGCGGAAGCGAACTCCTCGGCGCGAGAGGCGGTATCGGAGGCAGCGGACGTCGCGCCAGCCGCGACGCCAGCGACCTTGTCGGCAACACCGGAGACCGGGCCGGACTCGGGCTCGGGAGCACGAGTTTCGCGTCGCTCGGAGCGCGTGCGGGTGCGGGCCGCGCTTGCGGAACGGGGTGACGTGGGCCGGCCGGCAGCGGCGCTGCGGGAGGAGCTCCGACGGGAGGGCGTGGGCTGCACGTAGCTCACGCGAGATCGACGGGCGCTCCCTGTGCCCACATGGCGGCCGGAGGGGCCGTCCTCCTCGACGCGAACGCCCTCCATTACCGAGGAGAACGGCGAACGATGGCCCCTGCCTGCGGAATAGGTGTAGACGGCCGGTCGTGGCGCCACGTCCGTGGTTCCTCTTAGCGCAATCTCTGTGCCCGAATATCTGCTCATGCCGTGACTTCGTTTCTAGTTTGATTTGGCGTGACAGCGCGGAGTTACCGCGTGGCATCAAGTGTATACCAGAAGGGGTCGCCGACGGCCTCAGGAGAAGCTCTCCTCTCGCTTCGCACGGTCCCAAAGCTCGTTGAGCTTCGCGGTCGAGAGGGCATCGAGGTCGCCGCCGCCTTCCCGTGCCAGCTCCTCCATGCGCGACCAGCGACGACGGAACTTCTCGTTGCTCTGCGCCAACGCGCCTTCCGCGTCGATGCCCTCCATGCGCGCGACGTTCACCAGCGAGAAGAGCAGATCGCCAAATTCGAGCGCCCTTGCCTGCGACCCCCTTGGCTCCCGCTCGAACTCGCCGCGCTCCTCCCGCACCTTGTCCCACACGCCGGAGACGTCATCCCAGTCGAAGCCGGCCTTTGCGGCGCGGGCACTGATCTTCTGGCACTGCATGAGCGCCGGCATCGAGTGCGGCACCGAGTCGAGAAGGCCAGCCTCGCCCGTCTCGTTGCTGCCGTCGGCCGCCTCGCGCTCGCGACGCTTCGCCTTGTCCCAGATGCGCGCCACATCCTCGGGCGTCTCGGCGTCAACGCCGCCAAACACGTGCGGGTGGCGCCGCACGAGCTTCTCGTCTATTGTGCGGCACACGTCGTCGACGGTGAAGGAGCCCTCCTCCGCAGCGACCTGGGCGTTGAGAACCACCTGATAGAGCACGTCGCCAAGCTCCTCGGCCATGTGGGAGGGGTCGCCCGACCTCATGGCCTCGGCGGCCTCGTACGCCTCCTCGACCATATAGCGCACGAGGGACTCGTGCGTCTGCTCGCGGTCCCAGGGGCAGCCGTCCTCCTGGCGAAGCCGCCAGACCGTGCGCACGAGGCGGTCGAACTCGGGGTGCGTGCCCGGAACGCCCTCGCGCGAGAGGCTCTCGGCGTCGACGGCGTCAAGCCGGCTCTTCTCGGCATCGGGTGCCGGAGCTGCATGTTCCGATGCCCCGAGGGCAACGGGCTCTTCTCGACGGGCGTCGATCCCTCCTGCCCGCATGGCGTCAGCAAGAGCCTCCGCAACAATCGCCGCGCCGGTAGAGCCGGGGTGAAGCCTGCCGTCTGCGAACATGAGCGGGTTTCTCGGCAGGATGTTGGTGCCGTCGACCAACGTCACGTTGTCGAGGTCGCGGCACGCGCGCTCGATGGCGCGGCGCACCCACGCAAGCGACTTGCCACTGGGGACGCCGGCAAGCGCCGCCGCGTCGTCCTCCTCCGCGCGCCAGAGCGGCGTGAGCACGTAGATGGGGGTCGCCGGAAAGAGCTTGCAAAGGCGCTCGAGGTAGGCGGCCGTATCGCGGCGAATCTCCTTGCCCGTGCCCTTGCGGCCCCAGTCGTTGGTCCCGTATGCCACGGTGATGGCCGCGGGGGGCTCGTTGCGGAGCGCCTTCATGCCCGCCAGCGTGCCCTGGTCGAAGACGTAGCCGCAGACGGCCTGGTTCACCAGGTCAAGGCCCAGCTCGGCCGAGAGAAGCGCGGGATACGAGAGGGACGGGCAACCGACGACAAAGCCCTGCGTGATGGAGTCGCCGAGGGCGAGAAGGTACCTGCGGCGTGGCGCCGGAGAGGTCGTGCCGTTGGAGGCGAGCCGGCCCACGGCCACCGACATGATGAGCGGCAGGTAGACACGCACCTCGGCGGGCACGTGCTCGGGGTTGTCAAAGCTCACGGAGATGCGGCCGTCGCGCACCGCGACGGTATGGGCCTGCCCACCGCCAACAACGACGTCGATGCCGTCGACAAGGCCGTCCTCCGCCTTGCCGAGGTCTCCAAGGCGGCCCATGACCTCAGCGTACAGCGGGTTCGACGGGTCAAGGGCTCCCGTCACGCGACAGTCGAAGGAGACCTCGTCGCCCGTGGTCACAAGCGCGAGGCAGATGCCCGAGGTCGCGCGCGCCCTGCGACCGCGGCCAACGGACTCCAGGTAGCGCAGCTGCTTCTTCGAGAAGCGATAGGGCTGGACCAGCCCGTCTCCCGCGTCCTCGACGACAAGGGCGCCGCGCAGGTAGTTGACGACGTCCCCGGCCTGGAACTCGTCGGCGAGAGGGGTGGCGGGCCCGTCATCATGGTGCGGAGCCGTTCTCGACCCTATGCGCGCGGCGGCAAGCGCCGTGCGCGCCAGCCTTCCAGACCTGATGAGCCGTGCCCTGTCGTCCTTGCTCAATGCCATGGGCTTGTCCCTCTCGCCATGTTGTGACTGCTGCCGACTCCCGCCAGCATAGGGCAACGAGACCCGCCGGGCCGGGGTGGCCGCAAATGTGCTGCGAAGCGATACACATTCGAAGGCCGAATGTGTATCGACCTGCACGCGTCACACATTCGTATACGAATGTGTGACGCGCCAGAAGGCCCAGGCCGCCGCCCGACCCCGCCGGGGACCGACCGGCTCCGCTGGGGCAGCCCGGTCCACCCTCAGCTCCATCCCCTACTCGTCGTCCGTCTCGTCTCCGCCGCCAATCTCCTCCAGCACGCCAAGCGCGGCAGGCATGACCTCCTCCTGCTTTGCGCGGAAGGGGTACGCCAGCTTGTGCGTCTTGGGGTAGACCAG
>URLM01000022.1 GCA_900548775.1 uncultured Olsenella sp.
CAACGGCACCGGCCGCCACCTGCGACGCATTGGCGTCTGCGACAGCAGCGCACACGACGCGCACTCCCCTGCCCGCGACCTTGCAGCGCGCAGGAGCGGCGTCGGTCGACGCCTGGACGCGCAGGGCGTTCTTCTCGCACGTCTCGGCAGGGTCGAGGCGCATCTCGTCCTTCCTGACCTTCTCGGCAATCGTGACCTGGGTGGGGTCCTGCTCGTGCCAGACGGCCGTACCGTCAGCGATCTGCCCTGCCGCAGCCACAAGCTCCCGTGCACCGGTCTGTGCCAGCTCGTCGAACAGCTGGGCCGCGGTCTTGGAGCCAATGGGCGTCGACGCCTGGCGGCACCACGCGCCGGCGTCGAGGTCGTGGGCCACGCGCATGATAGAGATGCCGGTCTTCTCGTCCCCCGCGAGAATCGCGCGCTGGATGGGTGCCGCGCCGCGCCAGCGCGGCAGGAGCGAACCGTGCACGTTGATGGCGCCCAGGGGCGCCACGGCGAGAAGCTCGTCGGGCAGGATGCAGCCGAACGCCACCACGCAGATGAGGTCAGGTGCGGCGTCGCGCACCGCATCGATGGCCGCGGCGTCCATGCGCTTGGCCTCGAGCACGGGAAGGCCCAGCTCCAGGGCGCGCGCCTTCACCGGCGAGGGCTCGAGCCTCTTTCCGCGCGAGCGCACGGCGTCGGGCCGCGTCACCACGAGCGTGACGTCATGCTCGGCGGCCAGCGCCTCGAGCGACGGCACCGCGAACTCGGGAGTGCCCATGAAGACGATGCGCATGCTAGCCCTCCTCGACCTCCACGTCGCCGGGGCGCGCGCCAGAGTCGAGCGCGTCCTGGTACTCGGACATGGCGCGCACGCGCGCCGAGGGCGAGAGGTGGTCAATCATGGTCACGCCGTGCAGGTGGTCGATCTCGTGCTGCAGGCACACGGCGAGGAGGTTGTCCGCCGCCTCGTACTGCATGAGGTCGCCGTCGAGGTTCTGTGCCTGCACCACCACGTGGCTGGGGCGCTTTACCTCAACCGTGATCCCGGGGAAGGAGAGGCACCCCTCGCCCGTGGTGCGCTCGGGGCCGTCTGCCGTGATGACCTTGGGGTTGATGAGTACGTAGGGGTTCTTCTTGGAGCCCTTGCCCGACCAGTCGACGTCGATGACCACGATCTGCTTGGCTACGCCCACCTGCGGTGCGGCGAGGCCGCAGCCGTCAGCGGCATACATGTCACGAAGCATGCGCTTGGCAAGCGCGCGGATCTCATCGTCGATCTTGTCGATGGGCTCGCACTCCTCGGCGAGCACGGGGGCGGGCGAGAGTACGATTTCGTCCAGCGGGTTCATTGCATCCTCCTATGCAGCGCGACTTCTCGCGCGTGTTGCGTCTTGCCTACATGAGGTCGTAGGCGTCAATGTCCAATGCCATGTTAATACCCACATTGCGTCCAATGCCTGCGGTGCACTCGGAGACCACACCACCGAGGTCGGCATCGACGGGAGCCTTCACCATCACGTGGCGGCGGGTCCTGTCCTTCACGCGGGCCTTTACGCAGTCTGCGGGCCCCAGGACCTCCCAGCCGGGAAGGCGGTCGACCCTCTCGTGCAGGGAGAGGGCGACCTTCTCGGAGGCCTCGCGCACTGCTCGTGCATTCTTTCCCCACACCAAGACGTTCGCGAGGCGCGAGAACGGCGGGTAGGAGGCCTCTCTGCGCTCGTCAAGCTCAGGGGCGAGAAAGACGTCGCGCTGGTGCGAGAGGACCGCCCGCATTGCCGGGTGCGTCGCCCAGTAGGTCTGCACGATGACCTCGCCTGGTCGCCCTCCCCTGCCGGCACGGCCGGCGACCTGCTCCAGGAGGTCGTAGGTCCTCTCGGCGGCACGGAAGTCGGGCAGCTTGAGCATGGTGTCCGCGTTGATCACGCCAACGAGCGTGACCTCGGGGAAGTCGAGCCCCTTGGCGATCATCTGCGTGCCCACGAGCACCGCGCACTCCGCCGCGTCGAACTGCTCGAGCAGGCGCTGGTGGGCGCCCTTCGCGCGCGTGGTGTCCGCGTCCATGCGGATGACCTCCACGCCCTCGGGCAGGAGCATGGCAAGCTCGTCCTCGACACGCTGGGTGCCCACGCCGTAGGCGCCCATGTAGCGGCTGCCGCAGTTGGGACAGCGCGTCGAGGGGTCGGGGTAGGCGCGCACGGGCCAGCTTCGCCCGCAGGAGTGGCACACGAGCGCATGGGTGCGCTCGTGGTACGTGAGCGCCGTCGAGCAGTGCGGGCACTCCGGAACGCAGCCGCACTCGCGGCACATCAGGAAGTTCGCGAAGCCGCGCCTGTTCAAGAGCAGCACGGCCTTCTCGCGCCTCTCGGCCACCCCCTCGAGGGCACGGCGCAGCGGCTCGGAGAAGACCGAGCGCGAGCCACCCCTGAACTGCGACGCCATGTCCACGATAGTCACCGTGGGGAGCACGGCGCCGCCTGGCCTCTCGGGCATCTCCACGCGCGTCCAGCGAGCGCCCCGCCACGAGCCAACCTCGCAGCGGAGCAGGCTCTCGAGAGAGGGCGTGGCCGAGCCGAGCACCAGCGCGCAGCCCCACTCGCTGGCCATGCGCGCGGCGACCTCGCGGGCATGGTAGCGTGGGCTCGAGTCCTGCTTGTATGAGGACTCGTGCTCCTCGTCGATGATGACGAGGCCAAGGTTGGCGAGAGGGGCGAAGAGCGCGGAGCGCGCGCCCACCACCACGTGGACGGCCCCCTGGCGCACGAGGTCCCACTGGTCGAAGCGCTCGCCGGTAGAGAGACGCGAGTGGAGAACGGCCACATTATCGCCAAAGCGCGAGCGGAAGCGCCCCACCGTCTGCGCCGTGAGCGAGATCTCTGGCACGAGGACGAGCGCGTCTTTGCCCGCGGCAAGCGTGCGCTCGATGGCCTCGAGGTAGACCTCGGTCTTGCCGGAGCCTGTCACGCCGTCAACAAGCACCACGTCACCCGCCGCGCGGGATCGCGCCTCGTCGATGGCGGCCACGGCTGCGAGCTGGCCCTGCGTGAGGTGCTCGGGCCGCGGGGCGTTTGCCGAGGAAAGCGTGGTCCTCTCGCCGCCACGAATCTGGCGGCGCGTCTCGACCGTCACCACGCCGCGCTTTGCCAGGGCACTCACGGCCGACGAGGCGCCGGGGATGGTGGCCGAGAGCTCGGCCAGGCGCATGGAGCCGGCGGAGAGCGCCTCGAGCACCTCTCGCTGGCGACTGGCGTTGCGGGCAGGTTCAAAGCCCTTGGCACCCGGCGCAAGCGAGACCCACCGGGCATCGGCGGGGGCGGCCTTCTCGGCAACAAGCTCCCACGGGGCGTCCGGCGACTCCCGGGTCACGCGGACCTTCTGGCCAGGGGCGAGGAAGAGCCGCACGGCGTCTGCCAGCGGACAGGCGTACTCATGGGCGATCCAGCGCGCAACTGCCGCCGAGTGCGGGCCAAACGCGGCGGGGGCAAGCACCTGCGCCACCGAGAGAAGGCGGGCTGGCGCCACGTCTGCGGGGGGCTCGTCCGAGGTGGCCAGCACGTAGCCAACTGCGCTTCTGTGCGAGAAAGGCACGAGTACCGTGACCCCAACGCTTACCTGGTCCTCGATGTCAGCGGGGATGGCATAGTCGAACGTGCCCTCAAGGGCGCGCGTTGGTATGTCGAGCGCGACGCTCGCGAAGCGCACGGTTGACCCCTCCCCTTTGGCTGCGTGCTTCTCGCGCCACGCTTGGTGGCGCCAATGGGAACCGATTGTACCCGAAGCTCGCGACGCCATCGCGGAGGGCACGCAGCGCCCTTCGACGCAGGGCGCCGATGCAGGGCGCCTCGGCAACGCGACACCTACCGCAGAAGCGCCCGCCACCGTGACCTTCTCGCATAGTTTATCGCCATCTCTTAAAACGCTCACAGGCGACCTGGGCAAACGTGGCGGCCGTTTAAGAGATGGCGATAAACTACGAATGGAGTGCTGACGGTGGCGATGTGCTCGCCCCCGGATGACGGCCGAGGTGGCGCCAGAAGGCCCGTTTTCGCGGCGACTACGCACGCGATCTCGCCTTCGGGGAGAAAATGGCGCCGGAGGGGCGGCTCCCGACGGGATTCCGTACGAGAAGGGCCCTCCGGGGAGAAAATGCCGCCGGAACCAGGGCTTCAGATGGGATTCCGTACAAGATGCGCCCTCCGGCGTCGAAATGACGCCGAAGAGGGGATTTCATCCGCTGTAGCTGCGGGAGTGCACCCTCCGGCGAGAAATCGGCGCCGGAAGGGCGGTTCCCGACGGTATTGCGTACGAGATGCGCCCTCCGGCGCCAGAATCTCGCCGGAGGGCGCGTTGTTGCAGGACGATGAGACAAAGGGACGCCCCTCTGTCTCCCTTGCCTCATCCGCCGAGGTAGGCCTTGCGGACGTCGTCGTCAACGAGAAGCTCGGCGCCGGTGCCGGTCTTCACGATCTTGCCGGTCTCGAGCACGTAGCCGCGAGCGGCAACCTTGAGCGCCATGTTGGCGTTCTGCTCGACCAGGAGGATCGTGGTGCCGTTCTCGTTGAGCGCCTGGATGATCGCAAAGATCTCGTCCACCAGGATGGGCGCCAGGCCCATCGAGGGCTCGTCGAGCATGAGGAGCTTGGGATGGCTCATGAGGGCGCGTCCCATGGCAAGCATCTGCTGCTCGCCGCCGGAGAGCGTACCGGCAACCTGATTCATGCGCTCCTTCAGGCGCGGGAAGTGCTCGTAGACAAGCTCGAGCGTCTCCTTGTTCTCGGCATCGGTACGCGTGTAGCCACCCATGTCGAGGTTCTCGGCGACGGTCATGTGCGTGAAGACGCGGCGCCCCTCGGGGCACAGGGCAAGCCCGCGCTCCACGATCTTGTGGGGCTTGATGCCCACGAGCTCCTCGCCCTTGAACTTGATGCTGCCGGAGTCGGGCTTGATGAGCCCGGCGATGGTGTTGAGCGTGGTCGACTTGCCTGCGCCGTTCGCGCCGATGAGGGTCACGATCTCGCCCTCGTCGATGTCGAACGAGATGCCCTTGACCGCCTTGATCGCGCCATACGACACGGCGAGGTTGCTTACGGAAAGCATGGACATCTACTTCACCCCCTGCTTGCCGAGGTACGCCTCGATGACCTTAGGGTCGTTCTGGATCTCCTCGGGCGTGCCCTTCGCGATGATGCGCCCGTAGTCCAGGACGCCGATGACCTCGCAGATGCCCATGACGAAGCTCATGTCGTGCTCGATGAGCAGGATGGCGATCTGGAAGTCGTCGCGGATCTTCTCGATGTTCTCCATGAGCTCCTCGGTCTCGGCGGGGTTCATGCCGGCCGCAGGCTCGTCGAGGAGCAGGACCTTGGGGTTGGTGGCAAGCGCACGCAGAATCTCGAGTCGGCGCTGGGCCCCGTACGGGAGGTTGCCGGCACGCTCGTGGGCCAGGCCCTGCATGTTGAAGATGCCGAGAAGGTCCATCGCCTTGTCGTGGAACTCGGCCTCCTGCTTCCAGTGCTTGGGGAGGCGGAACACGTCCGTGAACAGGTGCGTGGACATGGAGTTGCCAAGGCCAACCAGGACGTTCTCCTCGACCGTCATCTTGTTGAAGAGGCGGATGTTCTGGAAGGTGCGGGCGATGCCCATCTTGTTGACCTCGACGACGCTCTTCCCCGCCGTGTCGTAGCCGTCGAGCAGGATGGTGCCGCGTGTTGGCTTGTACACGTTGGTGAGCAGGTTGAAGATGGTCGTCTTGCCTGCGCCGTTGGGGCCGATGAGGCCAGAGATCTCGGTGCGGCCCATGGCGATGTTGAAGTCGTCGACGGCGGTGAGGCCGCCGAAGTCGATGCCGAGGTGCTCCGCCTGGAGCACGGGCATCTTGCCAAGCTCGCGCTCGGGGACGAGGTTGGGGGTCTCCATCTGCACGAGCACGGGGCGGTGGCGCTTGGCAGGCGCGGCCGCGCTGTTCTCGGCGACAGCCTCGGTCTTTGTGGTCTCGTCACTACTCATGGTCGTTGGCCTCCTTCCCCGTTTCCTTGCCTGGCGCAGCTGCAGGCACGGCCACCGAGGCCGCTGCAGGCGTGGCTGCCTCTGCGACAGCCGCCACGGGCGCGAAGTCCTCCGGGCGCTTGCCGTGGTTCATGATGCGCTCGATCACGCGCGACATCGAGAAGTCGTAGTCGCCGAGAAGGCCCTCGGGACGGAAGATCATGACCAGGATCAGCACGATGGCGTAGACGACCATGCGGTAGTCGGAGACGGCGCGCAGTGCCTCGGGCAGGATCGTGAGGACGGTCGCGGAGATGACGGAGCCGAGCATGGAGCCCATGCCGCCGAGAACCACCATGACCAGGATCTCAATCGACTTCATGAACCCGAACTTGGCGGGAGCCATGACGCCGATGCAGCCCGCGTAGAGGCCGCCGGCGACGCCCGCGAAGAACGCGGAGGCCACGAAGGCGAGCGTCTTGTAGTACGTGGTGTTGACGCCGCAGGACTCGGCCGCGATCTCGTTGTCGCGAATGGAGAGGACGGCACGGCCATGACGCGACTTCATCATGGTGTGGATGAGGAAGAGCGAGATGGCGACCACGATGAACGTGTTGAGGAAGTTGGTGTACGAGGGTATGCCCGTCAGGCCCTTGGCGCCTCCAGTGAGCGTGAAGCCAAGGACGCCGTCGATGTTCTGCATGACCACGCGGATGATCTCGGCAAAGCCCAGGGTAATGATGGCCAGGTAGTCGCCCTTGAGGCGCAGCGCCGGGACGCCGATGATGAGGCCGCAGAGGGCGGCGCACACGCCACCGAAGATGATGCCGAGCACAAAGAGGAGCGCGGCGGCTGGGGTGCCCGTGGCAAAGTCGCGCGCGGTCACGCCCATCGTGTCCATCATCCTCATGATGAAGATGGCGCAGGAGTAGCCACCCACCGACATGAAGCCGGCATGGCCGAGCGGCAGCTGGCCGAGGTAGCCGGTCGCGATGTTGAGCGAGACGGCGAGGATGATGTAGATGCCAATCTGCTCGATGACGCCGGTCTGGTAGCGGCTCACCACGCCGCCGTCGATCATGAGCTCGCCCACGACGAGGAACACTACGACGAGGACTGCGTTGATCAGATAGCGCACGGGCATGGAGAGGCTGCGGTAGCCGGAGGCAGCCGGCGCGCCTGTCGGCGCTGTTGATGTCTTTGAAGCAGTCACGGCTTCCTCCTTAGACTTTCTCGGTCATCGGGCGGCCCAGGATACCGGTGGGCCTCACCACGAGGACGATGATCAGGAGCAGAAACACCACAGCGTCCTGCCACACGGAGAGGCCGATGGCAGAGACGAACACCTCGGCGAAGCCAACGAGAAGGCCGCCGATGACGGCGCCGGGGATAGAGCCGATGCCGCCGAGGACCGCCGCCACGAATGCCTTGGTGCCGAGCATGATGCCCATCGTGGGCGTTGCCTGCGAGTATGCCATGCTGTAGAGCACGGCGCCGATGCCGGCGAGCGCGGAGCCAACCGCAAAGGTGAACGAGATCGTGTTGTTCACGTTGATGCCCATGAGGCGCGCGGCGCCCATGTCCTCGGAGACGGCACGCATCGCCTTTCCGAGCTTGGTCTTCTGCACGAGAATCGTGAGCACGATGGTCGAGACCGCCGTCACCACGATCGTGATGATGGCGTTCGCCGAGAGGGCCACGTCCCCGATGCTCAAGTTCGGCAGCTCGAAGTACTCGGGAACGACCTTGGCGTCGGCGCCAAAGACCAGCTGCGCGCCGTTCTCGAGGAAGTACGAGACGCCGATTGCCGTGATGAGCAGGCTCATTCGGGGAGCCTCACGAAGCGGCTGGTAGGCGACCTTGTCGATGAGCACGCCCAAGCCGGCGCACCCCACGATGGAAAGGACGATCGCCAGGACCGGGCTCAGGCCCAACTGGCTCATGACGATCCAAGAAATGTAGGCACCGACCATGATGATGTCGCCATGGGCAAAGTTGAGGAGCAGGATGATGCCATACACCATCGTGTAGCCCAGAGCGACGAGTGCGTAGATGCTGCCCAGCTGCAGACCGTTGAGCACCTGCGTCAGAAACGTCACGGCACAACACTTCCTCTCTTGAACACGGGTCCTGTAGAACCAAGGAAGCGCCGGGGGCTGCATGCGCACCCGGCGCTTCCCTCATTAAACCTAGCAGAAGACCTACTCGCCCTCGACGGTCTTGAAGACCTCCTGGGCACCATCCTTGAAGGTGATGATCAGAGTGGACTTCACGGGGTCACCCGTGCCGGAGTAGGAGATGTCGCCCGTCACGCCCTGGGCGGTTCCAGAGGCGATAGCGTCGACGACGGCCTGCTTATAGTCGTCAGAGCCATACGCGGCCTTACCGTCCTTCTCGACGGTCTCGATGGCGTTGAGGAGAATCATGGCCGCATCATAGCCAAGAGCGCAGAAGTTGGAGGGTGTGTCGTTGTACTCGTCCTTGTAGGCCTTGATGAAGTCCTGGACCTTCTCGTCCTCGTTCTCGGCCACGAAGGAGCAGTCATAGTAGCAGCCCTCGAGGTCCTCGGCGCTCGCGTACTCCTCGTCGCCGCCAACGATGTTCGACCAGCCGTCGGCACCCAGGAAGACGCCGGTGTAGCCGAGCTTCCTCGCCTGGGTCACGATCTTGCCGTCGTCCTGGTAGTAGTTGGGCGAGAAGATCGCGTCAGGCTTGGTGGCAATGATGTTGGTGAGCTGGGAGTTGAAGTCGGTGGCGCCGGAGGGATAGCCCTCGGAGTCGCTCACATTGACGCCCTTCTTGCCGGCCTCCTCGGTGAAAGCGTCAGCGACGCCCTGCTCGTAGTCGCCACCCTGGTTGTAAATCACGCCCACGGTCTTGTAGCCCTGGTCGGCGACGAAGTCGGCCATGAGCCTGCCCTGGTACGGGTCGGTGATGCAGGCACGGAAGTAGTTGTTGCCGTAGGAGATGACGTCAGCTGCGGTTGCGGAGGGAGTCACGCAGGGCATGTTGTCCTTGACGGAGGCCTGTGCCACAGCGATGGTGGGCGTGGAGGTCACGTCACCGATGATGCCCACGACGCCGTCCTCGACGAGCTTGTTATAGACGTTGACGGCCTCGGTGGCGTCGCCCTTCTCATCCTGGGTGTCGAGCTCGACCTGCTTGCCGTTGATGCCGCCGTTGTTGTTGACCTGCTTGACGTAGAGCTCGGCGCCATAGCGGCAGGCGAGGCCGTACTGGGCCACGTCACCGGTGTAGGGGCCCATCAGGCCAACCTTGATGGTATCGGAGCTGGAGCCGGAAGAGGCGGAGTTGCCGCCGCAGGCAGCAAGGCCAAGGCCAGCGACCGCCACGGCACCGGTCTTGACGAAGTTGCGCCTGGAAATGTTGGTGTTCATACGTGCCCTCCCTTTTGTTGGCTGCGCGGATGCCCGCACGTAGTTCGTGGACAACTGTATGAAAGGAGGGCTAACGGCGAAGCGCCGTGCCTTAAAGCTTATTCGAGACGTAACACATTGCGTCAAATCGAAACATAAGCATGCTGGTGCAAGGCGGTTTCAGCCGGCTACTTGGTGCGAGAGGAGCTGTCGCTGGCGCGCCTGGCGCTCGTGCACCTGGAGACGAGCAGGGCGAGCAGCGCACCCACGGCAGCGCCGCAGAGGTCGATGAGGACGTCGCGCGGGGAGGACTCGCGACCGGGCACGAAGCGCTGGATCGTCTCGTCAGCCACAGGAATGAGGGCGACCACAAGGGGGCCAAGCCAACGTGGAAGCCTCCCCTCTCGCGCTTGAGGCAGGAACGCGGGGAAGCCCAGCACCCCGAGGACGGCGTACTCGAGGAAGTGGGCGGTCTTGCGAACCGCGAAAGTCATGGCGGACTCTCCCGTGATGCCGATCGCTTTGAGGAGCGGGGCGACGATGGCAACCACGCGAGAGCTCTCGAGCGAGGACTCGGGCCCCTGGACGAGCGAGTGCCCCCAAATGAAGGCAATCCACAGGCAGAAGGCGAGCGCCCACCACCTTTGATGGGCGCTCGTCCCGAGTCGTCCGTCCACAGAGTCCAGGGACTCCTCCGTCCTTCTCCGCATCACGCCTCAAGCGCCTCCGCGCGGGCAGCGGGGCCTTCGCCGGCAAAGTGCCGCGGCTTGTACCCGCTGGCGACAGAGCCGTTCTTCCGCGCGGCCATGTGGCGGCTGGGGACGCGAAGGCCGTGCGTCTGGGTTCCGCCCTCGATGATGCGCAGGTAGTCGCGGGAGGACCTGCGCACGGCAGCGGACGGGTTGCGCGAGAACTCCTCTGCCACCAGGTAGTCGACGTAGGTCTCGGTGTCCACGACCTCGGGATGCCCCGCAGGCGGCCTGAAGTAGAGGAACTGCGTGTCCTGCTCGATGCCGTCGGGCTCGTCGAGGGAGTCCTCGTCGCCCACGCAGTCCGAGAAGGGCTCGAGCGGTGCGGGCGCGGGCTTCTCTGCGGGCGCGGGCTTCTCTGCGGGCGCGGGCTTCTCTGCGGGCGCAGGCGCCTGCGCAGCCGGCGCGGACGCCGAAGCGGGCTTCGCCTCGATGGCGGGGATGGCCGAAGCAGCCCCGGCAACGTGGAGCTTCTCGTCCATTGCCTTGAGCGCGCGGTCCCAGTCGTCGCCCTCGACGTCCTCCACGCTTCGCTTCTCGGGATAGGCGTCCTGCTCGACGGAGGCAACCCGGCGGGAGATGTCGCGCGGACCGGCAGACATGAACTGCAGGTCGTTGATGCCCTCGGCGCCAAACTCCGAGGGAATTGCCTCCGCGGGTGCGGCGTCCATGTCGATGGGGCCCGAGATGGAGGGGCCGACTGCAGCCGTCCACCATGTGGTGCCAACGTCTCCAACGGAGCCGTCGGCGCGCTCGATCACGGGGAGGCCGTCCATGCGGTTTGCGTCAATGCGCGCCGAGAGGGTCGCGGCAACCCCCTGCGCACGCGTTGCCATGCGCTGGCGGAAGCTCTGCTTGCCCACGTAGTTCTCGGCGATGTCCTCGTAGTCGTGGGCGGCATGCGCGCCAGTGGCTCTGCCGGGAGCCGAGTCCTCGCGGACCTCCTCGGCCTTCTCGGATGCGCTGAGCCTGCCAAAGCGCTCCCAGTCCTCGGGACGCATGTGCCGCGGCGCATGAGCGGCGCGGGGGGCGGTTCTCGCCTGCGACCCATCCGCGGAGAACGACTCGTCTGCCGCCTCTGCCTCACGCTGGGCGGCAGCGGCGCGCTTGCGAGCGATCGAGCGAAGGAGCGCGTAGGTGCCCATCGTGACGAGGACCCCACCCGCAAAGCTCACGCCGAGGGCACCCGCAGTTTCGGCATCGATGCCCGAGAGGTCCATGCTTGCAAGATTTATCTCTGACAGGTCTATGCTCGGAAGTTCGAAGCCGTTCAGCATTGCGAGAGGAGATGCGCCCTCCGTCGCAAAGGCCGGCGTGGGCATGCCAGCGGCAGCAACGCCGAGAAGGCCGGCGACTATCGCTGGGCTTCTCCTCCACCTCATGCTGCTGCACCTCCCGTTACACGATGCCATACGGCGCCGCAGCGAGAGACGAACGGGGGTACCGATCGGCCTGAGGAGCAACGCCCGATGGGGGCGCGCGGGCAGGTGGGCAACGGCGTTGTTCGTCTTTGGCTGTGTTTGCCGTCGCGACACTCACGTGTCATGAAATCTACGTATCAGACTATACTTTTCATCACGCCAAATGCAAGCGGGGAATTGCCTTGGGGAGGGCCGGATGAACAACATCGCAGTCGTCACGGGAGCCTCGTCGGGAGTCGGGCGGGAGTTCGTACGCCAGCTCGACTGCGGAGCGGGTGGTCCTCTCGACCAGATCTGGATCGTCGCGAGAAACGCCGATGCCCTTGCGGTTATTGCCGAGCAGACCGCGACGCCCGTGCGCGCGTTTGCCCTCGACCTCACGGAGCAGTCTTCCTACGAGTGCCTTCGGGATGCCCTCGAGGACGAGGCTCCCACGGTACAGTGGCTCGTGAACAGCGCGGGCTTTGGCAAGTTCGGCGACTTTGGACAGATTGCCGAGAGGGACGAGGGCAACATGGTGCGTCTCAACTGCCTCGCCGTTGTCGAGACGACCTACCATTGCCTCCCCCACATGGTCGCCGGGTCGCGCGTGGTTAACATGGCCTCGATTGCAGGGCTCATTCCACAGCCGGGCCTCTCGACCTACTCGGCCACCAAGCGCTTCGTGGTGGACCTCTCGCGCACGCTCGACTACGAGCTTGGACCCGTTGGGATCCACGTGACCGCCGTGTGTCCCAAGTTCATGGACACCGGTTTTCTCGCCAACCCGGGCGACGCGCACGAGGTGCGCCGCATGACCACCATCGGCTACGAGAAGCCCGCCGACGTGGTGAGAAAGGCGCTACACGCGGCAGTTCTCGGCCGCTCCACCTGCGTGACCTCGCCGGACATGCTGGCGGCGAGCGTCGTCGCAAAGGTCCTTCCGGCGGGGTTGGTCATGCGTGCGCAGGACCTTCTCTTCACCGCACGCGCAGGCGAGTAGAGCGAGGGCGCGCAGACGCGATAACGCGCCCTCTGGCGAGAAAACGGCGCCGGAAGGTGAGTTCCAGCGGCATTCTCTGCGAAAGGTCTCCCTCCGGCGAGAAAGTGACGCCAGAAGGCCGGTTCCCGACGGGATTCCGTACGAGAAGGGACCCCGGAGAAGAAATGACGCCGGAGGGAAGGTCTCGTACGCTGCTGCTGCGAAAACGCGCCCTCCGGCGAGAAAGTGACGCCGGAACCTAAACTTCAGACGGGATTCCGTACGAGAAGGGCCCTTCGGAGAAGAAGTGACGCCGGAGCAGAGGTCTCGTACGCATTCGCTGCGGAAATACGCCCTCAGGCGCAAGAATGCCGCCGGAAGTTGAGTTCCAGCGGCATTCTCTGCGAAAAAGTGACCTTCGGCGTCATATGCTGCCTGGCGTCCACGCTGCCTGGCGTCCACACTGCCTGGCAGTGCCTGCATATCCGAAGAGACCTACATTACGTACTCGCTCTGCGCGGCCTTCTTGGCCGAACGGATGAGGAACTCCTCGTTGGAGTTGGTCGCCTTCAAGCCCTTGACCAGCGCCGATGCCGCACGCTCGGTGTTGTTCATGTTCGCCAGGACGCGTCGGATGCCCCACACGAACGGCGTGATCTCCGCAGGGAGCAGCAGATCCTCGTTGCGCGTGCCCGAGGAGACCGGGTCGATCGCGGGGAAGATGCGCTTGTCAGCAAGCTCTCGGTCGAGCTTGAGCTCCATGTTGCCTGTGCCCTTGAACTCCTCGAAGATGACCTCATCCATCTTGGAGCCGGTGTCCACCAGCGCGGAGGCGATGATGGTGAGGGACCCGCCGTTCTCGATGTTGCGAGCGGCACCCAGGAACTTCTTGGGCGGGTAGAGCGCCGCAGAGTCCACGCCCCCGGAGAGGATGCGCCCGCTCGCCGGCTGCGCAAGGTTGTACGCGCGGGCCAGGCGCGTGATGGAGTCGAGAACCACCACGACGTCCTCGCCCAGCTCGACCAGCCTCTTCGCGTGCTCGATGACAAGCTCCGACACGGCCGTGTGGTTGTCGGCCGGCATGTCGAAGGTAGAGGCCACGACCTCGCCGCGAATGGACCGCTGCATGTCGGTGACCTCCTCGGGGCGCTCGTCCACGAGCAGGCAGACGAGGTGCACCTCGGGGTTGTTTGCAGAGATGGACTGGCAGATCTTCTTGAGGACCGTTGTCTTGCCAGCCTTTGGCGGGCTCACGATAAGGCCGCGCTGGCCCTTGCCGATGGGGGCGACAAGATCGATGGCACGACCGGTGATGGAGTCCTTGCCACACTCCATGACCAGGCGCTCGTTGGGATAGATGGGGGTGAGGTCGCGGAAGCGCGGACGGTTCCTCATGGCCTCGGGCTCGCGTCCGTTGACGAGGGAGATGGCGATGAGCGGCGGGTACTGGGCGGGGTACTTTGTGTTGGTGCGAGCAGGGCCAACCGTTCCCTCGACGTGGTCTCCCGGACGCAGCGCGTAGTTGCGGATGAGCTGCTGGCTCACGTAGGCGTCGTTGTCGCCCTTCATGTAGTTGCCGGTACGAATCCAACCAGCGCCGGCGTTGCCCATCTCGAGAATGCCATCGACGGGACGGAACCCCTCTGCGGCGGCGGCCGCCAGGTACACGGCCTCGACAAGGTCGGACTTGTGGACGCCAACGTACTCGACGCCAAGCTCGGCTGCCTTGGCGCGAAGGTCGGCCACCTTCATGGTCTGCAGCTCGTCGCGAGAAAGCGAGGGCTGGGTCTGCGTGGGCTGACCGTTGTGACGGTTGTGCTGCTTGTGGTTCTGCTGGTTGCGACGGTTGAAGCCGTTGCCGTCTCCCCCGTTGCCGTTGTTAAAGCGGTTGTTGCCGGCGTTGTTGTTGTAGCCGACGCGACGCCTTCTCCCCTGCTGCTCGCCGCGATCGCCGCGCTGGCCATGCTCTCGAGGCTGCCGCTGGAAGTGTTCCTGCTGCTCGGGCGCGTGCTCCGACGCCTGGTCGGCCTCGGCGAGCGTTGCCGCCGGCATGGGGGCCGGAATCGAGCTTGCCTGCGTCGCCTCCTGCGTCACGCGAGTCATCTCGGAGAAGCTTGCCCTGTCATGCTCTTGCCGGTTGGGGCGCTCCTCGTGCCCGGCATTCTCCACGGGCGTTGGCTCGGAACCCTCAGGTGCCGCCTTCGCCCCTTCGGCGGACTCGGCCTTCGCGCGCTCGTCTGCCTCGATCTGCGCACGGGTGCGACGACGGCGGCGAGGCTTGGGGGCAGGCTCGACAGGAGCGGAATCAGCGGGTCCGGAGACGGCTGGCGCCCCGACCGCCGCAGGCTCGGCCAAAGAAGCTGTGGCCTCGGCCTTCGCGCGCTCGTCCGCCTCGATCTGCGCACGGGTGCGACGGCGACGGCGAGGCTTCGGTGCCTCTTCCTGCGGCACCGCGGAGGTCGCGGACTCCTGAACCGCAGGAGCCGGGCCTATCGGCAGCTCGGCCTGCGTTGCGGAAGCGTCCTCCGCCTTCTTCCTGGACGCCCTTCGCCTACGCGGCTTGGGGGCCTCGTCCGCACCAGGCTGTCCATCGGCTGCCGCGGCCTCTGCCGCCGCTGCCTTTGCGAGCTTGTCGGCCTCGATCTCGGCGCGGGTACGACGTCGACGCCTGGGCTTTGGCGCCTCCTCGGGGACCTGATCCGGGGTAGCGTCCAGAGAACCCGCGGGTGTCTCGTCTGTCATGCTGTAATACCTTTCACTCTCACGCGGGACGCAGGCCGCGCCAAACCGCCGTGCAGGTTAAGTAATTGATAGGCCTCATCTATGGCCGCACGTCCCAAGCATGCCCTCGGCGCGAATCCGGTGCAGCTCTCTGCGAGCCGACCACGATATGCAAAGAGGGATTTGTTGCGAGCACATGCATGCCGTGCGAACCTGCGCACGGTGGGCTGCGTCGCAGACACTATAGCACGACATGAGAAGACATGCACGTAACAGCGGCAATGTGGCATGAGCCCCAGGGCCCCAGGGCAAAGCAATAAAGCCGAGCCCCAAATTGCTACTCCTCGGCACGCACCTCTGCCTTCTGGCTCCTTGGGCGACGCTTCACCACGATCTCTGCGATGACGGAAGCAAGCTCCGCAGCGCGTGCAGAGCCCCGAGGAGTGAGGGCGAGCCCGGACGCGCGAGAGGGACCGCGCTCGACGAGCCCCTCTGCCACGAGGGACGAGATGGACATCGACACCGTTGGCTGCAGGAGCCCCAGCGCATCGACGAGCCGCGTGATGGTGACGGTCTGGGCGTCCTCCGCAAGCATGGCGAGAAGCACGAGGTCCCCTGCCTTCGCAAAGGTAGAGCCCATGGCATCGACGTACTTGACGATGCGCTCGGGCAGCGTGCGGGAAAGCGGCTGGCCAGGGAGAATCTCCTTGCAGGTACGCTCAGACACCATGTCGACAAAGCGGGCGCCTTCCGGCGTAATGGAGCAGACCACGTTCCGGCGGTCCTCTCCCCCCTCGCCCCGAGAGATGAGCCCAAGCTCTGCCAGGTGGTTTGTGCGATGCGTCATGGTCGGACGCAGCGCACCCTGGTACTCGGCGATGTCCGAGGTCTTCATGGGCTCACCAGCCACCTTAAGACGGCAGAGAACCGCGAACTCCTCGAACGTGAGTCTCTCGCGCGCAGGCTGTGACTGGCGCACGAGGCTGTACGCTCTGCGTACTGACATGTACTCGCGCAGGTCCACGAGCCCCACCTCTGTCTCTAGTCGCGCCCCTCATATGGGCCGACGTTGTGGTGCCAAGCACCGCTCACCTGATGCTAACCCACGTCCCCCTTAAAGAACAATTATATCTTAGATGGTTCAACGCGCCGAAACAACTGCTCGTCTTCGGGGGCTGTCGGTGGACGTTACCGTTGGGCAGACGGTACCTGGACAGGCCTGTGGACCGGGACGCTACATGCTCTGCGGCGCATGGACGCCGCAGAACTCGAGCGTGAGGGCGAGAACCCTGCGCGTGGCGTCCACCGCGGCAAGGCGTGCCTTGGAGAGCCCCTCGTCCACCGGACGGCCCTTGCTGGGAAGCACCTGGCACACAGTGTAGAAGGAGTGGAAATCTCCTGCCAGCTCCTCGGCATAGTGCGTGAGGCGGAAGGGAGCACGGTCACGAGCGCAACCCTCCACCAGCGAGGGGAACTCGGAGAGCTTGCGCGCAAGCGTGGCCTCGGTTGGGTCGGTGAGCAGCGAAAGGTCGTACTCCTCGCCAACTGCGCGCCTCGCGACCTCGTCCATGCCGATCTTCTCGGCCTCCTCGGCGCTCACGCCGGCACCCTTGCGAAGTATCGAGCAGATGCGCGCATGCGCGTACTGGACGTAGTAGACGGGGTTGGTGTTGTCCTGCTTCTTGACCTTCTCGATGTCGAAGTCGATCATCTGGTTGCTCGACTTGGAGATCAGCGTGTAGCGCGTGGCGTCCACGCCCACCTCGTCCATGAGCTCCTTGAAGGGGATCATGGTGCCCTTGCGCTTGGACATGCGCACCGGCACGCCGTCACGCAGCAGGTTCACGAGCTGGCCGAGAAGCACCTCGAGCTTTCCAGGGTAGCCCAGCGCCGCGCAGGCGGAGTCCACGCGCTGGATGTAGCCGTGGTGGTCGGCGCCCCAGATGTCGATCACGTGGTCGACGCGCTGGAACTTGTTCCAGTGATAGGCGACGTCGGAGGCGAAGTAGGTGTACTCGCCGTTGGTCTTGATGAGTACGCGGTCCTTGTCGTCGCCAAGCGCGGTCGAGCGGAACCACAGCGCACCGTCCTCGTCGCGGTAGAGGTAGCCCATCTCGTCCAGGCGCGCGAGGGCGCGGTCGACGGCAGAGGTGCCGTCCTCGCCCTTCTCGTAGAGCGAGCGCTCGGAGAACCACACGTCAAAGTGGCAGCGCGACTCGTCGAGGGTGCTCCGGATGGACTCGAGCATGAGCTTGTAGCCGCGCTCGCGAAACTCGAGCATGCGCTCCTTGGGATCCGCCTCGACCCAGCGCGTGCCGTCCGTCTCAATGAAGTAGCGCGCCACGTCAATGATGTAGTCGCCACCATAGGCATTGCCACCGAGATTGGCGTTGAAGGCGTCCATGTAGGGGTGAAGCTCGGGATGGGCGTCCTCCTCGTCCTTCACGAAGGCCTTGCGGTCGTCGAGAAGCACCTGCACGGCGTCGTCGAGCGAGCAACCCCTCTCGGCCATCACCTGGGCGAGCTGGAGGTAGCGCTCTGCCACGGAGTTGCCGAAGACGTCCATCTGGCTGCCGTGGTCGTTGATGTAGTACTCGCGCTCCACGCTGTAGCCGGCGTGCTCCATCACGCGGCAGAGGGAGTCGCCAAGCGCAGCCCAGCGGCCGTGGCCAATGTGGAGCGGGCCCACGGGATTGGCCGAGACGAACTCGACCTGGACCTTCTCGCCCGCGCCGATGTTCGAGCGGCCAAAGTCGTGGCCCTGCTCGCGCACGGTGCGGAAGACCTCGTTGTTGGCCGCGGCCGAGAGGTAGAAGTTCACGAAGCCGGGGCCTGCGACCTCGACCTTGGAGATGCCCGGGTCGGCCGCCATGTGGTCCACGATTGCCTGGGCGATGGCGCGGGGCGCCATGTGTGCGAGACGAGCGGAGCGTAGGGCGAGCGTCGTGGTCCAGTCACCGTTGCCGGCGTCTGCGGGTCGCTCGAGACCGAGGTCGCCCACCTCAAAGGCAGGCAGGTCACCGGCCTCCTGCGCATCCGAGACGGCCTTCCTGACGAGCTCCTCAATCTTCTCGGGCATGTGCCCCGTCCTTCCTGGATCTTCCGCGCGCCCCCTGGCGCGCCCTCGTGTGCAGCAGTGTAGCAGAGGCGGCGTCCAACGCCGAGGCGCGAGCGGGCTAGTGCCTCACGCGCGAGGAGCCGCTTCGCTCCTCCGCCGTAAGGTCGCGACGGAGCGTGGCCAAGCCCTGCTCCAGGCCCACGGGGTAGGTTTGCGGGTTGAGGAAGCGCGTGATCGCGGGATCGAGGTGCATGAGCGCGTTGTGGCAGCGCGAGCGAGACTCCTCGATGTCAACCGGCTCGCCCGCGCGCTTGCCGTGCTCGACGTAGCAGGCGAGAAGCTCGCGCGGCGTGCCGGAGAGCGCGTAGGACGAGAAGGGGTCGAGGATGTCCTCCATGCTCGTGGCGGCCTGGACGTCGCCGTCCGCGTAGGAGTCGTCGAGGATCATGTCGCCCACGGGACAGTGGTCGTCGTCGAGGAAGCGCAGGACGTGCTGGACTCCCGGGATGGTTCGCTTGTAGGCCTGCTCGGAGAGCTTGATCACGGGGTTCCAGGGCGCGTCTGCAGAGTCGCGCACGGCGGAGAGCTTGTAGACGCCGCCAAGCGAGGGCTGCGGGTCGCAGGTGGCGAGCTTGGTGCCCACGCCAAAGGAGTCGATGGGCGCGCCCTGGGCGTAGAGAGACTGGATGGTGTACTCGTCGAGGTCGTTCGAGGCCGAGATCTTCACGTACGGCAGGCCGGCATCGTCGAAGGCCTTGCGGGTCTCCTTTGTGAGCTTGGCAAGGTCGCCCGAGTCGATGCGGATTGCGGCGAGCCGCTCGCCCGCAGCCTCCATCTCCTTTGCGACCGTGATTGCGTTCTTGATGCCCTGGTGGACGTCGTAGGTGTCGAGGAGCAGAACGCAGTTCTTGGGGCTCGACTTTGCGAAGGCGCGGAACGCGTCAAGCTCGGTGGGAAACGCCATGACCCAGGAGTGGGCGTGCGTGCCAAAGACGGGAATGCCGTAGATCTTGCCAGCAAGGAGGTTCGAGGTGGAGCTTGCGCCGGCTATGTAGGATGCGCGAGCCACCGCGAGACCACCGTCGGGTCCCTGGGCGCGCCTCAGGCCAAAGTCGGAGACCGGATGGCCCTCTGCCGCGCGAACCACGCGCGAGGTCTTGGTGGCCACGAGGGTCTGGAAGTTCACGAGGTTGAGCAGGGCGGTCTCGATGAGCTGGCAGTCGATGAGGGGGCCCTGCACGCGCACCATGGGCTCGCGCGGAAAGACCACGTCGCCCTCGGGCACGGCATGAATCGTGAGGTCGAGGTGGTGGTTGCGCAGGTACTCGAGGAAGGCGGGCTTGAACATGGAGCCGCCGCTAGGTGCGGGAATGCTGGCGAGATACTCGATGTCCTCGTCGTCGAAGACGAAGTTCTCGACGAGGTCTGGAATCTGGCCCATGCCGCAGGCGATGGCGTAGCCGCCGCCAAAGGGGTTCTCGCGGAAGAACGCGTTGAACGTTGCCTGCGTGTCCACGAGGCCCGACTCCCAGAAGCCCTGGGCCATGGTGAGCTCGTAGAGATCGGTGTTGAGCGAGACGTCCGTTGGCTTGGTGCGGTCCGTGAGCGACATTGCTGCTACTTCCTCCCACTGGATGGCGCGGGAAGCGCAGCTCGCCCGTCCCGCGCCGGGTTACTTGCTGCTTGGGTGCTATCCGAGCGCCATGGCGAGAAGCCACACCGCCGCCACGATTACAACCGCGGCGATGACGATCTTCTGGCCCTTTGGCATGCGGAGGTCCTCGTCGTCGGGCTCCATGAGCTGGCGGCCCTTCTCGCGCGCCTGAGCGATGCGCTGCTGCTCGGCGGCGTCCTTCTCACTTGCCGCTTTCTCGGCCTTCAGACGATCGAGCTCCGCGCGCTCGCGGGCAGCCGCCTGGGCCTCCTCGCGGGCGGCCTTTTCGGCGCGGAGCCTCTCGAGCTCTGACCTCTCCTCGTCGGAGAGCGGCGTGTTCTCTGGCATGGGACCTCCAAGGTAGGCGCGACGGGCGCGCGGTTCCTACAGTTGCAGAGTCTATACCCCTTTGGGGCCGGCAGGTGCGTCGGATGCGCTCGTCTCGCCGCCCTTGAGCTCCGGGCCCTCGACGCCGGTCGCGTCGAAGGCAGGCACGAAGCTCTCCGAGACGGTGCCGCCCTCCTGCCACCAGATGTTCTCGAAGCCGAGGTCGTCCGCGTGGCAGAGGACGATCTCGTACTCCTCGTTCGTCACCGCGCGCGCGAGGTCGCCACCGGCCTTGCGGCAGGCGTCGTTGGGCGTGTACTGGTTCATGACCGAGAGGTCCGCGGCGTTTCCGCAGGTCTCCCAGACGCGATCGAGCACCGCGCAGGAGTCATCCACGTGGCCGGGAAGCACGAGGTGGCGCACGATGACGCCACGCTTCATCGCGCCGTCCTCCGTGAGCAGGCGGCCGCCAGCCGCGCTCACGGCGGAGACCATCTCGCGCAGAGCCGCTGCGGCGACGCTTGGGTAGTCGCGCGCGGCGGAGAGCGAGCCCGCCAGTGCGGGGCTTGCGTACTTGAAGTCCGTGAGCCAGATGTCGATGACGTCCGACATCGCGCGGACGACCTCGGGCAGCTCGTAGCCGGAGGTGTTGCAGACCGTGGGGATGACAAGGCCGTTCTCGCGGGCGAGAAGCACCGCCTCGCGCACCGTGGGCGCAAAGTGCAGCGGAGTCACGAGGTTGACGTTGAGCGCACCCTGTGCCTGAAGCTCGAGCATCATCTCGGCGATGCGCGAGGTGGAGACGGCGAGGCCGAAACCCTCCTGGGAAATCTGGTGGTTCTGGCAGAAGCGGCAGCGCAGGGGGCAGCCCGTGAAGAAGATGGCGCCCGAGCCTGCCTCACCCGATATGGGCGGCTCCTCCCAGAAGTGCAACGCCGCCCTTGCGACGCGCGGCGTTGCGGTGGCGCCGCAGACGCCGGCCTTGCCCTCGGTGCGTGCCGCGCCGCAGCGGCGTGGGCAGAGCTTGCAGGCGTCGTAGGAGGATGCGTCCAGCTTGGCGACGATGTCGTCCATCCCTGTCGTGCTCCCATCGGGGTTGGAGACGAGACAAGAGAAGGGGCCCAAGCCAGGTGCCTGGGCCCCACAGATTCCATGGTGGAGATGAAGGGATTCGAACCCTCGGCCTCTGCCTTGCGAAGGCAGCGCTCTCCCAGCTGAGCTACATCCCCAGGCGCTCATGCGCGGGAGCCATTGTCGCAATTTGCCGGGGCCGTGTCAAGGGGCCGTTTTCGCGCCGGAGGAAGCATTCCCGCAGCGGTTGCGTACGGAGCCTCCGTTCCGGGGTCTTTTTCTCGCCGGAAGGCGCTTCTCGTACGTGATTCCGCCGGGAACTCTGGTCCCGGCGTCATTTCTTCTCCGAAAGGCGCTTCTCGTACGGAATCCCTTCGGTAACCGCCCTCCGGCGTCATTTCTTCTCCGGAGAAGGACTTTCGTACGCGACTGCCTCGGGCCCTCGCCTTCCGGCGTCATTTCTTCTCCGGAGGGCTTCCTTTGTGCGTGATTGCCACGGCTACGCACCTTCCGGCGTCATTTCCTCGCCGGAGGGCGATTCTCGTACGTGATTCCGTCGGGAACCCCGGTCCCAGCGTCAATTCCTCGCCGAAGGGCGCACTGTGGCAGGCGCAAACAAAAAAGTCGCCCCCTGCGGATACGATTATGAACCCACCTTCATAAGGTGGGTGTCCTCATCGCCCGTTCCGGCTTCCCCAGCAACGGAGGATCCCCTTCCAGGACGAGATGTCGGACTCCCTTGTAACGCTTGTCGGTTCACCCAGTTTGCACCGCAGGGGGACGACGACTCCAATGTAAGCGAATGCGCATTCGGATGCCAGTCTTGACATGGCGAGCGGTGGCCACACAATGGATGTGTTGGGCACTTTTTGCGTAGCAATCAATACGCAATCAAATAAACCGCAGGTCAGCGGTCACTCCACTGTGCTGCCCTTTCCATGCTCGGCCCCTAAGCTGCACGTATTCGCACGTTTCTGTGTATTATGTCTCGCGTGGAAAGGCGGCGATAAGGAGGAGGTGTCGAACGGTGCCCAGGTACTGGCTGTCGTTTCTCTGCCTGTTTGCCGCTTCTCTCGCCTGCGCCCTCGCAATGACTCCCGTTGCGAGAAGGATTGCCATCAGGCTTGGCGCCGTTGACTACCCCAGCAAGCGTCGCGTGAACAAGACGCCGACGCCTCGGATGGGCGGCATCGCGATCTTCTCGGGCATCGTTGCCGCATTCGTGGTCCAGTACATCGGCACCACGTACTTTGGATGGCCGGTTGTTCTCGTGCCCTCGCCGCGGCTCTCTGTGAACTATTGGATGCTTGTCCTTGCCTTTGTCATCATCTTCACAACCGGCATGCTTGACGACAAGTACACGCTCACCCCACGCGCGAAGCTCGCCGGACAGGTGCTCGCAGCCACGGTCGCGGCCCTGGGCGGCTTGGTCATCGGCATCATCGCAAATCCTTTCGAGCCAGGCGAGTTCATCGAGCTGGGCTGGCTCACCTACCCCGTGACGATCGTCTACCTGGTCGCCTACGTGAACATCATCAACCTGATAGACGGGCTGGATGGCCTCGCCGCCGGCATCTCGTGCATTGCGAGCGTGACCATGTTCGTGCTTTCGATTTGGGCGGGCCGCCTCGACGCCGCCGCGCTCGCCTGCGCCGTCGCTGGCTCGACGCTGGGCTTTCTCCACTACAACTTCCACCCGGCCAGCATCTTCATGGGGGACTCCGGCTCGCTCACCTTGGGCTTTGCGCTGGGAACCATCTCGTTGCTCTCGGTGACGAGAATGGCCGGCCTCACCACGATCATCGTTCCCCTGGTGATCGCGGGGATCCCCATCATCGACACGTTCTCCGCGATAGTGCGTCGTACGCGTGCCCACGTGAGCGTTGGGCGCGCGGACCGAGGGCACATCCACCACCGTCTCCTCGCGGAGGGCTTTGACCAGCGTCAGGCGGTGCTCGTGGTGTACGCATGGACGGCGCTTCTCTGCGCCGGATCGCTCGTCATGACGCAGGTGGCCACGACGCCGAGGATCTGCATATTTCTCGTGCTGCTGGTGGCCTCGGGTGCCTTCGCCAAGCACCTGCACCTCTTTGAGCCCGTGCTGCGGCACCACAAGGACCCCCGTACGGGCGACGACGAGCTTGTCGGGCCGGGCGACCCCGCTTTCGAGGAGGAGTCCGAGAAGGCCCGAGAGCGGCGCGAGGAGAGGCGCGAGGAGCTTCTCGGCATTCGTCTGGACGACAAGAAGGACAAGGGCGAGAAGGGCAACTAGGCTCGCCGGCACGCATTTGTGCCGAGCAGAGCTCCATGCCTACCCGCAGCGATACACATTCGTATACGAATCTGTGACCCGCGCTGGTCGATACACTTTCGAACGACGAATGTGTAGCGCCCCCACCACCCTACCCCGGAACGGGATCCCGTGGCGGTCGCCGGTACGAAAAAAACGGCACCGAGTGTCCCCGATGCCGCAATCAAAGGCAGAGCTACAGCCTAGAAGTGCCGCGCACTACTCAGCGTCGGCAAGAGCCTTCTTGGCAACGTTGGCGAGGTCGGCGAAGGCCTTCTCGTCGCTGTAGGCAATCTCGGCGAGAACCTTGCGGTCCAGCTCGACGCCAGCGAGCTTGAGGCCGTGCATGAAGGTGCTGTAGGAGAGGTCGTTCATGCGGGCGGCAGCGTTGATGCGCTGGATCCACAGGCTGCGGAAGTCGCGCTTCTTGTTGCGACGATCGCGGTACTGGTACTGGCCGGAGTGCTGGGCCTGCTCCTTCATGCCGCGGAAGGTGCGGGAGGAAGTTCCGTAATAGCCCTTGGTACGCTCGACCAGGGTCTGACGCTTCTTACGGCCGGCGACTGCGCGCTTGACTCGAGACATATCTAATCAACTCCTCGTTGAGGGAAAAACGGGACGCGCGAAGCGCCTACTTGGAACCCATGCGCTGGGAGACAACCTTGACGTCGCTAGGAGCGAGCTCGGCCTCCTTGCGGAAGTTGCGGATGCGCTTCTGGGACTTCTTGGACAGGATGTGGCTCTTGAAGGCCTTGGCGCGCATGATCTTGCCGGTACCGGTGCGACGGAAGCGCTTTGCCGTACCCTTGTGCGTCTTCATCTTGGGCATGTTACTTCTCCTTCTTCTCGCTCGTGACTTCATCGCCCTCGGGCGTCACATCAAACGCGCCCTTGATTGGGGCGATGAGCATGTGCATGTTGCGTCCCTCCATGAGGGGCTGCTGCTCGACGGTGGCCCAGGGCTTGAGATCCTCGGCAAGCCGGTCGAGCACGATGCGTCCCTGCTCGGGGTGGGCCATCTCACGACCGCGGAACATGATCGTGATCTTGACCTTTGCCCCCTTCTTGAGGAAGCGCATCACGTGGGCCTTCTTGGTCTCGTAGTCGCCCACGTCGATCTTGGGACGGAACTTCATCTCCTTGACCTCGACGCGCGCCTGGTTCTTGCGCGCGGCCTTGGCCTTGCGATCCTGCTCGTACTTGTACTTGCTGTAGTCGAGCACCTTGCACACGGGAGGGTTCGCATTGGGTGCGATCTCCACGAGGTCAAGCCCCTGCTCCTGCGCGATGCGCAGGGCGTCACGCACGCCGAACAGGCCCAGCTGCGAGCCGTCGACGCCGATGAGGCGGCACGTGCGTGAGGTGATTTCCCCGTTGACGCGAGGACCATCGTTCCTGGCTATCTCTCTACACCTTCCTCTCTCTGCGGCGCATGACGCCGCGACAAAAATAACTCCCGATGACACACAGCCGCCGGGAGACAAGGACCACCCATGCCTGGGTGGTGAGAATTCTTTGTCTGACCAGACAGCTGCCACGTGGGCGCCGTTCAGGTGGGGGCGAAAAGCCCCGCTTAGCATGTTCACGCGAGGAATATAATAACGCAGCCGCTTGGCCGGAGCAATGTCCAATTCGGGAAGTGCGCATCTCCATCGAGACGACACGCCATGGACCAGCGCTGTGAGGCCGAGAAGTGCAGAGAAAAACTGGTGCCCGAGGTGGGGGTCGAACCCACACGAGGTTTCCCTCAGAGGTTTTTGAGACCTCCGCGTCTGCCATTCCGCCACTCGGGCGCACCGTGCGCACCAGTGAACTATACCAGATGCGGCGGCAACGGTTGACGTCTAGCGGGGCGGGATTGAGTTGCCCGGCAATGGAATCCCGTTGCCTGGAAATGGGATCCCGTTGCCCGGCAAAAAAGATGCATGACGCACTAGCGGACGAAGGGGTTGCTCGCCAACTCCTCGGCCATCGTGGTGGCGGGGCCGTGTCCGCAGAGAAGCACCGTCTGCGGGGCAATCTCGCGACTCATGCGCACAAGCGAGCGACGCATGGAGTCCGGGTCGCCTCCGGCAAGGTCGGTGCGGCCGCACGACCCCGGGAAGAGCGTGTCCCCCACGAAGGCAACCCCCTCGGCGGTGCCCTCCCCCACCAGGCAGATGCCACCAGGCGTGTGACCGGGCGTCTCCATCACGCGAAAGCGGGCCGTGCCCACCTCGAGCAGGTCACCCTCGGCAAGCAGGCGAGAAGGCACGGGGGCATCGTCGTCGTAGGCAATGCCGGAGCCAGAGTATGCCGGGTCGCCGGCGTGCTCGGCCATCTCGGCATCTGCCGCTGCAAGCGCGAAGGGCGCGCCCGTCGCCGAGACGAGCGCGGCCACGCCGCCCACGTGGTCGCCGTGGCCGTGGGTTGCCGCCACGCCCACGACCTTCTCGCCCGCAAGGGCCTCGGCCACGCGCGCGCCGGCGGCTCCGGAGTCCACGACCAGCGCCTCTCCGGCAGAGAGGTAGGCGTAGCAGTTGGTCTGTATGGGGCCAACGACAAAGACGCGAACCACGTCACCAGCCTCGGACGCCGCAAAAGACCCCGCGTCGCGGAAGAAGCTCCCCATGGCTACACCCGCTGCTTCATCTGGTTGGCGCCCTCGCCGGGCATGATGCGGCGCGCGTCGTAGACCGAGGGCACGCGAGAGACGCTGGCGAGAAGCGCGTCCAAGAGGCTCGCGTCCGAGATGGCCACGATGAAGCGCAGCCGCGCGATGCCCTGCTTGCCCGTCTGCGTGGCCGCGGAGAGGATGTTGCCGCCCGCGTCGCCAATGGCGATGGTAACGTCCTTGAGAAGCCCCATCCGGTCGGTGGCCTCGACCACGATCTCGACTCTAAACTCGGTGGCGCCGGAGGTGTCCCACTCCACCGGGATCATGCGCTCGGGGTGGTTCATGAGGTCGCGCACGTTGGGGCAGTTGGCGCGGTGCACAGAGACGCCGCGGCCGCGCGTCACAAAGCCCACGATGTCATCGCCGGCCACGGGGTTGCAGCAGTGCGCGAGGTGGACGAGAAGGTCGGCGTCGCCCTTCACGACCACGCCGCAGTTGCTGCGGCGCCTGGCGCCCTTGGCAGTCTGCGTGATGGCGTAGGACTGCATGAGGGGCTTGTTCTCCTTGATGGCCTCCTCGCGCTTGGCCTGGCGCTCAGCCTCCTTGCGCGCGGCCTCGAGCTGCTCGGGCGAGCCCTCCTCGAGGATCTCCTCGATGCGGTTGGCCACCTGCTTGGCCGAGACCTTGCCCGTGCCAATGCCGGCAAAGAGGTCGTCGGCCGAGCGGTAGTCGAACTGCGGGTACACGCGCTCGATGGCCTTCACGGTGCGCTGCGTGGAGATGCCATAGCCACGGCGGCGCAGCTCGTGGGCGAGCTCGCTTCTGCCCTGCTCGGCGTCGTCCGCGCGCGTCTCCACCGAGAAGTACTTGCGGATCTTGGCGCGGGCCGAGGGCGTGACCACGATGTTCATCCAGTCGCGGCTGGGCTTGGCGTTCTTGTTGGTGAGGACCTCCACACGGTCGCCCATGTTGAGCTTGTAGGTGAGCGGCACAACCGATCCGTTGACCTTGGCGCCCACGCAGTGGTTGCCCACCTCGGTATGGACGGCGTAGGCAAAGTCGAGCGGCGTCGAGTCGCGGCGCAGGCTCATGACCTCGCCCTTTGGCGTGAAGACAAAGATCTCGTGCTCAAAGAGGTCAACGCGCAGGTTGTTCAGGAACTCGTGCGGATCGTCGATGTCATCCTCGACGGCCCAGTCGAGGCTCCTGCGGATCCAGTTGATCGTCGAGTCGATCGAACGGTCCTCGGCCGACATCTTGCCCTGGGAGTTGCCGGCCTTCTTGTAGAGCCAGTGCGCGGCGACGCCGTACTCGGACGCCTCGTGCATCTCGACCGTGCGGATCTGGATCTCGATGGGCTTGCCGTCGGGGCCGACCACCGTGGTGTGGAGCGACTGGTAGAGGTTGGCCTTGGGCGTGGCGATGTAGTCCTTGAAGCGGCCGGGCATGGGGTGCCACAGCGTGTGGACGGCGCCGAGCGCCGAGTAGCAGTCCCCCACCGTCTGCGTGATGATGCGCAGGGCGATGAGGTCGTAGATGTCCGAGAAGTCCCGGCCCTTGCGGGTCATCTTCTGGTAGATGGACCAGAGGTGCTTGGGGCGGCCGGTGATCTGGTAGTTCTTGAGGCCGACGCGCTTGAGCTCGTCGTCCAGGGTCTTGATGGCGGCCTCGGTGTCGTCCTCGCGCTGGGCGCGCGAGTCCTGGACCATGCGGGCAACGCGCTGGTACTCCTCGGGCTCGAGCCAGAAGAAGGCCAGGTCCTCAAGCTCCCACTTGATGGACGAGATGCCCAGGCGGTCGGCGAGAGGGGCGTAGACGTCCATGGTCTCGCGCGCCTTGAAGAGGCGGCGGTCGGGCGGCAGCGCCGCCAGGGTGCGCATGTTGTGCAGGCGGTCCGCCAGCTTGATGATGACCACGCGGATGTCCTTCGACATGGCGAGGAACATCTTGCGCAGGTTGAGGGCCTGCTTCTCGTCCATCGAGGTCACCTTGATGGACGTGAGCTTGGTGACGCCGTCCACCAGCTCGGCCACGGTCTCGCCAAAGAGGTCCGATATCTGCGCGAGCGTGGCGGGGGTATCCTCCACCGTGTCGTGGAGAAGCGCCGCGCAGATGGTGTCCTCGTCCATGTGGAGGTCCTTGCAGAGGATGAGGGCCACCTCGACGGGGTGGTTGATGTAGGGCTCGCCCGAGCGACGGCGCTGGTCGCGGTGGTAGTCGGCCGCGAAGTGGTAGGCACGGTCGATCTTTGCCCACTCCTCGTCGTCGAGATAGGCGCGCGCGGCCTCCTCGAGGACGCGGAAGTTCGCGGCGTCCGGGATGGCGGGCTTCTTGGCAGGCGCGGAAGCCGCGGGAGCTGACGCGACGGGAGCAGGCGCGACGGGAGCCACAGGCGCGGCAACTGCCGGGGTGGCCGGCTTCCCGACAACGGGAGATGATGCCGTGGACCCCTCCACGGGCGTCGCAGCCATCGCGTCTTGGGCCTTCTCGGCCATCATGCCGTCGTCGCCCATGGTCCCTCCTCCTATTCGCCCACGCGAACGCCAAAATCGGGCGCAATGGGCCTGTTTATCGCAGAGAGCAACTCTTCCTCAGTACATGAGAGTACCCATTCGCCAAACTCGCCGCACGCCTCGCGCTCGCGAATGCCCTCGAGGTAGCGGGCGGAGGCCTCAAGGTCAACGTGGCCGGGGTTTCTCGCCATGGTGATGAGACGCGCGTCGCCAAAGCCCGCAAGCGAGAGCAGGCCCAGTTCGGAGAAGACCTGGATGCCGCAGGCAACAGCGCCCTCGGAAAGCGGCCGCCCCTTAACTGCGGCCATGGCCGCAAGCCGAGAATCCTGCGCGGAGAAGGACGCCTGACCCACGCTGGCAGCACTCTTGGAGACCCCGCGCAACGCACGGTAGAGTGCGGCGAGCTCGTCTCGCGTGGGCGCCACCTGGTCGAGGATGTGCTGAGAGGAAGCAAGGTCGCGCTGGCCAAAGAGCAGATGCACGCAGGCGCTGCTTCCGTCTCGGCCCGCTCGGCCACTCATCTGGTTGAACTCCACGCGCCCCAGAGGCATGTCGTAGAGCACCACGTCGCGCACGTTGGGGATGTTCACGCCCTCGCCAAAGGCACTGGTCGAGACGATGCAGGAGAGTTCACCAGTACGGAACGCCCGCTCGACGCGGGTGCGGTCGGCGCGCGGCAGGCCGGCGTTGTAGAAGGCGACCCTGGGCGCGAGCTCTGGTACCTGGTGGCGGAGGAGCCGCGCAAGCGTCACCGAACGGGCGCGGGAGTTGACGTAGGCAATGCACTTCTCGCCCTCGGCCACAATCGAGACAAGCGCGGGGTCGCGGTCGCGCAGGCCGCGGCAGTCGTCCAAGAAGAGGTTGTCGCGCACGGCAGTGTCGACGATCACGTCCTGGG
>URLM01000023.1 GCA_900548775.1 uncultured Olsenella sp.
GGTAAGGTCATCCCCCGTGGCACCCGCAGCAATGGTCCTGTCCTGGCCCTCGACCCTGGTGGGGTCGGCGTCGCCGATCTTCTGCATGAGGTGGAGGGTCACGGCAGGGTGCCCGGAGGGGTCGGCGCCACCATCGTCCCATACCTTGGTCGCGCTCACCTCGACCACGGTCCGGTTGGTGATCGTGGGGATGTCCATGGCAACGGCGACCTCGTGACTCGCAGAGGTGATTTCTGAGGTAGTCTCCGAGAAGGGCTCCGCCGCAGACGAGAGCGTGGTCACCGTGGACGCCTGCGCTCCGATGTTCCCGCTCGTGCCGGCCCCGTGGTTTGGCTCGGCAACCGTGAACGAAGCGAGCACGCTGTAGTTCCAGCTCTCTGCGGTACGGATGGAGAAGACACGGGACTCGCTCTGGATGTCCCACCACTCGACGGAGCCGAAGTCTGCCACGCCATTCGTTACCTTGGCAGTGGCGCGCTGCCATCCCAAGTTGTCCGATGGCGAGAGCGCAAGCGTCTTGCCATTGTAAGCCTGGCCAACGTTGGCATCCACATGAAGGTAGTACATATCGTAGGCAACGTGCGTAAGCTCGTATGTTCCCGAGATGCCGCTTGCCGTCTGAGTTTCCTTCTTGACGGTGACGCTCACCGTTGCGCTCTTGCCACCGACGGTGACCGTGTAGGTGTAGGTGCCTTCGTCCGCATCCGAGAAGTCCACCGTCCCAAAGCTGACGCTGCCGTCCTCCCCTACCTGTGCCGACGCCTTCTGCGGCACAGGAGCCCCGCCAGAGGCGGAAATCGCAGCCGTGCCGCCAAGGCCCGTTACCTGAGCAGAGATGGTGCCAGAAAGCTTCCCATCAGCTTGGCTGAAGGCCGGCACAATTGTGGTCTCATGCGAGCCCGTCGTGACCTCAAGCTCGGCCACATGGCTGCCAGCGCTCACTTGATACTTGTAGGTACCGGGACTGACGTTCGAGAAGTCCACGCTCCCGAAGTCCGCCGTGCCGTCGGAGCCGATCTCCACGCTTGCGTTCTCGGGCATGGGCGCGCCGTCGGTCTCGGCGGCTATGCTCGCCGTGCCCGTGATGCCAGTGACCTTGGCAACGATCTTTCCATTTGCATACTCGGCAGAGAGCGTGCCCTGGTCATAGCTCGTCACGACCGTGATGGGATCCCCTGCAGCCTTGGAGTCGTATGTGCCCGTCACGGTTACGGTCACCTGCTCGGACGTGTAGACGATGCCATCCTTTGTGCACGTGCCGTCACCGTTGTCCGTGGCACCGTCCGGCACCTGCTCGGAGATGGTGTAGGTACGCGTGACCGTGCCATCCTGGTTGTTGAAGTCCGAGGGAAGGAAGCCGGGGACCGAGAAGTGCGCGATGCCGTCCGCGCCGTTCGTCGCGGTACCAACCAGGCTGCCATCCGAGTCCTTGAGCACGAAGGTGAACTGGCCGTCCTGGAGCGCGTCTCCCAGAAGGGCCTTCTTCACCTGGAGGTCGACGTCGTTGCCGCTCTGGTAGGAGTTGTAGAAGTGCGGGACGTAAATCTCGCCGCTCCCTTCTTGCTGGGAGAAGCCGCTGTCCGAGTACCAGGTCTTCTGGATGCTGTAGCTGCCGTCCTGTTGCTGGACCACGGATGCCGCAAGGTAGTGGACGTGACCGTCATAGACCACGCCGTCCTTGGTATAGGTCCCGTCGCCGTTGTCCGTGGCGTCCGCCGGCACGACCTCGCGGACGCTGTAGCGGTAGGTCTTGTCAGCGTTCTTGGCCCCCAGCTGCATGGCGCCGAAGTTGACGCTGCCGTCAGCAGCGCAGCCTACCGTGGCAGAGGTGTAGCCATGCCCCGTCTCGTCCGCCGGGACACGGCTCTTGGGGATGCCAATCGGCATGACCGGGGCACTATCTCCGTCGTAGTAGCCGCGAAGCTCGTACTGGAACTGCCCCTGACGCAGGCCAATCTCGGTATTTCCGGACGCGAGCGTCTTCTGGGCGGAGATGGAGCCGCCTCCGACCAGGTTGTACTTGATCTTCATGTTGGAGAGCTGGTTGCCGCGCTCCAAATAGAAGAAGCTCATGGTGTGGGTGGAGTAGTCGGCGAAGGTGTTGCCGTTCCATGCGACTGAGCCCTCGCGGCCGGCCGCCCTGTAGAGTTCCCTCAGGGTGTAGGTCCCTGTGTTCCCCTTCGAGCCCACATCGCTGATCTTCACTTCGCCTGTGCGGAAGTCGATATCGAGCGTCGAGACGCCGTGGATGCCGCCCAGATCGCCCACAAGGACGCCGTCGATGTAGACCCACACATCGTCGTCCCCCGAGAACTCGAACATCATCGGTTCGAGGGTGCCACCGGATGTCTCCACCATGCCGCCATAGGGCTGCGTGAAGGGCGTGGTCATGGTAACGCCAAAGTAGTGGTTGTGATAGTTCCCGGGCTGACCGTTCACGTTGTGGCTCGTGCTGTGGTACTGCGGGGCGATAGTCGGGTCGAAGGGGTAGAAGCCGTAGTAGGTGCTTTCGTTCGCCCCGTCGATGTCGTGGCTCGCGTCGCCGGGAAGCGTGGATACCGTGAACTGCTTCGAAATCTTGTCGAACATCGCCCAGTTGTCAGCGCTGTTGTAGAAGTAGTAGCCGTCTTCATCCTGCTGGAAGAGGTGGGTCGCGCCTGTATAGGATGCCTTGCCGTTCTGCCAAACGCCAGGATTGAACAGGTATGCGAGCGATTCTCCGCCATTTGCGGATGAAAGCACGGGGTAGCCGTCGGATCCGAGCGTGTTCTGGACGATGCCCTGGTTTACGAGACGTCCTCCGGTATAGGAGTTGAGATCTCCATTGGCTGCACCAACATCTCCGTCATAGCGGTGGAACTTGAGCCGGCGGTTGGCATTGATGCCCTGGTCCGCAAAGCCGGTCCCCCATAAGCTGTCGTCTTCGCCCTGGGAACTGATCCAGTAGTCGAAGACGTTCATGGTGGAGCCGATCGGGTTAACAACCGTATCCAACGGCTCTGGCTCTGCAAGAGCAAGTACTGGCTTAGCAAACGCCACCAATAGTGCCGCTAGGAGTACCCCCCCCAGAGCAATGTTTGGAACTCGCAAGACTTGTGCCCGCTCAGGGTAGCCCCACCCGAATCCGTCGAATCACCGCAACGCATCGACGCCCCCCCAGCACATAGCCAGAAACACCGCTCCGCCCGTTCACGTTCTACGGAAAGCAGCTGGCTGCCTGTTAGGGCCCTATAGCTTTGCGTCACCGTCTTTCGGCGGCTTTGCCTTTTTGATCCGATATTACCTAATCGAGTTACAATTAATCTTGTGAGAGAAATGATACTTGGTGCAATAATGCATTGCAACATCCTTCAGCTTTTTTTGCCGGGCCATCTCGTGCCGCTCACCCCAAAAAAGACGGCCAATTCTGGGCTCCATCACCACAGACAGGGGATTCCCACATGAACATGCTTGCAATCCTGGGCCTTGGGCCTGAGTCCTGCCACGTGCGCATGGACCACGAGGATGGCTCCACAAGGATTGGCGCCACCATGGGCTCGGTCACCGTTGCGCTCGAGACCTGGATGCTTCGCAACTCAATCGAGGCGATGCACAACCCAGAGGCCGTCGCAAAGGTAGGTGAGCTGTGGTTTCGCTATCACCAGTTCGCATACCTGGCCTTTCTTCTCAGCGGGTTGGCTCTGCTCGTCCCCTGTGCCCTCAAGCTCCTGCGCGGCGCCAAGGTCCGCACCCGACCCTTCGTCGCGCAATACGTCGCGGTTGCCATCGCGTTTGGCATAGTTATCTCGGCCTTCGACGTGCAGCGCGGCAACGGCGTCGACGTCTTTGCGAGCATGCTTGTGGTCGTCACCCTCTTCTTCATACGTCCCGTCATTCTCATCCCTCTCTACATTGGCTCCACCGTGGTGGAGGTCTGGGCCATTGGACTGGCGGGCGGCACGCTCAAGCACGCCGCGACGACCAACTTGGGCATGCTTGTGTTAATGCTCTGCGTTGTCTGCGTGCTCATGTACTCCGAGCGCCTGAGGCGTGGCAAGGCGGAGGAGGACCTCGAGACCCTCGCCTCGACGGATGCCCTCACGGGGTTGGGCAATATGCGGGCGTTCTCGCGAGTGTGCCAAGGGGTCCCGAGGGACGCAACGACCATGCTCATCATCGACGTAGACGACTTCAAGGTATTCAACGACACGTATGGCCACTACGCGGGCAACCGGATTCTGAGCTGCATTGGACAGGCTCTCGAGGGGGGATTTGGGAGCCACGCGCTGTGCTTCCGTATGGGTGGCGACGAGTTTGCGGTCATCTCCGATTCGCAGGACGAGAAGGGGCTTCTCGCCTGCCTCGAAGACGCCACAGCGAGGCTGAGCTGCCTTGCGGATGGCATGGGACTTGAGGCCCCCACGCTGAGCGTTGGGTTCTCGAGCGTGCAAACGGATGGCGCAAAGACCTACGAGGACCTGCTCAAGTACGCCGACAAACACCTCTACCAGGAGAAGGGCGAGAAGAAGGGCGCCCGTTGAGCAGGGCGGCGTTGCTCTTGGCAGGGCGGTATTTCCTGGCAGGGTGACAGGCCGGAGGGACGGCACCTCCCCTACCCCTGCGCGGCCATCGCCAGGGAAACAACGCAGATTGCGACTAGCCCAACCACGATTGCCCAGCTGGCAGGCCTACCCAGGTTGAGCGTCCAGCCAATCCCAAAGCGCTTGGGCACCACGACCGCCGGGTCTCCTCGGTTGACGTAGAACACGCCTCCATACCAGCGGTCATCCTCGTCCGCGGGAAGCGCGAGGTCCTCCGGCAGCCGCGCGAGGAGCCTGGTTCCGTTCTGCCCATAGCGCACGGCAAGTACCAGACAGGGAACGAGAATCGCCAGCGTGACGGCCATGAACACCGTGGACGCAACGTGCAGCGAGACCCATCCCACCTGGGATGCCTCCAGAACTACCCCCGAGACGTTCAGCGCCAGGCCCATCCACACGCAGCAAACGCTCCAGGCGTGCACATAGGCACCATAGGCGAAGGCGCTCGATGCCGGGTGTCGCGGGTCCACGGGGCGCTTTGACTGCAAGATCATGGCGTGGGCAACGGTCATCGTGCCTGCCATCGCAAGCTGGAAGAGAACCGGCAGGAGCATCGTGAGAACGGACTTCTCGGCCCAGCCATTCACAACTCCGTCCATGCCCTCGTGGATGGGGATGAGGTCCGGCGCCCCGTCGTAGCCCAGCGCTGCTATGAGCAACGATGCGGCCATGGGCAGCAAGTTGAGAAGTTCCCAGCACAACGACACCGGCTCGGGAATGCCGTCGCCGCTCAGCATGGCCGCGTGCTCCTGGGCGGAGGCAACCCAGCCGCGGACCTTCTTGAGGTTACGCACCCTGTCCCGGCAGTGCAGCATGAGGAGGTAGCCCACGAGCACCAGGGCGGCAGTCGCCGCGCATATGGCAAGTGCGGCGGTGTATTCATCAGCCGCGACGAACGCATAGATGACCAAGCCGGTGAGCACGGAGGTTAGGGTGAGCATCCATTGCGAGTAGCCACGCTTGAGCGAACGCACTTCTGGGTCGCTCGCAGCGGCGGTGGGGACGCTCACCGTGAAGAGTTCGCCCTTCGACGTGATCCAGGGAGTCAGGGCAAAGATGATGCCGCACATTGGCACCAAGACAAGGATCGTGACCACTACGAGGATAGATTCAGCGCTCATCCGTACCAGCCCCTTTGGCCAAGGTCTTCTCCACGTGGAACGCAGCGCGCGCCTGACGGGCGGCCTCTTCCACAAACGCAGACTCCGAACCTCCACGAGCCCGAAAGGCTACAGCAAGACGCCGCAGCTCTTTTGCCATGAGCCAGTCCTGCTCGGCCGTGAGATGGTGCGCGGGCGAATCCCGTATGTCCGCGACAAAGGCGCCGGACCGGCCGCGCATGATGATGTAGCCCTCGTCACGCAGGACGGCATACGCCTTGTTCACGGTATGGAGGTTCACGCCAAGGTCACGTGCGAGCGAGCGCACCGAGGGAAGGGATTCTCCTGGAGACAGCTCCCCTGTGGCGATGGCCCCTATCACCTGCGTGCGAATCTGCTGGTAAATGGGCTCTTCCGACATCTGGTCAATCACGATGGGCATGGTCAAGCCCCTTCGCGGCAACAGCATTTTGTTATACTTGGACTATAACAGATAGAACAAGGCTGTCAATCGCGCAAAGGGGGCCCGACAACAATCACCAGAAAAACGCGACCTACTGCTTCGAAATCCTGAGCACGGCCTTGATTGCCTTGCCGCTGGACGTGTCTGCAAGAGCCTTGTCTATCTCGGGGAAGTCGTAGAACGAGAGGATCTTGTCCACGGGGAAGCGACCCTCCTTGTACCAGCGCACCATCTGCAGAACGAAGACCTTGGGGTCGGACTCCCCCTCGCAGGTGCCCTTCATGGTGCGCATGGGCATCATGATGTCGCCGCCCACGTCAAAGTGGTCGATGCAACCCGCCGCAGCGACGGGCAGGAACACGCCGTGGAACTTGAGGCTGCGGATGGCGTTGACCATCATGTACTGATTGCCGGAGGTGTCCACCGTAACATCGACGCCGGCACGACAGATCCTGTGGACCGACGCAGGGACGTCATCCACCTCCTTGCGGTTGATGGTGTGGGTCGCGCCAAGCTCGCGCGCGATGGCCAGGCTCCTGGGATTGCCGCCCACCGCGATGATGACCTTGGCTCCCGCAATTGCCGCGCCCATGATGGCAGACATGCCCACGGCACCGCAGCCAAATACGGCGACTGCGCTTGTCTCGTCCACGTGGGCCACGTTGATCATGGCGCCGGCTCCCGTCTGCACGCCGCAGCCCAGGGGCGCAACAATGCCGAGGTCAACGTCATCGTCCACCTTGCAGACCGAGGCAGCGCTCGCCACCGAGTAAGTCGCGAACGAGGACTGGCCGAAGAACATGCTCACGTCATGGCCGTCCTGGTGCAGGCGGGTGGTACCGTCCGTGGCAACGCCGCCAAAGTTGATCTGGTTGAAGTTCTCGCAGTAGTACGGCTCGTGCGCCTGGCATGCAGGACAAGTATTGTCAAAGGCGTAGGTAATGCCAACGTGGTCTCCGGGCTTGAGGTCGTCCACATTAGCGCCCACGCGCTCGACGATGCCCGCGCCCTCATGACCAAGAACCAGCGGAAGCGCGATGGGTACGCCCTGAGAGCGACCGAACTCGTCGGTATGACAAATGCCCGATGCCACGTTTCGCACGAGAACCTCGTTGTCCTTAGGCTCGTCCAGCTCGACGTCCTCCATGCAATAGGGGCCGTTCTTCTCGTGCACGACCAATGCCTTGACTCTCATGCGTGCCCTCCCAACGTCGCTTGGCTTGCGGGCGCCTATCCCGCTTACCTAACGACTATATGCCACAGGGCAGCCGCATGCCGCCGTATCCCCGCCAGAGGAGCAGTGGGACCACTCGCTGAGGTAGGCTTCCTTCTGGAGGCAATCTCTGTAGGCTAGCTTCGGGAGGCATCATGGGGCGTGCAGAGAATAACAAACTTACTGCAGGCCAGACACCCAAGCGACTCTTCGTTGCCCTGCGCTTCTCGGCGGAGGAGCAGGTGGCGCTTGCGCGGTCGCGCGACGCCGTGCTGGAGAGACTTCGCGCGGGGCACCCCACTGACACGACAAACATCCACCTTACGCTGGCCTTTCTCGGGATGTTGGGCAGCGCGGGCGAGGAGCACGCCGCCGAGGCCGTGCGGGCAGCAGCGCGTGCCTGCGGCCCGGTGAGCCTCTCGCTGGGCGACCTAGGCGTGTTCGGCCACCGGCGCGGGGGCATCGTTTGGCGCGGCATTTCTCGGCAGGAGGGACTTCTCACCCTGCAGCAGGCGCTGGCTGGGGAGTTGGAGGCTCGCGACCTGCCCGTGGACGAGAAGCCCTTCGTGCCTCACGTGACCCTCGTGCGCGGCGCGCGACCAGCGCTGCGTCCAGGCGCAGACGGCACACCTGACCTGCAGCTCATTTGCGATGAGGTGTCCCGTGGACTCCCTGAGCTCGAGACGCGCCACACGGAGGTAGCGCTCATGTGGAGCCATCACCCCGAGGGAGGTCTGCTCACCTACACGCCGATCCTCACTGTCCCGCTGAGCGAAAGACACCAAAAAAAGATCGCCAAGAAATTCTCAGACGAGCACATGACGAATAATCCGGACGTTTAGCAGCAGCTAAACGTCCGGAATGCGCGGCGCTCTCTGAAAGACGCGGAAAGAAGACGGTTAAGGAAGGATAAACGTCCGAAATGCGCGGCGTCACCACAGCTAGATTCTACAGGTTGCGCAGCGCGTCCACCAGCGCCGTCTTGGCCTCGGTCTTCTCGTCCTTCATCTTGATGACACGCGCGGGGCAGCCGGCAACAACAGCGCCAGCAGGCACGTCCTCGGTTACGACCGCGCCGGCAGCCACAACTGCACCCTTGCCAACGCGGCATCCCTCGATGACCACGGAGTTTGCACCGAGAAGCACGTCGTCCTCGATCACCACGGGCGTCGCACTCGCAGGCTCCACCACGCCGGCAAGGACGCAACCCGCACCCACGTGGCAGCGGTCGCCCACTATTGCACGCCCGCCGAGAACGGCGCCCATGTCAATCATGGTGCCCGCGCCGATGACCGCACCAATGTTGATGATCGCGCCCATCATGATGACGGCGTTGTCGCCAATCTCGACCTGGTCGCGGATGATGGCGCCCGGCTCGATGCGGGCATTCACGTTGCGCACGTCGAGCAGAGGCACCCCGGAGTTGCGGCGGTCGTTCTCGACGACCACGTCGAGAACGTTGTCGCCAGCCGCCACAAGGGCTGGGCCAACCTCGGACCAGTCGCCAAAGACCACGACGTCTCCCCTCCCAAAGACGTGGGAGCTGGGGCCAAAGTCCACATGCGCACCAGGGGCAAGCTTGACGTATGCCTTGACCGGCGTCTTCTTTGGCGCGCTCGCAATGAAGTTGATGATTTCCTGGGCGTCCACGGATAGTCTCCTCTCGCCAGCGATTGGCGGCTCTCGTTTCCTAAAGCTGTCCGAACATGAGCGTGTCGAAGTCGTAGAAGCCGGGCTCACGCGCCAGCAGACGCTTGGCCGCGGCAATTGCGCCGTTCACGAAGATCTGCCTGCTCGTCGCGCGATGCGTGAGCACAACCTCCTCGTCCTCGCCAAAGAACATCACCTCGTGCGTTCCTGCCACAGTGCCGCCGCGCAGGCTGTGCATGCCGATCTCACCCGCCGGCCGCGGCCCCACGATGCCATCGCGACCGTAGACAACGCTCCTCTCGCCAGTGGGGTCCACAGCCTCAAGCAGCATCTTTGCCGTCCCGGAGGGGGCGTCGGCCTTGCGATTGTGGTGACACTCGACAATCTCGGTGTCCCATCCGGGAAGCGATGCCGCAGCCTCGCGCGCCAGGTGTCGAAGGACCGCCACACCCAGCGAGTAGTTGCCGCTCCAGATGACCGGCGCCACCTCACCCAGAGCGCGCAGTCGCGCGAGGTCATCCGCCGAGAGGCCGGTGGTGCCCGAAAGGAGCGCGGCATGCGTGCGGCGCACGTAGGCCTCCACGTGGGACAGCGACGCGGGCGTGGAGAAGTCGATCACGAGGTCCACCGCCGGCGCAACCGAGTCCAGTTCAGAGACGTTATCAGCGTCGTATCCGCCCGCAAGCGAGAGCGACTCATCTGCATCGATGGCAGCCCGGAGCAGCGTTCCCATGCGCCCCTTGGCACCTACCACCAGCACGCTAGCCAAGAAGACCAGCCCCCTTCATGGCCTCCTCGAGGCGCGCGTCGGCCTCGGGCGAGAGCTGCCAGAGCGGCAGGCGCACGGTGGGACCGATGAGGCCCATCTTGGCGAGCGCCGCCTTCACGGGGATGGGGTTGACCTCGCCAAAGAGTGCGTGCACCAGGTCGAGGTTGTCCAGCTGCACCTTGAGCGCGCCCTTGGTGTCGCCGGAAAGCCACTTCTCGCACATGTCGTGCACGGTGCGCGGCGCGACGTCCGCCCACACCGAGACCACGCCCACGCCACCCAGCGAGAGGATGGGCACCACCATGTCGTCGTTGCCGCTCATCATGTGGAAGTCGTCCGAGAGGTAGCGCGCAACCATCGTGGCATAGGAGATGTTGCCCGAGGCCTCCTTGATGCCCCAGGTGTTGGGGTGCGCAGCCAGGCGTGCAACGTTTCTCTCCGAAATCGAGCAGCCCGTGCGACCAGGGATGTTGTAGAGGAGGCACGGCACGTCCACCTGGTCAAGGACCGTGGCGAAGTGATGGTAGATGCCCTCCTCGTTGGACTTGTTGTAGTAGGGCGTGATGAGGAGAAGCCCGTCGGCACCAAGCTTCTCGAGTGCCTTTGCCTTGCGGAGGGACTCCGCGGTGGAATTGGAGCCCGCGCCGCCAATAACGGGGATGCGGCCGGCAACGCAGTCGATGACGGTCTTGGCTACCTCGAGGTCCTCCTCGTCGGTCATCGTGGAGGACTCGCCCGTGGTCCCCAGCACCAGGATGCCGTCCGTGCCGCTCTCGAGGTGGAAGTCCACCAGGCGCTCGAGCGACCCAAAGTCAATGGAGCCATCCTCGTTGAACGGCGTGACCAGCGCCACGACAGATCCGGTAAGTCCCTGCATGTCCATTGTTTCCCCTCTCGTCTGGGCGCCCCGCAGGCGCCTTGCGTGTGAGCCCTACGTGCTGCCTAGCCCTCTGAGTGGGCAAGCGCCGAGAAGCGCGAACCTGGAAAGTCGAGCGTGGCAAAGTAGTCCGCCGGCGTCTCGGCACGCCGGATGAGCTCGAAGGTACCGTCCTCGTGGAGGAGCAGCTCCGCCGAGCGGAGCGTGCCGTTGTAGTTGTAACCCATGGAGTACCCGTGGGCGCCGGCGTCGTGAATGAAGAGCAGGTCACCGATGTGGACCTCGGGCAGCATGCGGTCGCGCGCGAACTGGTCGGAGTTCTCGCAGAGCCTTCCCACCACGTTGTAGCGCTTGGCTGCGGGCTCGCCCTCGTGGCCCATTACGGTGATGTGATGGTAGGCGTCGTAGATAGCGGGCCGCATGAGGTTGGATGCGCAGGCATCGACGCCCAGGTAGTCGCGGTAGGTGACCTTCTCGTGAATAACTCGGGTCACCAGGCCGCCCGCAGGTGCCAGCATCCAGCGACCAAGCTCGGCAGCAAGCGTCACGTCTCCCATCCCCGCGGGGACGAGAACCTCCTCGAACACAGCGCACACGCCTGCACCTACGGCAGCGATGTCGACCGGCGCGTCATCCGGACGGTAGTCCACGCCGATGCCGCCCGAGAGGTCGACCAGCCGCACATGCACGCCAAGCTCGCGCCTCAGACGCACGGCAAGCTCGAAGAGCACGCGCGCGAGGCGGGGGTAGTAGTCCTCTACCTGCGTGTTCGAGGCGAGAAACGCGTGGAGGCCAAACTCGCTGACGCCCATGGAGGAAAGGCGCCGCGCAGCCTCCATGACCTGGTCGATCGTCATGCCAAACTTGGAGTCCTCAGGCTCGCCGATAATGCCATTGGAGGCCGTGAAGTTGCCGCCCGGGTTCACACGCAGACAGACCGTAGAGGGAAGCGTCCCACCCAGCGCACGCGACAGGCAGCCCACCATGTCGAGCGAGTCCAGGTTGATGATGGCGCCCAGGTCGTACGCGCGGCGATAGTCCTCGTCGGGCGTGTCGTTGGAGGAGAGCATGATGCGCTCGCCTCGCATGCCGCACGCACTGGCGAGCGTGAGCTCCGTGCCGGTTGCGCAGTCGCAGCCGCAGCCCTCATCGGCCAGGATGGAGACAATCGTGGGGTTGGGCGTAGCCTTCACGGCGAAGTACTCGGTGAAGCCGGGGTTCCACGAGAAAGCCGCCTCAAGGGCGCGCGCACGCTCGCGGATGAGCTTCTCGCTATAGACGTGGAAGGGCGTGGGCCACGTTGCAGCGGCACGCTCGAGCTGCTCTTTAGTGACGAATGGTAGCTTCTCTCCCATTGCTCCCCCAGACGCGCCGCAGGGGCGCCGCCGGGGTCCACACGGCAGCGCCGCATGACCGGGGATAGCGCTCCCGCAGATCTTCTCCACGGACAGTCCCGGCGGTATTCCCGCCGAGCCCACCGCCACGCCATGCCTGACGTGGAAGTTCGGCGGCCATCGCCTCTCCTGGAATCCTCGCCCGCCGGCTCCTCCAGGACCATCGTGCCCGCTCCTCTATCGTGGGGACAACGCTAGCATCCACGCCCCGGCGGCGCAAGGTCACGCAACACACCGGCTAAGAAAAACTTCTTCGGAAAGTCCCCCGGCCAACGTTTGGCTCGTCCGACGGCCCCGATTTCTTGTGCAAGGCCATTTCTGAGATTCCAAAAGCGGTCATAATAGCCCCCTTCGGGGGCGCCTGCACAAAAAACGCGTTTGCCGGTCCTTTTTGGGCGAATCGCCGAGTACGAAGGCTCTAACTTTTTGCGGAGCCGCAGGTAGGGAAATGGTACTTGCGAGGTGATACTAAGCGGAACCCAGAATTTTGACCTGCAACCGCGATTTTTGTGCACGGGATGCCGCGCATGGACTCTCGTCGGCGCGAGCCCATCACCGCGACGGCGCCGGGAGGGAACTCTCGTACGCGATTGCTTCGCAAGCCCCTGCTCTGGCGTCATTTTGGCGCCGGGAGGGAGCTCTCGTACGCAATCGCTGCGACAACGAACCCTCCGGCGAGAAAACGGCGCCGGAGGCCCCACTTCGGAGGAAATCCCCGCCATAACCCACCCTCCGGCGCCGAAAAGACGCCGGGACCGATGTTCCCGGCGGGATTTCGTGCGGGTTGCACCCTCCGGCGCCGAAGTGGCGCCGGAGGGCGGGTTATCGCAGTACGGTCGGAAACAGCTGCGCCCGGCCCCCGCCAGCAAACCCATCTACACGCAGCGCTCCGCACAGAGGGGTTTTGAGTATGCTTTGGCTAACGACCTCACCCATGAACAGCAGCCATGCCACTGGAGGACCGCATGAACGCAAGGGAGACCTGCATCGCGCTGGAGTTCGCGCACGAGGTGCGCGAGGAATCGCTCGAACTCCTGCGAGCGATTGGCCGCATTGGCGCCCCCACGGGCGCCGAGGGACGTCGCGCCTGGTTTGTCGCAACCTGGCTCAAAGAGCAGGGCGCAACCGACGTCACCGTTGACGAGGCGAGAAACGTCGTGTGCGTTCTGGGCGACCGTGCGGCACCCGGGCGCGCGGTCTTCTCGGCCCACACCGACGTGGTCTTCCCAGACACGGGCGAGCTTCCGCTCACCGAGGACGAGGAGAACATGTACGCTCCGGGTATCGGCGACGACACCGCCTGCCTGGTAACGCTGCTCATGGCCACCAAGTGGTTCCTGAAGCACCAGCCCAAGCTCGACACCTGCGTCGTGGTGGTGGCAAACTCCGGCGAGGAGGGCCTGGGCAACCTCAGGGGCACCAAGCAGCTCATGCGCGAGGCAACCGCCCCCGTGACCGAGCTCACCGCACTCGACGCTCACTTTCCCGAGGTGGTCACCGAAGCCGTGGGGTCGCTTCGCTATCGCATAAGCGTGCACACGCAGGGCGGCCACAGCTGGAAGAACTGGGGCGTCCCCAACGCGATCGAACGGCTCTCGCGCATCGTGTGTGCCATGTACGACCTCCCGCGGCCAACGGACGCCCGAACCACCTGCAACGTCGGCCTCATCGAGGGCGGCACCACGGTCAACAGCATCGCAAGCGAGGCCTCGTGCCTCTGCGAGTTTCGCTCCACGAGCGAGGCGTGCCTCCAGGAGATGGACGAGAAGCTCCGCGACCTTGTGGCCCGCGCAGACGCCCGCGACGACATGGACGTCCACGTAAGCGTCATCGGCCGCCGCCCGGCCGCAGGCGACGTGAGTGAGAGCGCCGAGCGTCGCCTCACGCGCCGCTGCGACGAGGCCATCCAGGCCATCCTTGGCATGCGCGCACGCCACGTGAGTTCCTCGACCGACGCGAACGTGCCGCTCTCGCTCGGCGTTCCCGCCGTGTGCGTGGGCACCATCGCGGGCGGTCTTCCCCACACGCGCGACGAGTGGATCCGCAAGGCGTCGCTCGAGCAGGGCGTCGCCGTTGCGCTACTGCTCATGATGGCGCACGTGGTAGACAGCGAGTAGCGTCTGCCAAGGCGCTGATGACCTCAGCCGGCGGCGCTATCCCCGAAGCGAGCCCACAAACGCGCCCAGCCGCTCGAGGCCGGTGACCAGGGTCTTCTCGTCCGTGGCATAGCTCAGGCGCACGTGGTTCTCGCCGCCAAAGCACGACCCCGGGACCAGGGCAACCCCCGCCTCCCGAATGGCGCGCTCGCAGAACACCTCACTGGAAAGCCCAAGCCCTTCGATGCTGGGAAACGCGTAGAAGGCCCCGCCCGGCGTCACGGAGGCAAGCCCCATGCGTGCAAGTGCCTCGAGGGTGAGGTCACGCCGCGCTCGATAGGACTCGCGCATGGGCGTCGTGTCCGTGGAAAGAGCCTCGACGGCCGCATGCTGGATAAACGCCGGTACCGACGAGACCGCATACTGGTGCACCTTTGCCATGGCGGCAGCGACCTTCTCGCCGGCGCCCGCCCAGCCAAGACGCCAGCCGGTCATTGCCCAGGGCTTGGAGAAGCTGTTCGCAACGACGGTCTGCTCGGCAAGCTCGGGATAGAGTGCCGAGAAGCGCCGGTAGCCCGGCTCGTAGCAGAGCTCGCCATAGACGTCGTCGCAGATCACGTAGACGCCGTGCGTCCGGGCGGCGTCGGCCACGGCGTCCATGCTCCTGCGGTCGAGGACGCACCCCGTGGGGTTGTTTGGTGAGGTGATCATTATGGCCTTAGTGCGTGGCGTAATCGCGCGGGAAAGCTCCTGAGGGTCAATCTGGAAGTCGTTCGGCGTGGTGTCGAGCGCCACGGGCACGCCACGCGCCAACCTCACGAGAGAGTCGTAGAGCAGAAACGCCGGAGTGGGTATGACCACCTCGTCGCCGGAGTTGAGAAGTGCCGTGATGGCGCAGAAGAGCGCCTCGGTGGCCCCGTCGGTCACGATCACGTTTGCGGGCGAGAGCGACACCCCGCGCTCGGCCTCCCATGCGCAGATGGCCTCGCGAAGCCAGGGAAAGCCGTTGTTGGGCGGATAGTGCGTGAGCCCGCGATCGAGGTCCTCGCCCACCCGCGCGCGCACGTTGGCGGGCGTGTCCTCCCCAGGCTCGCCCAGCGTGAGCGATATGCAGCCAGGGGTCTGCGCAGCAAGCGACGAGAAGCGCCTGATGCCAGAGAGCCTCAGGTCATCGAGGGCAGAGTTGAGCGAGAGGGGCATGGCTTCCTCCTTGGAATTCCAGACTGCCCAAAGGTAATTCGGGGGCGGCGCGGCGACGCGACACCTCGAAGCCTAACAAAAAAGACCCCATAGGGTCCTGCTTGCGACAAGTGCTGTGTCTTGGTCCCGTTGGCACCGGGGTGCCGGGGCTCGCGGCCCCTAATCGACCCTGGTGCACTTGACGAGCAGGTGGGAGTCCCCGTGGTTGGCGGCATGGCTTGCGTACCAGCGCTCGATGTCACGGTAGAGCCAGATGGGGCTGTCCGCCTCGAAGCTGCGACGATGGTTGTCAAAGGTGGCGGTGTACTCGCCGCTCATGAACCAGCCGTCCATGCAGGCGTCAAGGACCTTCTTCTGCAGTCTGCTCAGGCTTTTGATCTTCATTCCGTCCTCCTTTCATAGCGGTGTTCCTGATGGTTACGGTACCCACTGCACGGAGGACGCGTGTTGCTGCATGGTTAACTGCACAATCTCTACAACTTGTTTGAACAAGCTGTAAGCGCAGCGCAAGCTGCCCGTTTCGTCGCGTCAGGCAGTGCTACCGGAGCTTCTCCAGGCGCGAGAGGGTCTCTCGCACAGTGTCGCGCGCGCTATCCACACGGTTGCGCGCGTCCTCGATCTTGCTCTGGACCACGATGTCGGAGATGGCGCCGTCAAAGAAGAAGTCCGCGAAGGTCCAGCCTCGGCTTATGTCCACCTTGAGGCCGGAGACCTCGCGGACGTCAGAGAGTTCGCGCGAGAACGCCTGAAGCGAGTTCTGCGCCTCCCGGAGGGCCTCCTGTGCCTCGTCGATGCGATGGTGCTTGGCCAGCCCCGAGATGAGGCCACCCCCAAAGATGTCGAGCATGCCCCAGCCGGAGGCGCTGCTCAGGCACTCCGCCGCCCGGTCAAGGCAGGCAAGGGCCTTCTCGCCAGCGTCGATTGCCTCCTCGACCTCGCGCTTGGGGTCGAAGTCCTCTCCTGGGACCTCGTAGCTGGGGTACTCGTCGCTGTTGCGGGCCATGTGAACCTCACCCTTCGTGTGTGCCGGCAAGGGGTGCCGCCGGGCGTCAACGTCTTTCCCATTCTACCCAGAGGGACCGCCCGGAATCCCAGCGGAGTGGTCGCCCAGAATCCAAACAACGCAGCAGCCCGGAATCCCCGCAGAGAGGCCGCCCGGCATCCCCGCACCATTTTGTACGTGCATACCGCATGGCAACGCCATACAATTCTCGAATGAGTTGTCGCGCAGCGCACCGCCGCTCCGGTGGGTTTGCGCACGGAAACTGTGGGAGGAACGCGTGAATCTCAAGCAGCTTGAGTACTTCGTAGCCATTGCCGAGGAGCACCAGATAACGGCTGCGGCGCGGCGCCTCCACATCTCGCAGCCACCGCTCTCCTACGAGCTGGCGCAGCTGGAGCGCGAGCTGGGAACCACGCTCGTCCGCAGGGGGCCGCGATCTGCCACGCTCACGGACGCCGGCAAGCTCCTCTACGAGCGCGCGACGCGGATTCTCGCACTAACCCAGGCCACAAAGCGCGACGTCGAGGGCGTGGGCAAGGGGATGACCGGCGTTCTCACACTTGGGGTGGACGCCTCGTGCGCTGGCTCGGTCCCGGGGACCAGGCTCACCGAGCTGGTCGCGGCGCCGGACGTCTCGATCGAGCTTCGCGAGGGCAGCACGCCGCAGGTGCTCGAAATGCTCGAGGGAGGCGTGGTTGACATCGGCGTCGTACGTACCCCCTTCCCGAGCGACGGACTGCGCTGCCGCTACGCCAAGAACGAGCGCATGCTCGCCATCATGCCGCCCGCACTCGAGGTGGGAGACGAGATGGAGGTCACCTGCACGCAGCTCTCGGGTGTGCCGGTGGTTCTTGCGCGTCGTCTCGAGCCGCTGGTCCAATCCGCGTTCAGCACGGCCAAGGCGGAGCTCTCGCCGCGCTGCGTCGTCGACGACGAGCGAACGGCCTGCACCTGGGCGCGCGGGGGAATGGGAATCGCCATCATCCCCGAGACGCTGCTTTCCGTCACCGACACGGGCGAATGCTTCATAAAGGTGATCGCCGAGAAGGGCCTCTCCACACGGCAGGCGGTGGTCTGGAAGGCAGACCGTTACATGTCTCCGCTTGCCCAGAGGTGCTTGGCTCTTCTCGGCGATCTGGGGTAGGAACCGACCGGACGGAGGAAGGAGGCCGTCCGGTCTGGGGAAATGGGGACCAGGGTTACTTGGCGCTTGAGGCAACCTTGACGTCGGCGTCATCGGGGTCGGCGACGACCTCCTCGACGTTCTCGGAGGGGTTGGACTTCTCGGTCTTCGACACGGCCTTGTCGTCATCGCCCTCCTCCATGCCCTCGCGCACGTTCTTGACGGTCTTGCCTATGGCAGAGCCAAGCTTGGGTAGGTTCTTGGGCCCAAAGATGATCAGGGCAACCAAAAGAATGACGAGAAGCTCGGGAACTCCCAATCCGAGAATCATTGTGTGCCTCCTCAACGACATGCGACTGGACGGCAACCTCGCGCTGCAGCCCCTTTGCAGCACGTCTTGGGGCGCGCCGCCTTTCAGTCTTGATGGTAGGGATGGCGATTGGATAGGTAAAATACATTTTGATGCACGTATCCATATACGCTTTGTATCGATTGCCGGCGATTGCTCGCCACGTGACGGAGCAGGGCAGCCACCCTACAATGGACAGGGGCATACGCACCTCATTCGAAAGGAGTCACGCATGGCAGAGCTTCCGCAGGCAGAGATTGGCATCTTTGGCGGATCTGGCTTCTACAGCCTCTTTGAGGGCGACTACGAGGAGGTCTCCCTTGACACGCGCTGGGGACAGCCCTCCGACGTCTACACCGTGGGGACCATCGGCGGTCGCAAGGTCGCGTTTCTCCCCCGCCACGGCCACAAGCACACCTTTGCCCCCGGCGAGGTCAACTATCGCGCCAACCTCTGGGGCATGCACGAGCTGGGCGTGAAGCAGGTCATAGGGCCGTGCTCGGTGGGGTCCCTCTCGCTTGACATCCACCCCGGCGACTTTGTGATCTGCGACCAGTTTGTGGACAGGACCAGGGGCCGTGCCGACACGTTCTTCACGCATGACCTGGGGCTGGGCGTGCAGCACCTCTCCGCAGCTCACCCCTACTGCGAGACCATGCGCAAGGTCGCCGTCGAGAAGTGCCGCGAGCTGGGCATTCCCGTGCACGACGGCGGGACCGTCGTCACCATCCAGGGGCCGCGCTTCTCGACCACCGCCGAGAGCGAGTGGTTCCAGAAGATGGGCTGGTCGGTGGTGAACATGACGCAGTACCCCGAGGCGTGGCTCGCCCGCGAGCTGGGCATGCACTACGTAAACGTGAGCCTGGTCACCGACTACGACTCCGGCCTGGGCAAGTATGCCGCCGTCACCAACGACGACGTGCTACGCGTCTTCAACGAGAACCTCCACCTGCTGCGCAAGCTCATCGAGGCCATGGTCCCGGCGCTGCCTGCCGACATCGACGACGACTGCACGGGAAGCGCGTCGCTCTTCGAGCGCCTGTAAGGCGGCACGCCGAGAAGGACGCCGCAGGTACGGGCGCGCGGCTGCGGGAAAGCGCCCTCCGGCGAGAAACGGGCGCCGGGACAGGAGTTTCCGACGGGATTCCGTACGAGATGCGCCCATCGGCGCCGAAATGACGCCGGAGCAGGGGGTTCAGACGGGATTCCGTACGAGAAGGCCCCTCCGGCGTCGAAAGCGCGCCGGAGGGGCCATTCTCTACAAAGCATCACGAAGAGCCAGGGCCCGAACCAGGAGCTCGAGCGGGCCTAGTCCAGCTCGCCCTCCTCCAGGATCTGGAAGCCAGCACGCTCGATGGCGAAGACGGCCTCCGCGGCCTGTGCGGGATCCGTAACCTTAAGGGCAAAGATGGCGTTGCCGTCCTGGTGGGAGAAGCAGTACCCGTACTCCACCGAGATGTCCGCGTCGTCGAGCGTCTCGAGAAGCTCCGCCAGCCCGCCCGGGCGGTTAGGCACGGCAACAGCGGTGACCTTGGTCACCCGCGCACGATACCCTGCCGCATCGAGCGCGGCCTTGGCCTTGTCGGCCTCGTTGCACACGATGCGCACCAGGCCGTACTCGGGGGTGTCGGCGATCGAGAGGGCGCTCATGTTGACACCCGCGTCTGCGAGGCAGCGGCAGAGCGCCGCCAGACGGCCCTTGTCGTTCTCGAGAAAGACCGAGATTTGCTTGATCATCACTTAATCCCCTTCCTCGTGTCGATGACGCGCTTTGCCTTGCCAGTGCTGCGTGAGATGGACTTGGGCTCGACGATGCGAACCTTGACGCCAACGGAGAGGTCGGTCTTGAGGCGCGCGGAGATCTGACGCTGCAGGGCCTCGATGGCACCGGTCTGGTCGAAGTCGAAGTCGGGGTTTGCCTCGGCCTTGAGCGTGACCACGTCCAGCGAGCGCTCGTCGGTGCCGACCTCGATCTGGTACCAGCTAGAGACCTGGTCGAAGGTCTTCATAACGTCCTCGATCTGCGACGGGAAGACGTTCACGCCACGGATGATGAGCATGTCATCGGTGCGGCCGTGCAGGCGGTCGATCCGCTTGTGGGTGCAGCCGCAGGGGCACTCGCCAGGCAGGATGCGCGTGATGTCGCGCGTGCGATAGCGCACGACAGGCGACGCCTCGCGGTCGAGCGTGGTGAGGACGAGCTCGCCCCACTCGCCGTCCGGCAGGCGCTTGCCGGTAGCCGGGTCGATGATCTCGGCAAAGAAATGGTCCTCCGCCAGGTGAAGGCCGTCCTGCTCGAGGCACTCGCAGGCCACGCCCGGGCCCATCGTCTCCGTGAGACCGTAGATGTCGAGCACCTTGTAGCCGAGCTTGCGCTCGAGCTCGGCGCGGAAGTTGTCAGAGAAAGGCTCGGCGCCGTGGATTCCCGCCTTGAGATGGAAAGCGCGGGAGGGGTCGAGGCCCATCTCCAACGCCGTGTCAGCGATGTGCATGGCATAGCTTGGCGTGCAGCAGAGAATCGTGGTGCCCATCTCACGAAGGATGCGAATCTGGCGCTCAGTGTTGCCGGCAGAGGTGGGAATCACCGTTGCTCCCGAGGCAAGGGCGCCGTAGTGGGCACCAAGGCCACCCGTGAAGAGCCCGTAGCCGTAGGCAACCTGCACCACATCGTTGGCGCCACCGCCCGCAAAGCGGATGCCGCGGGCGAAGCAGTCGGACCAGAAGTCGAGGTCATGCTGGGTATAGGCACCAAGCGTGGCAACGCCCGTGGTACCGGAGGACATGTGGACCTCGCGCACGTCGGAGAGAGGCACGGCAAGCATGCCGTAGGGCGCCGCGTCACGGAGGTCCTGCTTGGTCACAAACGGCGCGTTGGCAAGGTCATCGAGGGAGGCCAGGTGATAGGGGTCAAAGCCCGCCTCGTCGAAGGAGCGCTTGTAGAACGGGATGTGTTCATAGCAGTTGACCAGCGTGCGGCGCACGCCCTCGAGCTGCATCTCCTCGAGCTTCTCGTGAGGAAGGCGCGTTGGGTCGACCGCCTCCCCGCATCCCCCAGCCGTTGTGCAGTCCTGCTCGTCTGCCATGCCAAACCGCCTTTCGAACCACTTGTGCGCCAGAACCCAAGACGTCCGGCGCTGCATCCATTCTCGCCCAGGCGCCGCACCGGGTGGGGGCGGCATCCGTGAGCGCACTCTATCACAGGGGAGCGTCCAGAGGCGTGGCCGCGAGAAACACTGAAACAGGCCGGATCCAACAGGCCGGACTCAAGCAAATTGCGCGCCCCCTTCGATGAGCGTGGCAGCGCGTCAACGCCCGAGCCCGGCGGCCCCCGCGATGCGCCCACCGCTATAGTTGACCCCAGCCAACCGAGGAGGGACCCACATGGATAAGCTCAGCATTGCGACAGCGACCAGCGCCGATGCCGCAGAGATAGCCGCGATCTACGCTCCCTACGTGCGCGACACCGCGATCACCTTCGAGTATGAGGCTCCCAGCGCACGCGAGATGTCCTCGCGCATCGAGCGAATCACTTCCACGCATCCCTGGCTGGTGGCGCGCGACCCTTCGGGCGTGGCGGTGGGCTACGCCTACGCAAGCCCCTACTACGGCCGCGCCGCATATGCCTGGTGCGTCGAGACCTCCATCTACATTGCGCGCGAGAAGTGCGGGAATGGCGCTGGCTCGGCGCTCTACCGGGAGCTTGAGCGCGCGCTCGCTGCCCAGGGCGTTCTCAACCTCTACGCCTGCATCGCCACCACTAGCACGCCTGACACCCACCTCGATAACGCGAGCGTGGCCTTTCACGAGCGCTGCGGCTACCGCGAGATTGGCCGCTTCCAAAGCTGCGGCTACAAGTTTGGACGCTGGCACGACACGGTGTGGATGGAGCGTGACCTGGGCGAGCATCTCCCCGAGCAGCCCGCCGTTCTGCCGTTCCCCCAGGTGAGAGACAAGCTCGGACTATAGCACGGAGCCAAGCGCGCTGGCGGCGGCGCGGGCGTCCTCGACCGAGAGCCCGTCGTACTGCACAACGAACCTGGCGCGGCCATCGCCTGCCGCCGCATGCTCCGGGACGTGTGCGAACGAGGAGAGCGGAGCCAGCCCCACGTCCGCTGCGCACGCCGCGGCGGCGATCCCTCGCTCCCCTCGGCCGTCGTCCTCGACCGCAAGCACGAGGTGAATGCCGGAGTCTGCCTCCTCGACGCGCACGCGTCCACTCGCCAGACCATCGAGGAGCCCCTCGACCAGCGCGTCGCGCACCTCTCGCATCCCGCGGCGATAGCGGGCGACGTGCCTCTCGTACGCGCCGGACTCGAGCGCATGGGCAAGGGCGACCTGGTCGATCGCGGGCACGGTTGAGGAGAGAAACCCCAGCCGATCGTCAAACATGGTGTCGAGCGATGCCGGCAGCACCAGGTACGCGATGCGCAGCGCGGACGACAGGCTCTTCGAGAAGGTGTTGAGGTAGAGAACGCTGCCCGTGGCGTCGATGCTCGCGAGCGCCGGGATGGGACGGCCGGCAAGCCGCAGCTCGCAGTCGTAGTCGTCCTCGACGAGGTAGCGCCGGTCCTTCTCGGCGGCCCACCCCAGAAGCTCGTAGCGACGCGCGACGCTCATCACGCGACCAGTGGGAAACTGGTGCGACGGCATCACGTGGGCAACGGCAGCGCAAGACCCACGCAGGGCCCGCACCGAAATGCCCTCGGCGTCGAGTGGCAGGTAGCGCACGTCAAGCCCATGTGCGCGGTAGGTCTCGCTCGCACGGGCGTAGCCAGGGTCCTCGACCCCCACGGGACCGCACCCGCGCAGGAGCTGCGCGACAAGCCCATAGAGCGCCTGCGCTCCGGCACCCACAACCACCAGCTCTGGGTTCACCGACATCCCCCTTGAGCGCGCAAGGTGGTCGGCTATCGCCTCGCGGAGGCGCATCACGCCGCGAGCAGGCGGCGTGCGATAGAGGACGTCGTCCGGCTCGTGCGAGATGACATCGCGCAGAGCCCGCTCCCAGAGCCGGGCTGCCCCCGGTGAGGCGACGCTGGAGCCACGAGCGAGGTCGTACCTCACTCCATCTGCGGCACATTCGTCGCCATGCGCTACCTTGTGCTCCCCGCCGGGCAAATCCGGAGCAGGCGCCGCGGCGGCCATGTCCGGCAAAGTGGGAAGACTCGCCGCGTAGTAGCCGCGGCGGGGCAGGGAAACCACGTACCCCTCGGCGACAAGCTGAGCATAGGCCCCCTCCACGGTGACCACGCTCACCCCCAGGCGCTCCGCGAGGGTGCGCCGCGAGGGCAGCCGCTCCTCCGCTGCAATCTCGCCCGTCACAACCTGGTCACGAATGCACCGGTAGAGGTGCTCGTAGAGGGGAAGCTCCCCTCGCCCGGTGAGGTCAATGCCTCGCATGCGACCATCCTCTCGACCTCTGGCTTTATCGAAACGGTAACACTGGCCTTATTTTGGCCCTATCAACCTATCACGTTCTGGGCATTTCACTATGACCATATTGAGCCTACCCTACGTAGCCACACGAACACGCCAGAACGAGGAGGACGACAATGGCACAGGACGAGAAGACCACCACACCGGCGCCCGGACCGGAGCGAGCAAAGCTCAACCGCGAGCTGGCCCAGATGCTCAAGGGTGGCGTCATCATGGACGTCACCACCCCTGAGCAGGCACGCATTGCCGAGGAGGCTGGCGCGTGCGCCGTCATGGCGCTCGAGCGCATCCCGGCGGACATCCGCGCGGCGGGCGGCGTGAGCCGCATGAGCGACCCCCACATGATCAAGGGCATCCAGGCCGCAGTCTCCATCCCCGTCATGGCCAAGTGCCGCATCGGCCACTTTGTGGAGGCGCAGGTGCTCCAGGCCATCGACATCGACTACATCGACGAGTCGGAGGTCCTCTCCCCCGCCGACGACGTCTGCCACATCGACAAGACCCAGTTCGCGGTGCCCTTCGTCTGCGGCGCGCGCGACCTGGGCGAGGCACTTCGCCGCATCGCCGAGGGCGCGTCGATGATCCGCACCAAGGGCGAGCCGGGCACGGGAGACGTTGTGCAGGCCGTGAGCCATATGCGCCTCATCAACGCGCAGATCCGCCACGTGGTGAGCCTGCGCGACGACGAGCTCTTCGAGGAGGCGAAGCGCCTGCAGGTACCGGTCGAACTCGTGCGCTCCGTGCACGACAGCGGCCGCCTCCCGGTGGTCAACTTTGCCGCAGGCGGCGTTGCCACCCCCGCGGACGCCGCGCTCATGATGCAGCTGGGCGCCGAGGGCGTCTTCGTGGGCTCGGGCATCTTCAAGAGCGGCGACCCAGCCAAGCGCGCCCGCGCCATCGTCGGCGCCGTCACCAACTTTGACGACCCCGAGAAGGTGGCCGCCCTCTCCGAGGACCTCGGCGAGGCCATGGTTGGCATCAACAAGGACGAGATAGACCTGCTCATGGCCGAGAGGGGCAAGTAATGGCGACCGCGGTTCTCGCCCTGCAGGGAGCCTTCGCCGAGCACGAGGCCCGCCTGGCGGAGCTTGGCGAGAAGGCCTTCGAGCTGCGTGGCCCCGATGACCTCGCCCGTTCGTTCGACCGACTGGTGCTTCCCGGCGGCGAGTCCACGGTCCAGGGCCGGCTCCTCGAGGAGCTTGGCATGCTTGAGCCCCTTCGGGAGCGGATCGAAGGCGGCATGCCCGTGTTTGCGACCTGCGCCGGCCTCATCCTCCTGGCGCAGAGGCTCGCAGCCCATGACGACAAGGGCACGCCGCGCCTGGCCACGATGGACGTGACCGTGGAACGCAACGCCTACGGACGTCAGCTCGGGAGCTTCCATGCGACGGCAGACGTCACAGGCGTTGGCCGAGAGGTGCCCATGACCTTCATCCGCGCGCCCCGCGTGGTGGATGCGGGTGCGGGCGTCCGGGTCCTGGCGCGCGTGGATGGAAACGTGGTGGCCGTGCGGCAGGGCACTCAGCTCGGCTTCGCCTTCCATCCCGAGCTTGACCCAGACCTCAGGGTCCACCAGCTGTTCCTCTCGCTATGACCATGGCTTCGCCCAGCTGGCCCCGCGCAAGGCCAACGCCTGCGCCGGGCCAGCACCCGCTGACGGCCGGCCCCACCTGCAGCGCCAACTTGTGCCACACTTTCCTCAGGCGTCCGTCAGGGGCGACGGACCACAGGAGAGGAAGAATCATGTTGAGGATCGGCCTTCTCACCAGCGGCGGCGACTGCCAGGCACTCAACGCCACCATGCGCGCAATCGTCAAGACCATCATGCACAACACCAAGCAAGACGTAGAGATCTACGGTTTTCTCGACGGCTACCAGGGCCTCATTCACAGCCGCTACATCCAGATGACGCCCGGCGATTTCTCTGGCCTCCTCGCGCAGGGCGGCACCGTGCTCGGCACCAGCCGCACCCCCTTCAAGCTGCTCGACGTCCCCGAGGCCGATGGCACCGTAAAGGTGCCCGCCATGAAGCGCACCTACAAGAACCTCAAGCTCGACTGCCTCTTCGTGCTGGGCGGAAACGGGTCCACCAAGACGGCAAACCGCCTCTCGCAGGAGGGTCTGCACGTGATCGCGCTCCCCAAGACCATCGACAACGACACCTGGGGCACCGACATCACCTTTGGCTTCACCTCGGCCACCGACGTGGCCACGCGCTGCATCGATGACATCCACACCACCGCAAGCTCCCACGGGCGCGTCTTCGTCATAGAGATCATGGGCCACAAGGTCGGTTGGATCCCCCTCTACGCGGGCGTGGCCGGTGGCGCCGACGTCATTCTCATCCCCGAGATCCCCTACGACATGGACAACGTGGTCAAGGCCATCGACAGGCGCGAGGAGAACGGCGGCCGCTTTGCGATCATCGTCTGCGCCGAGGGCGCCATCTCCAAGGAGGAGGCGGCGATGAAGAAGAAGGACTACAAGAAGCTCGTCGCGCAGCGCGTGAAGCCCTCCGTTGCCTACGACATCGCAGAGGAGATTGCCCGCAGGACCGACCGCGAGGTCCGCGTGGCAGTGCCCGGCCACACCCAGCGAGGCGGCCAGCCAGACTCCCAGGACCGCATCTTTGCCACGCAGTGCGGCGTGGAGGCGGCGCGCGGCTGCCTCGAGGGCAAGTACGGCTACATGATCGCGAAGGTCGGCGGCAAGATGTGCCGCGTGCCCCTCGAGGACGTGGCCGGCAAGCTCAAGTACGTTGACCCCAACTGCGACCTCGTGCGCGAGGCCAAGCTCCTGGGCATCAGCTTTGGCGACGAGTAGCACGGAGCGCACGGCAAGATGATCGGTGAGGCCTGGCAGAGCTTTGTGGCAGAGACGGCGGCATGGGGTGCCCATGCCGTCTTTCTGCGGCTGCTCATCGCGACCCTCGTTGGCCTGGCCATCGGCATAGACCGCGAGTTCCACAACAAGGGCGCGGGCATCAAGACCCACGTCCTCGTGTGCATTGGCGCCGCCATGGCCATGATCGTGAGCGAGTACGTCCTTCACCAGTTCCCCGACGCGAACGGCGACATCAACCGCATCGGCGCGCAGGTCATCTCGGGCGTGGGCTTCCTCGGCGTGGGCACCATCCTCGTGACGGGCAAGAACGAGGTGCGCGGCCTCACCACCGCAGCCGGCCTCTGGGCCTGCGCGTGCATCGGCCTGGCAGCGGGCATCGGCTTTGCGGAGGGCGCGCTCATCGGCCTCTTCTTCGTTATCCTGACCTTCGAGGGGCTAAACCGCCTCGACCGTGTGATCAGGCGAGCGTCAAAGACCTTCGACGTCTACGTTGAGTTCGACGAGCCCTCGGGCGTGCGAGAGCTTCTCCGCAAGCTCCACTCATGGGACTGCACGTACGAGAACTTCGAGGTCATTCGCGGCCAGGACGGCAGGAAGGGCACGGCGGCGACCTTCTCCGTGGAGCTCTCCTCGATGGGGCGCAAGAGCCTCTTCATCGAGTCCATTGGCAACCTCGACTTTGTCACCTTCGCCGACGAGATCTAGGCGACTTGACCGGTAGCGCTGGAGGCCACGAGCATGCCCACGTTCCTCAACCAGAGTCCCGTCTTTGGGCCAGTTATCAGCAGGCGCTTTGGCGTCTCCCTTGGCGTGAACCTCATGCCGGGGACGGGAAAGATCTGCACCTTTGACTGCCTATACTGCGAGAACGGCTTTAACGACGAGCGTCGCACGCGCGACGGCTATGTTGGCCTTGACCAGGTGACCTCCGCCCTCGAAACGGCCCTGGTGGCAATGGCCGAGAAGGACGAGAAGCTCGATGACATCTGCTTTGCCGGCAACGGCGAGCCCACCGCGAGCCCCGTCTTCCCGGCCGCCGTGGACGCGGCGCTCTCCCTTCGCGACCGCTACGCGCCAGAAGCGCACGTGACCGTGCTCTCAAACGGCACGCAGGCTGCGCGGCCAGACGTCCACGCCACGCTTCTCCGCGTGGACAGAAACGTCCTCAAGCTGGACACCGTTGACACTGCCTACATTGCCGCGCTGGACCGGCCTCGCGTCTCCTACGACGTGGAGCGCCAGGTGGAGACGTTCGCATCCTTCGAGGGGCATGTAATCGTCCAGACCATCTTCCTTCGCGGGAGCTACGAGGGTCGCTCGCTTGACAACACGGACGAGGGACACGTGGGTGCGTGGCTCTCAGCACTTGAGCGCATTAGGCCGGAGGGCGTGACCATCTACACCGTGGACCGCGACACGCCTGCCTCGGGCCTTAGTAAGGCGCCAAGAGAGACCCTCGACGCCATCGCCCAGCGCGTACGCGACCTTGGCTTCCCCTGCACCGTGGGGTACTAACAAGGACCCGAAACAGCGCCGTCACACGGGACGCGCTATCATCGTTTGCGTACCTGCACCCGCTTGAGATCGGACGCCCGGCATGTGCGAGCTCTTCGCGATCAACTCGGGAAGGCCGGTCTTGGCCAACGCCTACCTGAGGGAGTTCTACACCCACAGCCATGACAACCCGCATGGCTGGGGTCTCTCGTGGCGAGACGACCACGGCAAGCCCGGCGACCCCGAGGCAGACGTCGTGCTCTGGCGCGAGCCCATCCCGGCCTACGAGTCCGCCCTCCTGCCCAAGATCCTCGAGCAGCCCGTCGAGGCCTCCCGCTTGGAGGCGCACATTCGCTTCTCCACCTGCGGCGCGCAGAGCGTCGAGAACTGCCACCCCTTCCTGGGCTCGGACATCTCCGGACGCGAGTGGACCCTCATCCACAATGGCATCCTCTTCAACGAAGAGCTGCTTGCGGGCTATGACCGGCGCGAGCGCGGCGAGACCGACAGCGAGCGCACGATGCTCTTCCTTCTCGACGTCCTGGACGAGGCGGCCATGCGCGCGGGCGGCGCGCTGGACTTCAATGGCACCTTCGACGCTCTGGCTGGTGCCCTCTCGCAGATTTCCAACCTCAACCGCCTGAACCTCATCATGGACGACGGCACCTATACCTACGTGCACACCAACACGTCCGAGGACACGCTTAACTACCGTCAGCTCTCTGACGACGCCATTGTCTTCTCGACGAAGCCCCTAGGAGGGGATGCCGAGAAGGACCTCTGGAAGCCCGTGCCCCGAAACCGTCTTATCGCCTACCGCGACGGTCGCCTGGTGCGGACATCGGCACCGCACGGGTACACGTTCTGCGAGGCGATTCTCGACCTGCGCAAGAAGTTTGGCGACGCGTGGCCAGAAGTCATCGCGTCGTAGCCGGCGGCGGGACTCGGGTCGGCGCGCGTGCTCGGGTCGGCGGCGGACGTCAGGCCGTAACGCCTCTTGGGCTCTCGGGCCGGCGGCGTCATGCCGCGGATTCCGAACGGTTATGATTTTTCCGAACGGTTAGGACGGTCTAAACGGCGAAATCGCGCGGCATGGCATTTGATGCCGCGGATTCCGAACGGTTAAGCCACTCTAAACGGCGAAATCGCGCGGCATCAAGAGCAGCGGCGAGAACCACGCCGAGAATGCTCATGTACGGTAAAGAAGCAAGCAACCGAAAACAATAGATAGACCGCCAGCACTACACTATTCCGAACCAAAGACCAAAAGATAAGCATTGTGGGAAAATCTAAACTTTTGGATTTTCCTACAATGCCGACTACGGCGGAATCCCTCCCACTCCTTATATATTTCTTTCTGTATACATTGAATTTGTATTTAGTAAAATGCAGACAACACCACGGATCGGCTTTTGGCTGGACAATTCCAACCAAACACCGCAGCAGACAGTAGAAACCATTCTGAACGTTAGGAAGCCGGTATGATTGTTACATATAAGGGGAAGAAAAATTTCTTTTAGATACTTGTTTTCCTAAAACTGATGTGATATAATAATTCAAGTCCAGAAAAGGAGTAAAAAATATGCGGCAAGGTATTCTTAAATAAAATTTGATAATGGGCGCAAAAATGATTGCCCCTTGCAGGGGCTTGGTTTTTGTACCCAATTTTAAGAATACTTTTGCCTTTTTAGTAAATATCGTGACGGACCGCGGCTTATGTAAGTCGTGTATGTTTCTGTGTGTCCGAAGTCATGATCCCCAGCGGTAAAAGTATTAGCCGCTGGGGATTTTTGCGCCCATTCGGGCCTTGTATGGAGGATAGACATGAACATTATCAATATCGGGATTCTTGCCCATGTAGACGCTGGAAAGACGACCTTGACGGAGAGCCTGCTATATG
>URLM01000024.1 GCA_900548775.1 uncultured Olsenella sp.
TCTGTGAAACGGCCTCTGCGTTTCCGCAGGTCGCGAGAAACCCTTTTCACAGATACCGATAAAGAATGGAGAAAGTGGGGTTAGGAAGAGCCAGGAGTGCCAGAAGGGGCAGGGGCCAAGGCGCCAGGAAGGGCCCAGAGCCCCAGGGCCCCGGGGGCTAGCAGGGGGCCGACTCGACCAGGTGGAGCAGCGAGAAGAGCTCGCGGTTCACGTCGTCGGGCGCGCACTTGGGCAGCACGTGATCGGCGCCGGGCACAACCACCTTGCGGGCTTTGGGGATGGCCTCGGCAATCCGCTGCGTCTCGGCGGGGTCGATGCAGTCGAACTCGCCTGCCATCACCGTGACGGGACAGCGTATCGCCCCCAGGGACTCGGCGGGAATGTGGGGCTCGTCCAGCATCAGGCGCATGAGCTCGGCCGTCGTTCTCGCCGCATTGGCGCTTGGCGTCACAATCGTGGGGTCCACGCCCTCGGGGTCGTCCTCCAGCCACGCGGCCCACGCCTCGCACTGCTCCGCCGTGCCCTCCATGTCCCAGTCGTCCTCCGCGAGCACGCCCTCGGGCGTGAGGTTCGCGCCCATCGAGAGCACGGAGGCCACCCGATCGGGATGGTCGCGAGCAAGGAGAAGCGCCTCTATCGCCCCGTCGGAGAAGCCCGCCACGTGTGCGCGTCGTACGCCAAGCTCGTCGAGCACGGCAAGCGCGTCCGCGGCCATGAGCTCGTAGGTGAGCGCCGCGCACCCACGCGTGGATGCACCCTGGGCACGCGAGTCCACGCCTATCGCACAGCGTCCGTCGCCAACGAGGCCGTTTATCTGCACGCCGAAGATGCCGTGCTCCTCGCCATTCCCGTGCAGGAAGAGAACCGGGTCCGTTCCGTCGCGGCCCACCCCATACACAAACGCCGCGATCTGCGCGCCGTCTGCGGTCCTCACCCTGCGCGCCACGCGGGGTGCGACGGTGGGACGCAGGTAGTAGCTGGGAAAGTGCGGCTGCGGCGGAACGGGGGCGGTGGGGTGGGGCATGGATCTCCTCTCGGTTGGCGGGGCGGCGCGAGCAAGAACGGGACGCCCCTGGGGATGGCTACCAATCTGTTTCGGCGCTACTCCAGCACGGCCGCGGCCTTCTTGAGCCACGAGGTTATCTCGATGTGTTGCGGGCAGGCGCCCTCGCACTGGAGGCACCGCACGCAGTCGCTCGCCTTGCCGTCCTTGGCCACGGCCGATGCGTAGCTGCGCTTGGCACCCGCAAGGTCGCCGTACACGAGGTAGCGGTTGTAGGCCGAGAAGACCGAGGGGATGTCGATCCCCTGGGGGCATCCGCCGGTGCAGTAGTGGCACCCGGTGCAGGGCACCTGCTCGATGCCGGCAAGCGTCCTGCTCGCGCGCTCCACAGCGTCCTTCTCGGCGGCGTCAAGCGGTCGAAAGCCGCGCATGTAGGAGAGGTTGTCCTCCATCTGCGCCACGTTCGACATGCCAGAGAGCACGACCATCACGTTCTCAAGGCTGGCCACAAACCGCACAGCCCAGCTTGCAATCGAGGCGTCTGGGTTGACGGCGCGCAGGATGTCCTGCACCTGTTGCGGTGGGTTGGCGAGAAGCCCGCCCTTGACCGGCTCCATCACCACCACGGGTTTGCCGTGAGCCACCGCCACCTCGTAGTTCTCGCGCGAGCAGACGCTGGGGCTCTCCCAGTCGCCATAGTTGAGCTGCAGCTGCACGAACTCCGCCTCGGGATGGCGCGTGAGGATCTCGTCAAGCACGTCCGGACGGTCGTGGAACGAGAAGCCCACGTGCCGTACCAGGCCCCGCTCCTTTGCCTTGGCGGCAAACTCCCAGATGCCGTAGTTCTCGTAGTAGTCGACGTTTCGCGCCGAGAGCGCGTGCAGCAGGTAGAAGTCGAAGTAGCCTGCCCCGGTGCGCTCGAGCGACACCGCCAGCTCCCGCTTGGCCTCCTCCGCGCTCTTAGCCGCCCATGGGCTGGCATTGACCTTGTCCGCAAGGTAGAAGCTCTCGCGCGGGTGGCGCTCGACCAGGAAGCGGCGTGCGGCCTCCTCGCTTCCCTCGTAGACGTAGGCGGTGTCGAAGTAGCGCATGCCCGCGTCGAGAAAGGCGTCGGTCATGGCCTCGCACTGCTCGATGTCGATGGTCTTGCCATCTGCCAGGCGCGGCAGACGCATGAGGCCAAACCCCAGTTTAGGCATGGTAGTTCCAAAGAACTCGTTCACGGCCGTTCCTCTCCTCGTGGGCGCGCAATGAGGCAAGGGGGCAGTCCCTTTGCCTCGTTCCCAGTATGGGCCAAGTGCGGCCGTTGTCGCGCGGCTTCTCGGTTGCCGTCGCGATGAGACAAAGGGAGAGTCCCTTTGTCTCATTTGTTGCGAAGCCAACAGAATCTTTTTCTCGTACCTGGTACCGTACTGGCGTTATGCAGCGCGATATGATGAACGAGAAGTGCCAGCGCCACGACGTTGTGCGGGAGGGCCATGCTCCAGAGAATAGAATTCCTGCGCCTCTCGGCGCTCCTCGGCCTCGGCCTCCTGTCAGGCTGCACCGCGCAGCCAGATGCGGGCGCCTCGTCGGAGCGGCCGACAAGCGCGCCGGCCGTGTCCTCCTCGGCAGATGGCGCCGCAGCGCGCGTTGTCGCCGGGACCCGTTCGCTCGCCCAGATGGCGATTCTTGCCGGCATGCCGCCCGTTGGCGTGACCGAGGACGCCACGGACCTCGACGGACTTCCCCAAGACGTGGCGACCGTCGGCACCGCCGCGCACCCCAGCCTCGAGAAGATCGTCGCGCTCGCGCCCACGCTCGTGCTCATCACCGCCGAGGTCCCCGCGCAGAAGGAGCTGGAGGCAGGCCTCGACGGCGCCGGCATCGCGTGGCGCGACGTCGACGTGAACGGCTTTGGCGACTACGCTGCCCACATGCAGGCGCTCACCGAGATGAGCGGCCGAAACGACCTCTACCAGGCCAACGTCGCGGACGTCTCCGACGCCATAGCCAAGGTCGAGGAGAGCGCCGCAGGCCTCCCGCAAGTGAGCTACCTGGCGCTTCTCGTCTCGTCGACCAAGGCGAAGGTCGCGAAGGGCGACTACTTCGCCTGCGAGGTCTTTGACAACCTGCAGATGGCAAACGTCACCGAGGACGACAGCTCCCTTGACGACCTCTCCGTCGAGGCCATCGTTGCCGCCGATCCCGACTACGTCTTTGTCATCCCCCGCAGGGACGAGGACGAGGCCAAGGCGGTCTTCGAGCAGGACTTCCAGGCGCAGCCCGCATGGGCGTCCCTGTCTGCGGTCAAGGCAGGCAGGGTCAACGTCTTGCCGAAGGACCTCTTCGAGTACAAGCCAAACGAGCGCTGGGCAGAGGCGTACTCCTACATCCTCGACCTCCGCGAGCAAGAGGGGTAGCCATGGCCCATGGGGGAGAGGGGACAAGCGAGAAGAGCCGCTGGGCTTGCGCCCTGGGCGTCGTGGCGCTCGCTTTCGTCTCGTTTGCCTCGCTCCTTTGGGGCACCACGGCCCTGGGCACGCGCGAGGCGCTCCAGACGCTCGCCCTTCTCGCCTCCGGAGGCACCGCGGACGCCACCGCCACGCTCGTCCTCCTGAGCGTGCGCCTTCCCCGTGTGTTAGAGGGCGTGTGCTGCGGTGCAGCGCTTGCCTGCTCCGGTCTGCTCCTGCAGGCCTCGCTCGACAACGACCTGGCATCGCCGGGCGTGATGGGCGTCAACTCCGGTGCCGGCCTGCTCTGGCTCGTTGCGGCGCTCTGGTTGCCGGGGCATCCCATGCTGAGACAGGCCATGGCCTTTGCCGGCGCGCTTCTCGCCACCTTCCTGGTGTACCTGGTCTCGCGCCGCGCGGGGACCAGCCGTGGGACCGTGGTCCTTGCGGGCGTCGCCGTCTCGAGCCTCATGAGCGCCGCCATCGACGCCATCGTGGTCGTGTGGCCCCAGTCGGTCACGGACCGCGTGTCCTTCACGCTGGGCGGCCTTTCGGGCGTCACCTTCAAGCCCCTGGCATTGTGCGCGCCCGCAATGCTGGTGGCACTTGCGGCGGGGGCCTACCTCGGCCGCGGCGTAGACCTCCTTGCGCTGGGGGACGAGGCCGCGCACGGCCTTGGCCTCGACGTTCGCGCCTGCAGGCTCGGCGCCATCGTCTGCGCCGCGCTTCTCGCCGCCTCGGCGGTCTCGGTCTGCGGCCTTCTCAGCTTTGTGGGGCTGATCGTTCCCAACCTGGTGCGCATGTGGGCGCGCCCCACGACTCGCCAGGGGCTCGCCCTCTGCGCCGTGTGGGGCGCGGCCCTCCTGGTTGCGTGCGACCTCGTGGCCCGGACAATCGCGTTTCCCTACGAGCTGCCGGTTGGCCTGGTGCTCGCGCTTCTCGGCGCGCCGTTCTTCATCGCGCTGCTCATGCGTCGAGGCCGCAGACACGGCTCTCATTCCGTGGCGTCTGGCCGTGGGGGCGATGCGTCGTGATCGGCGTGAGGGGCCTCTCGTTTGCGCGCGAAGGCGGCTTTGCCCTGGCAGTAGACGCGCTCGAGCTCAATGACGGCCAGGTGAGCGCCCTTGTGGGGAGAAACGGTTGCGGCAAGTCCACGCTGCTCCGCTGCCTTGCCGGCGTGCTGCCGCATGGTGGGAGCGTACTTCTGGACGGTGTTGAGCTGGGGGACCTTGGGCACAGGGAGCGCGCACGGCACCTGGCCTACCTGCCACAGGAGCTGGGGTGCCCGCAGATGGACGTCTACACCCTTGCCTGCCACGGGCGCTTTGCCACGCTTGGCGCCGTGAGGACCTTAGGCGAGAGGGACCGCCGCCTCGTGCGCGAGGCCATGCAGCTCACGGGCGTGTGGGAGCTTCGGGACCGGCCCCTCGCGGACGTCTCCGGCGGCGAGCTGCAGCGCGCCTACCTGGCCATGGTTGTCGCGCAGGACGCCGGTACGCTCCTTCTCGACGAGCCGTCGGCGCACCTGGACGCCCACCGGCGCTGGGAGCTCGCAGGCCTGCTGCGGCGCCTTGCGAGAGAGGGGCTTGCGGTGGTGGTTGCCACACACGACGTGGAGTCGGCCTTCTCGTTCGCCGACAAGGTCTGCCTCATGGCTGACGGCGGGGTTGTTGCCCAAGGATCGCCAGGTGCCGTGGCCGCGAGCGGGGCGGTGCCATCGGCGCTGGGGGTGGGCGTTGCCGAGCAGGACGACCCCAGGCTTCTTTGGAGGTATGCGCTCACACGCGCGTGAGCATGCGCGCGAGACAAGAAAGGACATGCGCCCTCGGGCGCGGAAGAGAGGGGAGACCATGGGATACGTGCTTGATGGGGAGGGGCTTGACGGGCTGGTTCGCGAGCTTGCCCGCGACTACCTCGTCTTTGCGCCGGTCCGCAAGGTGGGCGCCGGCCGCTTCACCGACGTGGACCAGGTGATCTACGACTTTGTGGACGACGCGTCACAGATCGAGCTTGACGTCAAGAGCGACTACTCGTTCAAGGAGCTGCTCACGCCGCTCTCGCAGACGCTCTTCTACTACACCGAGGACCAGGTGCGCGAGGCGGGCGGCATCGGCGCTGCCGGCGACCCTGCCCGTGAGGGGGACGCGCGCGACGTCCTCGTGCTCATGCGCGCCTGCGACCTGCATGGCGTCAAGCGCCTCGACGCCATGTACCTGCACAACGGCCCCGAGGACAGCTTCTATCGGCGCATCCGCGACCGCGTGCACTTTGTGCTTCTCGGCTGCCCGCAGACCTTCGAGCATTGCTTCTGCGTGGACATGGGATCAAATGTTGCGCCGGACAACTGGGAGTTCTCGCTCGAGCGCTCGGACGAGGGCTATGCGTGCGCCGTTGCCAACGAGTCGCTCCGCCCGCTCTTCGAGCGCTATGCTACGGCTAGTCGCGACGTGGTGCCCGCGCACGTCACCCAGAACGAGGTGCACGTGCGCGTTCCCAAGACGGTGCCGCTCGAGCTTCGCACCAGCCCCGTGTGGGACGAGTACAACCACCGCTGCATTGGCTGCGGCCGCTGCACGCTGGTGTGCCCCACCTGCACCTGCTTCACCATGCAGGACGTTGCCTACACCGAGAACGGCCGGGTGGGCGAGAGACGCCGCGTGCAGGCCAGCTGCATGATCGACGGCTACTCCACGGTGGCCGGCGGCGCGAGCTACCGCAAGCAGCACGGTGAGCGCATGCGCTTCAAGGTGCTTCACAAGGTGTACGACTTCCGCCAGCGCTTTGGCTACGACATGTGCGTGGGCTGCGGCCGCTGCGACGACGTCTGCCCCGAGTACATCAGCTTCGCCGCGTGCGTCAACAAGCTCTCTGACGCCGTGGACGAGTGGGACGCCCAGCATGAGGGGAGCGTGGCCCGTGATGCCTAGCAACAACCCGTACATACCCTTCTCCTCCAAGGTGCTCGAGGTCATCAAGCACACCGAGAAGGAATACACCTTCCGCATGGCCTTTGAGGGCGAGGTGCGCCCCGGCCAGTTCTTCGAGGTCTCGGTCCCCAAGTACGGCGAGGCACCCATCAGCGTGAGCGGCATCGTGCCCGGCGAGTCGGTCGACCTCACCATCCGCCGCGTGGGCGTGGTGACCAACGAGGTCTTCGAGGCCTACGAGGGCGAGAACCTCCTCCTGCGCGGCCCCTACGGCAATGGCTTCGAGGTGGAGCGCTACCTCGACGGCGAGTGCGTTGTTGTGGCCGGCGGCACGGGCGTGAGCCCCGTGCGCGGCGTCGTGGAGGCGCTGGCAGCTAGCGCCACGCCGCAGGACAAGCACGTAATCGTGGGCTTCCGCAGCCCCAACGACCTTCTCTTCCGCGACGACCTCGCGCGCTGGGAGAGCCTCGTCGACCTCATCCTCACGGTGGACGGCGCGCCCGAGGGCTACGAGGGCAACGTGGGCCTCGTCACGAAGTACATCCCTGGCCTCCCGCTGCGAGACCCATCCACGGCGCAGGCCATCGTGGTGGGACCGCCGCCCATGATGCGCTTCTCGGTGAAGGGCCTTCTCGAGCTGGGCCTTGCCGAGGAGAACGTCTGGGTGAGCCAGGAGCGAAAGATGTGCTGCGGCCTGGGCAAGTGCGGCCACTGCCGCATTGGCGAGAAGTACGTGTGCCTGGACGGGCCCGTCTTCAACTACACCCAGAGCAAGCATTTGCTGGACTAGGAGGCCGCCATGATTCAGGACATCGACGTCAAGGCCATGAAGAAGAACGCGTTCCGCGTGAGCAAGGAGCGCGGGATGACCGCCAGCCGCGTGCGCGTGCCCGGCGGCCTCGTGAGCGCCAAGAGCATGGCGCGCATCGTGGAGATCGCCGAGGAGTACGGCGGGGGGGAGATCTTCCTCACCAACCGCCAGGGAGTGGAGATCCCGGGCATCCACATGGAGGACATGCCCAAGGTAAACGAGAAGCTCAAGGCCATCATCGAAGACACCAAGATCAACCAGGAGGACACCTCCCAGGGCTATCTTGCCAGCGGCACGCGCAACGTGGTCGCCTGCCCCGGCAAGCGCCTGTGCCCGTTTGGCTGCTACGACACCACCGCCTTCGCGCAGCGCATGGACCACGAGATCTTCCCCAACAACCGGCACGTGAAGGTGGCCTTCACCGGGTGCTCAAACGACTGCGCTCACGTGGCCCTGAACGACTTTGGCATCATCGGCATGACCGAGCCCCAGTACGACCCCAACCGCTGCATTGGCTGCGGGCAGTGCGTGGACTGGTGCCAGAGACGCTCGGTGAGCGCGCTCAGGCTCGAGAAGGGCAAGGTCGTGCGCGACGAGGACCGCTGCATAGGCTGCGGCGTGTGCGTGGTCTACTGCCCCACGCGCGCCTGGACCCGAAGCCCCGAGCACTACTTCCGCGTCAAGATCATGGGCCGCACGGGCAAGCAGAACCCGCGCCTCGCGCAGGACTGGCTGCGCTGGGTGGACGAGGACTCCATCGTGAAGATCGTGAAGAACACCTACGCCTTCATCGAGGAGTACATCAACCCCAACGCGCCCGAGGGCAAGGAGCACATCGGCTACATCGTGGACCGCGTGGGCTTCGACGAGTTCTGCGAGTGGGCCTTGAAGGACGTCGAGCTGCCCGAGAAGTGCCAGCGCGCCACGCGTGTGTACTGGGACGGCAGGCGCTACGACCGCGACAACAGCCTGCGATGAGGCAAAAAGGACAGTCCCTTTGTCTCATCCAAGAAGAGGGGCGCCCTGGCGGCGCCCCTCTTTTCTCGTCTTACTTCTGGCTCACAGTACCTTTGGTGACAGTTCTGATCTTGTTCAAGAGTTCCTGTCTCGGGTGAGCCATATTTTGACAACAATGTTGTCAAAATCCCTCTCTTCTGCACTTGTTGGCACCACTCGAAAAAAGACGAAGCCTTATTCCCACGTGTTCTCGACGGATGCATCATTATTTCCTTTGGATTGCCGCTTAGTTTAATTGTCTAACCAAGAAATCATTTGAATGAACGGAAAACTTGGTCTTTATGCAGGTTAGACCCTAAATATCATCTATAAAGCTCATCTTTGCCATTTCCTCTGCTCCGATTGGTCATTGTTGCCATTTTGAATGGCACGTACATTCTAATCAGGAAGCGGGGTGATGAGTTTTGTTCGACTTGACGAATCGACAGGTTAGCGAACTCAAATGGCTTTGTCGGCAAGATGAACCGGTGCTCATTGGTGACGTTGCATACCGCTTCCATGTGAGTGTCCGTTCAGTGAGAAATGACTTGTCTCAGCTTGAGCAGTTCGCTCATATTCATAACGTGACCCTCGAGCGTAAGCGCGGTAAGGGAATCGTACTGGTTGGCACTCCAAGCAGCATGCAGTCGCTTCTCCGGACGCTTGAAACGTATGGCCGACGAATCCTTGATCCTGAAGAGAGACTGTCAGTAATGACTGCATCTCTTCTGCTTCGTGATTCAGCGACGTTTCAGCTTCTTGCAAATGATTGTGGAGTGAGTAGGCAAACTGCAATCCGTGATTTCCTCGAAGTGGAAGCGGTGCTCAAGAATGAGTGCATTTCGGTAGTTCGCTGCCAAGGAAAAGGTCTGGCTTTAGAAGCAGACGAATTAAACATTCGCCATGCATTTGTTCAGCTTCTCGCTGATAACCCGTGCCCGGACTGCATTAGTGATTTGGTCGCTCACGATGAGGATATGTGTTTGTGCATGCCCTTCGCAAAGGAAATTGTCCAGCGTGCGAAAGTCATCTTAGGCATGGGGTTTCTCAACGAGGACTATATCGAAACTCTTGTTTGCTATATTTTGTGCCGCATCCAGCGCCGGCACACCATTCAGTCGGCAAGCTACGAATTTGAACTATCGTCAAACGCAGAGACGCTAGATTCGCTCCGTATTATGCTCGAGCAGTACGTTTCCCAGCGGGACGAGAGAACCTATCTGGCAACCTTAATTCTCTCGCAGAGAATAGGTCCGTTTCCATCCCAAAGAGAACGCACAGAGGCTGACGCCATGAACGGAGAGGCGGAGAAGCTCTCGAGACAACTGGTTGACGCGCTCGGTAAGTATCAGCAAATTGATGGCGTCGCAGTCAAAGATGTCATCTCGATGCTTACGGAACATATTCGAGCGGCGCTCTATCGAAAGCATAACAATATTCAGTTGCATGATGAGAATATGGAGTCCTATCTTCGCCTCACCTCTCCACTCATTCTTGAGTTCACATCAAGCACTCTTGAAGAATGTGGCGTTGACTTTCCTCCAAGCGAAATAGCATACATAGCGATGTATCTTACGTCCATTTTTGAGGCAAGCGGAGGAGAGGATCTTGTCCCAACCATCCTCTTTGTCTGCTCTTTCGGCCTTGCAACTAGCGTGTTGCTGAAGTCACGTTTGGAAAGACTGCTATTCGGATGCCGGCTTGTTGGCCCAAAATCTCTTGGAGAGGCAGAAGAATACCTGAGGCGAAATGATGTCGATTTGATAATTGCCACCTGCGAGTTCTCGACGTCGGTGGCGCCGGTATTACGCGTAAATCCAATGCTTACGCAAGTCGATATCGATAGAGTGAAGGGGTACGTTAACCAACTTCCCTACACCAAAATGAGTTCTCAGTTTGTCAAACACTACGCTGAGCAGAAACATGAGAAAACGTTTCATCGTGTGACGGACTACGTCTTCGATGATGATATTCAAGTAATAGACGCATGTGAATCTTGGCAGAGTGCAATTCGGTTGGCAGCTATGCCATTAGTCCAGCGTGGACTAATGGAGTCTCGCTATGTCGAAACAATGATTCACGCTGTATGCGAACTCGGCACATATATGGTGCTTACCCCCGGTACCGCATATGTACATGCCGGTGTTAATGACGGCATCTCAGATGACTGCGCGGCAATTCTTGTATCCCGCTCGCCAATAAAATTCGGGAGCGAGAACGCAAAAAATGTCCGCGTGATTGTTGTTCTTGGAATAAAGCACCAAGACAAGAGCGATTTGCTGGCCCTTGCCTCGATATTTGGGGCCTCGAGAAATCTGGACACTCTCGTGAGGTCAGATATCAGCACCAAGACCATTGCGCTAATGCATGACTAATAGCAATGAAGAGACTGAATAAGAGGAGCTATTGATGCAATCGCAATCTCCCGTGAGTATCGGAATTGACAATATTCGGATTGGCCTCAAAGCGAACAATTGGGAAGACGCTATTAGGCAAGCGTCGGAGCCTCTCGTTGGGTCGGGGGCGATTCTTGGCGGATACATTGATTCCATGATCAATAGCGTCAAAGAACTCGGTCCCTATATTGTATTAATGCCAGGATTTGCGCTTGCTCACGCTGCCCCATCTCCTGAGGTATTGCGTACAGATATCTCAGTCGCTGTCTTTGATTCTCCCATTTTCTTCAATTCCGATAATGACCCGGTGTACGTGGTGATGTGCCTTGCATGCAAGGACAAAGCATCTCATCTCGAGAGGCTGCAGCACATCGCATACAAGTTTCTCGACGACGCCCATCTTGTGAGGCGCATTCGAGAGTGCAAGACCCGTGATGAACTCTCTGCCCTGCTCAATGAGTAGGGAGTTGGAATACATCTAGGGGCCATTGCCCCGGAAGGAGGCAGAACGTGAAACGTGTTCCTAAGATTCAAACAGTGTGTGGTTTTGGGTGTGGCTCTTCTCTCATGCTGCGGATGAGCATAGAGGAAATTGCAAAAAAACACGGGGTTGAGATTGAAGCGTTTTGCGGCGACGTTTCCACGTGCTCTGCAAATACGTGCGATGTCATTTTCTGCTCAGTTGACCTTTCCGATCGAGTCCGGCAGCACGCGAAAGTGCCTGTTGTTGCCATCAATCGCCTGATGGATAAGCAGGAGGTTGAAGAGAAGTTTCTGAAGTTTATTGATGGTTTTGAGAGGAAAGGTGAGTAGTAATGGCTGTACTCAGTTTCATCGTTAACGACATCTTTGGACAGGGTGCAATCTTCATTGCTCTCATTGCAATGATTGGCTTGATTTTGCAGAAAAAGCCTTTTGGCGAGATTGTTCGCGGGACGGCGATGACCGCTATTGGTTTTTTCATTCTGACAACAGGAACGGGGATCATCACCGGAAAGTCAATCGATGGCATTTCTGCTGCATTCAATGCGATTATGCCTCAGGCTGTTCCTTCGACAACGGTGGATATCAGCGCTGAATATGGCACGCAAATCGGTATCGTCATGATACTTGCCTTTGCGATTAACCTGCTTGTTGCGCGTTTCACAAAGTGGAAGAGCGTGTTCCTCACTGGTCACATGCTGTATTGGTTCCCCTTCGTCTTCATAGCTGCCGGTGTTGATGCGGGCCTTTCCGGTGTGAAGCTCATTGTGCTTGCGACTGTTTTTACTGCTCTGTATATGGTTGTCTCGCCAAACCTTATGCGTCCATTTGTGAAGGGTGTAACTGGAAGCGATGACTTCACGATTGGCCACCCTACGACATGCCTTTCGGTGATTTCGGGGCTCCTCGGAAAAGCGTTTGGAGATAAATCACACTCGACTGAGGACCTTAACGTTCCCAAGTCGTTGAGCTTCCTGCGTGAGATTTCAATCACTGGCTCCATTGCAATTGCCGTCACCTACCTCATCATGTATTTCCTGCTTCTGTCTAACGGAATGGATCCCGCAACTGTCTGGGGATATGCCGGCACGACCACTGATGCTTTTGTGTATATATTCCAGCATTCGATTATGTTTGGTGTGGGCATCACCGTCATGCTCCAGGGCGTGCGCATGCTCATTGCGGAAATTGTTCCTGCATTCAAGGGAATTGCCGACAAGGTCGTCCCCGACGCTATTCCAGCTCTCGATTGTCCTGTCGTTTTCCCATATGCACCCAATGCGCTGACCATTGGCTTCCTTGTTGCAATGGTGACGAGTGTAATTACCATTCTTCTTACGAATGGAATGTTCCCCACAGTGGTCATCCCGCTCATTTCTACGTGCTTCTTTGAAATTGGTACTGCCGCAATCATTGGAAACAGCACTGGCGGTGTTCGTGGTGCAGTCATCGGGTCTGCCGTTGCGGGGGTCCTTGCCGTCTTCCTGGTTGGTTTTGGAGCCTACTTCTTCAACAACACGATTCAGCAATGGATGCTGGTTTATGGTGGCCAGGACTTTGACCTCTGGGGTATTGTTTGCGGCTCCATTGCTCGACTCATTGCTTAGAGATGAATTCTCATGGGAGAGACAACGATGGAGTTTGAGTACTTCGATTGCGTCGAAGCAATTCTACAAAAGGTCAGATTTAGCGAGGCAGCAAACATGTGTGCCGGAGTTGACCTGTTAGAGAAATGTGTGATGGACCATGGCTCGATATACATCTTCGGCGCATCCCATGCGGGAATCCTTAGCCAAGAGATGTTTTACCGTGCCGGCGGCTTGATGCTGATAAATCCCATCTTCGGCAAGGAGGTATCGGTCGAAGCAAGTCCGATTACCCTAACTAGTGATATGGAGCGTCTTGTTGGGTATGGAACCGCACTAGCCAAGCGCCGTGCAGACTTTCAGATTGGTGATGTGCTTATCGCGCATTCGGTATCAGGGCGTAATCCCGTCACTATCGAGGTTGCCCAGGCTGCAAAAGATGCAGGGGCAAGTGTCATCGCCTTGACCAACCTTTCCTACTCCAAGACGGTCTCTTCGCGTCACCCCTCTGGCAAACGACTCTTTGAGCTTGCTGACGTTGTGGTTGATAACCACGGCGATATCGGAGACGCGGCAGTTCCAATTAATGGGCTGCAACAAAAAGTTGGTCCGACATCGACCGTTGTGGGCGCCGCGATTTTGAATGCAATGATTGCCGAACTCGTTCAGCGCCTTGTCGACGGGGGGGTGAAGACGCCACCAGTCTTCTGTAGCGCGAATATCGATGGCGGCGATGACCTCAATCGTATGCTCTACGAGAAGTATCGGAATAACATCAAGTACGCATTCTAAGGTGTCTCGTAGTTATTCTTCAATTCTGTTGTTTTAATCGAGTGGCGGTATAGAAGTCGATGCAAGCATTGCTCCGGATAATTGCGTAGAAGAGGGGCGCCCCGGCGGCGCCCCTCTTTTCTCGTCCTACTTCTGGCTTGGGTGCTTCTCGAAGAAGTCGAAGCGCGGCGGCAGCTCGAGCAGCGCGTGCTCGGCGGGATTCTCGCCCAGCGCCTGCGCTAGCTGCGCGGGCGTCTCGAACGCGTGCTCCCACGAGAAGAACGCATCTGCCGGGAAGCCAAGGTGCTCGCAGATCTTTTCGCAGCCGGCAGGCACCGCGGGGTGCATGAGCAGCGTCACCGTGCGCAGCGCGGCAAAGGCGTTGGCGAGCGCGTGCTCGTAGGCCGCGTCGTCGCCCTTGGCGGCCTTGGACTCGTCGCCCCAGCGGCGGTTTGCGTCGCGGCAGAAGTCCTCGGCAACGGCGAGCGCCCCGTGGGCGTCAAAGGCGTGGGCGTAGCGCTCGTAGGAAAGCGTCGCCTCGCGGCAGGCGTCAAGCACGTCCGCGTCCGCCTCGACCGCAGGCAGGTGTCCCGCGCAGACGTTCTGCGCACCGTAGATGCAGCTCCTGGCAAGGCGGTTGAAGATGTTGGTGAGGAAGGCGCTCTCCTTGAGGGCGGGGTCGACCACGCGCGGATCATCCTTCACCAGCACGTCCTGGCCGGTGGCCTTGTCCTTGTGGCTCACGGAGGTGTCGTAGGGCTTGGGCGAGAAGCTCACGGCCTTCTGGTCGAGGCCAAGGCTCAGCCAGTGGCAGCGCAGCTGCTCGGCCGTGTAGTGGTCGAGGAGGTCTGCCGCCATGGGCGGGCGGATCTTGCCCGAGCTGGATGCCTTCTTGTTCATGAAGAGGATGTGGTAGTTGGCCACGGGCGTGTCCTGGAAGAGGCCCCAGTCGAGGGCGTCCCACAGCGCCGGCTGCGCCACGCAGTAGAAGTAGATGTTGTCCTGGCCAATGAACTGGTAGACCTTGGCGTCGTCGGCGCACCACCAGTCGCGCCAGTCGTCGGACGAGAAGCGCGTGCCGCCGTTCTTCTCGTCAAGGGCAAACGCGGTCTGTGTGAAGCTGATGGGCGCCCAGAGGCTCTCGGGCCAGCACCACACGGTCAGGCCGTGGGTGTCCTCTAGATCCGGCGCGGGCACGCCCCACTCGATGTTGCCGGTGATGCGGAAGGGCAGAAGCGTCTTGCCCGTGCGGAAGCGCACGCCGGAGGCCTCGAGGACCGCGCGTGCGTCGTCGCGGTCACGCCAGTTGGCAAACTCGACGGAGAAGGACTGCTGGCCCTTCTCGGCCTCGTGGAGCTGGTGGGCGGGGAGCTTGTCCTCGACCGCGTCGAAGCTCTCGCGGAACTTGTCCTGGATGTAGACCACGGGCGGGACGAGAGTCTCGCGCACGGTCTTGGTCACGATGGGCCTCACCTGCGGGTCGACGTCCCACTCGTCCATGAGCTCCTTGAGCTGGGCCTCGAAGGCGGGCAGGTCGAAGTACCAGTTGTCAACGGGGCGCAGCTCGGGCGTGGTGCCGGTGAGCGCCGAGACGGGGCTGATGAGCTCCTCGGGGTCAAACTGGTGGCCCAAGTCGCACTCGTCGGCATAGGCCTTCTCGGACTTGCACCCGCGCACGGGGCAGCGACCGATGACCTGGCGCCCGTTGAGGAACTGCCCCGCCTTCACGTCGTAGAACTGGCGGGTGCTCATCTTGTGCAGGAAGCCGCGCTCGTGGAGGCGGCGTAGGACCTCGGCGGTGAGACGCGCGTGGAAGTCGCGCGCGGGCTCGAGGCCGGAGCCCGCGAAGAGATCGAGCGAGATGCCGTAGGCGTCGAGCGCCGCCTTCTGGGCGTCATGGTTCGCCTGGACGTAGTCCGTGATGGTGCCCTGGTAGCCCTCCTGCTCCACCTTCTTGCGGTAGCCCTCCATGATGGGCGAGCCGTAGCAGTCCGTGCCGGAGACGAAGATCACGTTCTTGCTCCCGATGCGGTCGCGCAGGAAGCGCGCGAAGAAGTCCGCGGGCACAAAGACGCCGCCGATGTGGCCAAAGTGCAGGTTCTTGTTGCCGTACGGCATGCCCCCTGTGATGACGGCGCGTGCGGGGAAGCTCGGACGGTCTTGCTCCGTGACGTTCTGGGAATTGTCTGCCATGTGGGACGTGCTCCCTCTTGGTTGTGGTGGTGCTGGTGTGGCGCCCGCTGGCGTGTCGTGCGCGCCACGGGCCACGTGATTATCCCACAACGGGCGTGGCCGCGGGTGGTCTGGCGGGTACGTTAAAGAGTGCGACCGAGTGCGGCGAGAGGGACCAGGGTCGAGAGAGCAGAGGAGGGGATATGAGCGTCGAGAAGGTCATCGTTGCGGAGCCCCTGCTCTGGGGCGGGCAGGGCTTTGCCATGTTCGGGGCGTGGCACCTGCTCTGGCTTGCCATCTGCGCGACGGTCATAGCGCTTCTCGTCCATAGCTACCGGAGCCTTCCCGCAGACGACTCCTGGCACGGCGGCAGGCGCTGGCTCGTCCTTGCTGCCGCCATCGTTCCCAACGCGCTGCTGCTGTGGGGAGACGTGCTCAAGGTGCAGACGGGGACCTTCTCGCCCAACTGGTGGCCGCTCCACCTGTGCAACATCGCCGAGTACATCTGTCTGTGGCATGCGCTCGCCCCGTCGCGCGTGACTCGCGAGCTGCTGCTCTGCTTTGGCCTCACCGGCGGCCTCTGCGCCATGCTCTTCCCCGGTTGGACGTACTGTCCGCCATACACGCTGCCCTGCATCAGCGGCTTCATGGAGCATGCGTTCATCTTCTCGGTGTCGCTCATGGCGCTCGACGACCTGCACACAGCTCCCAGGTGGCGTGACGCGTGGATCTCACTTGTGGCTGCCGTGCTCTACCTGGTCTTCTTTAGGTGGTTTAACGGTATGTTCGACACCAACTTCGGCTTTGTGACAAGTCCCGCCGTGGGTTCGCCGCTCGAGTGGTGGGAACGTGCCTTTGGCAACCCCGGCTACCTCGTGCCGTACATGGCCTCGTTTGCCGTGGCGGTGGTGCTACTCCACGCCTGGCAGGAGCGACGCCGTCGGCGAGAGGCGCCATCAAAGGAAGGGGGGTGCGGAGTGAGGAGCGTGGCGCAGCTCGACATCCTGGGAGACACCCCGCTCGCCCGGCGCATGATGGCAGGCTCGGTGGCGCTTCTCGCTGTGGGGTTTTTCGGTGCCTTCTTCCTGGTTGTTGCCGACGGCTGGGGCACGGACGTTGGCGCGTGGTTTGCCCTTTCTGTGGTGGTGACGGTTGTGGCCCTGCCCGTGCACGAGCTTGTCCACGCGGCGGCTTTCCTGTTGCTGGGGCGCGGACGCGTGCGCATTCGCTTTGGGTACGAGGCCGGAATGCTCTACACCAGGGCGGAGGGCGAGCCCATTTCTCGCGGACGCTTCCTCGTCGTGCTTCTGGCGCCGGCCGTCGTTGTCACCGCAGCGCTTGTCGTAGCTGGGGAGCTTCTCGCCGGTCCAGCGCTTGCCTGGGCGCTTGCGTGGGCGCACCTCTCCGGATGCGCCGGCGACCTGGCCATGGTTTGGGGAATTGCTCGCACGCCCGGCTGCACGCACGTGCGCGACACCGCTACGGGAGTAGAGCTTCTCGCCGATGACGATGGTGGAGACGCCTAGCCTCGTGCCCAGGTGCGTTCGCTTTTCTAGACGCGCGTATTCGACGGTTAGGCTCCCCTAACCATCCTAAATCGGCGGAACGGTTTCGTTGACGCGGAATCCGGACGTTTAGCTGGGGCTAACCGTCTATTAAGCGCGCTGGCGAGAAGGCCGCTGATGAGAAGGACGCTGGCGAGAAGGCCGCTGATGAGAAGGACGCTGGCGAGAAGGCCGGGGCGAGAAGGACGCTGGCGAGCAGGCCAGGCGAGAAGGCCGCTGGCGAGCAGGCCAGGCGAGAAGGCCGCCTGCCGTCGCCCCGGCCCGCTGCACCCACCGCCGCCCCGGTCGGCCTCCCCCTTACGTTCTCTTTGCGTTCTTCTCGCCGCCAGCTTGCGGCCGGCCTACCGCGTCGCGCTATTGTGGTCGCGTGAGAATCCTTTAAGAAAGCCTAGAGGCACTGCATGATCAACGCCAACTTCCATACGCACACGACGCTCTGCGACGGGAGGAACACGCCGGGCGAGATGGCCAAGGCAGCCTATGACGCCGGGCTTGTCGCTCTTGGCTTCTCGGGTCACATGGATCAGGACGTCCATATGGACTGGGACGCCTACGTGGCCCAGATCCGCCGCCTTCAGGACGAGTATCGTGGCCGCATGGACATCCTTCTCGGCGTGGAGCTGGACACGCTCTACGACCCCGCCTGCTGTCCCGGCGCGGAGTACAGGATCGGCTCCACGCACTTCGTGGACCTCGACGTGCCGTGCGACACGGCGGTCGACTGGACTCCCGAGAGGCTCGAGACCCTGTGCCTCGAGGCGTTTGGTGGCAACTGGATGGCGCTTGTCCGCGCCTACTACGAGCTGGAGGCCACGACGCGCGACCGTACGGAATGCACCTTCGTTGGCCACTTCGACCTAGTGAGCAAGTTCAACGAGGGCGGTCGCTTCTTCGACGAGACGTCCCGCGAGTACCTTGCACCCGCGCTCGAGGCCATGGAGTACCTGGTGGGGGAGGGCGTGCCCTTCGAGGTCAACTGCGGAGCCATGGCCCCGGGCATCCGCAGTCAGCCCTATCCCCGTCGCGAGCTGTTGCGCGCCCTGCACGAGATGGGCGGACAAATACTCGTGAACTCAGACGCCCACAGCGCGGATCTTCTCTGCTGCGGGCTCGACGAGGGCGCGCGCTTCGCCGTATCGTGCGGCTTTGCGAGCGCGCTCGTCCTTGGCCACGACGAGCGCGGGGAGGTCGTGATGCGCGAGGTGGCGCTGGAGGAGGCCGCGCAATGACGGGGACCCATCGGGAAAGCGTTGTCGACCTCGTCGTCGACGGGGTGCCGTGCAGGCTGCCCTTCTCGGGGCAGACCATTCGCCTCTGCCACGACCTTCTCGCCAAATGGACTTCGCGCCAGCGTGAGCTTGGCCGCCGCATGGTCATCTTTCTTGCCGCCCCTCCAGGAGCCGGGAAGTCCACCTTCGCGAGCCTCCTCGCAAGGCTCTCCCGCGAGGACAAGGCATACGAACCGCTGGTGGCACTGCCACTCGACGGCTTTCACTACCATGCGGACGTGATTGCAAAGGGCATCGTTTGCGTCGAAGGGCAACGGGTGCCCATGCGCGAGGTAAAGGGCACGCTGGAGACCTTCGACCATGCCCACTTTGCCGAGAAGTGCGGCGAGCTCTGCTCGGGCGGGGCGGTTTCGTGGCCGCGCTACGACCGCAACATCCACGACGTCGTCGACGACGCGATCGTGGTTCCGGCGGACGCGCGCCTGGTGCTCGTCGAGGGAAACTGGCTCCTCTCGAGCGAGTCCCCATGGGACGAGACGCGCGGCCTGGCAGACGCGTCGTATCTCCTGGTGGCTGACAAGGACCTCCTTCACCGCCGGCTGGTTGCGCGCAAGGTTCGCGGTGGGCTAACGCCCGAGGCGGCAGAGAAGTGGTACATGAGGTGCGACGGAATGAACGTGCGTCGCGTACTCGCGCATTCCTCGGCAGACAATATCCTGGTAGAGGACGAGAAGGGCAGCATTAGGCCTTCTGGAGGAAAGATTGTGGGGAGCGGTGCCGATGCAATTTCACGGGGATGACAAGAACGGCAGCGGTTTGGTGCCGAGTTCCCGTACGCCGCTGCTCCTCCATGCATGCTGCGGTCCCTGCTCGATAGAGCCCGTGGAGTTTCTTCGCCGTGAGGGCTTCGAGCCAACCATCTGCTGGACCAACCCAAACATCCAGCCCATGGCCGAGCACGACCGTCGCCTTGCCACGCTCCGCGCGTGGGCGGCAGACGTGGCTCACGTCGACCTGATTGTCGCCGGAGACGATCGTGCCGCGTGGGAGAAAGGCGTCGCGCCCCACGGCTTCGACCGCGCCGCCCGTTGCCGCGCCTGCTACGCCCTGCGCCTCGCCGAGGCCTGTCGCACCGCCCGCGAGCTGGGCTTCACACACATATCCACCACGCTCGCCGTCTCTCCGTACCAGCTCTTCGAGACCTGCGGCGACGTGCTTGCCAAGACCGCTGCCGCCTACGGCCTTACGCCGGTGTGGCGCGACTTCAGGCCCTTCTACCCCGAGGCCACCCGCACCTCCCGCGACCTTGGCATGTATCGCCAGAACTACTGTGGCTGCCGCTTCTCGGCCGCCGAGGCCGCCGTCGAGCGCCACGAGGCCCGCGACCGCCGCAAGGCCGAGCGCGAGGCCGCCCACGCCGCAGCCAACGCTGCCGCAGCCGCGCGCTAGCCTCGCCGTCGCTTTGTGCCGCCACGCGCTAGAATGGGCGGCCGGCGCACTAAGCGCCGCGCCGCACCTCATCACACCAGCCCTAGGGCACGAGGAGAACCACACACATGCGCACCGACGACTTTGACTACCCGCTCCCAGACGAGCTCATTGCACAGGCACCCGCGGAGCCCCGCGACTCCTGCCGCCTTCTCGTGCTCAACCGTGAGGACGGCTCGCTCGAGCACCGCCACTTCACCGACGTGATTGACTACCTCGATCCCGGCGACCTTCTCGTTGCCAACAAGACGCGCGTCATGCCGGCCCGCCTTGTGGGCCACAAGCGCGGCACCGGCGGCGTGGCCGAGACGCTCCTGCTCAAGCGCCGAGAGGACCTCGACCCCCTGGGCCACGTGTGGGAGTGCCTCGTGAACCCCGGCAAGCGCCTCCGCCAGCCGGGCACCATCATCGAGTACCGCGCGGGCGGGCTGCACGCACCGCTCTCGGCGGAGGTCGTGCTCACCGGCGAGATCCTCGACTTCCTCGAGGACAACCGCGGCGGGCGCCTTGTGCGCTTCGAGCCGCAGGGCGGCCGTACGCTCGACTCTGCCATCCACGAGGCGGGGCACGTGCCCCTTCCGCCCTACATCACCAGCTACGAGGGCGACCCCGAGAAGTACCAGACCGTCTACGCCATGCACGAGGAGCACTCCGCGGCGGCACCCACGGCAGGCCTGCACTTCACCCCCGAGCTCATCAAGAGGATCGAGGACAAAGGCGTGGGCTGGAAGACGGTCGAACTTGAGGTGGGCATCGACACCTTCCGCCTGGTCACCGAGGACGACCCCACCAAGCACGTGATGCACACCGAGCGATACCACGTACCGCAGGACGTGGTCGACGCCGTGCATGCCACGAAGGCTGCTGGCCATCGCGTCGTTGCCGTGGGCACAACGGCGGTGCGCTCGCTCGAGAGCGCCTGGGACGCGGATGCGCCTGCGTCCGTGCCGGCCGTCACGGCCCGTCGCTTCGAGGACGCGCCGGACTCCGCGGCCGTCACGGGGCGCGGGGACATCGTGGAGCGCCGCGACGCCACCACGAACCTCTACCTCATGCCGGGTTCCACCTACCACGTGGTGGACGCCCTCATCACCAACTTCCACGTGCCGCGCTCGACCCTCATGATGCTCGTCTCGGCCCTTGCCACGCGCGAGCAGATCATGGCCGCCTACCAGGCAGCCATTGACGAGAAGTACCGCTTCCTCTCGTTTGGCGACGCCATGCTCATAAGGTAGCCGTGGTAGCGGCCCCGTGGCGGGGCCGCCTGTTCCCGCTACGGGGCCGCAGGCACCGTGCCCGTCGTGGTCACGCTCGTCGACGTCACCGTGCCCGCGGCCTCGCCGCCCTGGCCAAGGAACATGGAGACGACGAGAACAACCACGAGGACCACCACGACGGCGAGTATCGCCATCACGGCGACGCGGGTCGTGCGAGTGCGGCGGCGCAGGTCCCGCTCGGCGTGCCCAAGCTCCTCGACCTGCTCGCGCTGCGCCTCAAGCGCCTGCTCCCGCTCGGCGATCGAGCTGCGTAGTTGTGCCGTTGCCTGGGGTGTGTCGTGGATGTTCCTTGCCTCGGCGAGAAGGTCGTTCGCCTTGCTCGCATCGGTCCTCGCGTTGTCACGCAGCCGATTGGAGCGCTCGACCTCTGCCTTGTGGCGCTCGATGTTGTCGGAGAGCTTCTTCTGGCGCGCGTCCGCCTCCGAGCGAAGGTGGTCGTACTCGCCCCGCCGCTCCTTGGCGTCCGCCTGCATGGCGTCCGCCTCGCGCTGGGCGGTCTCGAGCGACTGCTTCTGGGTCCATAGGTGGGTCTGCGCGTTGTCGACGGAGGACTGGGCATCTGCCGTCGCTCGTGCCACGGCGGTCTCCGCTGCGCTCACGTGCGCGGCCTCCGCGGCCAGCTCCTGCTTCACCTGGGCGATAGCGTTGCCCTTTGCGGAGGGGTCCGCGAGGAGCTTGTCGAGCTCTCCCTGGACCTTGCGCTGGCGGGCCTTCGAGTTGTCGAGCGCGCGGTTTGCCGAGGCGATCGCCTGCTCGCGGCGGTCGGTGGCATCCTTCACCTGGCCCTCTGCCGTGCGCACCGCGCGCTTGGCCTCGGCGACCGTGCGCGAGGCGTCGTCGGCGCGGCCCTTGGACGATTCGGCGAGCTGCTTGTATGGACGCAGCGCCTGCTCGTCGTCCGCGCGCATCTTGGCGAGACGCGCCTCGAGGTCCTTGAGCTCTCGGGTGAGCTGCGCCGCGCGATCGACGGCGTCGGCCGCGCGCCTCTGGGCGTCGGCGAGCGCCGCGGTCTGCGTCTCAACGATGCCGTCGTAGCCCGCCTCGATGCTCTCACGGTGCTCGAGGGCAGCACGCTTGGCCGCAAGGTCCTTCTCCATGGCTTCCATCTGCGTCTTTGCCGAGGAGTGCTCGCGCGATGCGTCCCGGACGTCGCGAAGGGCGGTGAACCCGGCGGCGATGCCCCTGCCCGCCCCGCGCGCGGCTCCGGCGGCCGCACCGGCAGCCCTGGAGGCGGCCTGGGCGGCTCCGTCCCGCCCGCCCTTCTCGGCAGTTGCGCCCTTTTCGGTCTCCGAAGGCGCCGCGCCCTTCTCGGCAGCGTCCTGCTCGCCTTTCTTGCCCTTGTCCCAAGCCATGAGGGCTCCTCTCAAAAGCGCGCCCCTGCGGGCGCGAGTGTGGTTGTGATTGCACCGCCGCGGCCGTGCGGTCGCCGTCGTGCACTCCCATTGTGCCCCAAGCGTCTGGACATGATGACAATCGAGTCAGTTGGAAAGAGTTTGTCCGCCAGCTGTCCATGAAGTGTGTAAACTATACGAGCGTTTGGTACGATATAAGCGATTCGGGGAGTTGCGCCCCGAGCCTAGTCAGGGAGTCTAGAAGGGGAGTTCTAACATGGTTTCCAAGCAGACTACGATCATCAACGCCACCGGCCTTCACGCCCGTCCCGCATCCGTCTTCGTGACCGAGGCCAAGAAGTACCAGTCCAACGTCACCATCAAGAACGTCGACAAGGACACCGCGCCCGTCAACGCCAAGTCCATCATGATGATCCTCGCTGCTGGCCTTGGCACCGGCACCAAGATCGAGATCGCCTGCGACGGCGCCGACGAGCAGGAGGCGCTCGACGCCCTCGTCGCCCTCGTCGACTCCGGCTTCGGCGAGTAGGCTGCGCACACATCCGCAAGCAGACGGCCCGGGCCTCCCGGGCCGTTTTCATGGGGCGAGAAGGTCGCGGCACCGGCGGCTGGCAGGAGCGATTCCCGCTGTAGCGCTCAGGGCCACGCTGCCGAGAAGGCCTGCCCCACGAGAGGAGCAACAAACATGGAGCCCCAGTGGTTCTCCTACGACATCGTCGCCGAGGATCCCGCCACGCACGCGCGGGCGGGCGTCCTGCACACGCCGCACGGTGACGTTCCCACCCCCATCTTCATGCCCGTGGGCACGAAGGGCACGGTGAAGGGGGTCCTGGTACCGCAGCTCAAGGAGCTTGGGGCCAAGATCGTCCTCGCCAACACCTACCACCTCGCCATGCGTCCAGGCGCCGACCTCGTGGCCGAGATGGGCGGGCTCCACGGCTTCACCCGCTGGGACGGTCCAATCCTCACGGACTCCGGCGGCTTCCAGGTCTTTAGCCACGAGGAGTTCTGCAAGCTCTCCGCTGACGGCGTGCGCTTCCGTGCGGTCGACTACGACGGCCGCTGGTTCACGTGGACGCCCGAGGAGAACATGGACATCGCCCAGAAGCTGGGCGCCGACATCGTGATGCAGCTCGACCAGTGCGTGGGCTATCCGGCGCCGCGCTCGAAGGTCGAGCGCGCGGTCGAGCTCTCCGCGATGTGGGCCGAGCGCTGCTGGAAGACGCACACCCGCCAAGACCAGGCACTCTTTGGCATCGTCCAGGGCGGGATGGACCTCACGCTGCGCAGGCGCTCGCTCCAGCACCTTCTCGACGTGGGCGACTTCCCTGGCTTTGGCATCGGCGGATACTCGGTGGGCGAGGACCACGAGACCATGTTCGAGAGCCTTGCGCCCCTGGCCTCGCAGTACATGCCGCGCGAGAAGCCCCGCTACCTCATGGGCGTGGGCAACCCCACCACGCTCGCGCGTGGCGTCGCGTGCGGCATCGACATGTTCGACTGCGTGCTGCCCACCCGAACCGCCCGCATGGGCACGGCCTTCTCGAGCGAGGGCAAGCTCAACCTGCGCCACGCCCGGTTCACCCACGACGCCGGCCCACTCGACCCGGCATGCACCTGCCCCGTGTGCCAGGGCGGATACACCCGCGCCTACCTGCACCATCTCGTGCGACAGAAAGAGATGGCCGGCTCGATCCTGCTGTCGATGCACAACCTGTACTTCCTTCTCGACCTCATGCGCCGTGCGCGCGAGTCGATCATCGCAGGGACGTACGGGGATTTCGTCTCGCGCTGGATGGACTCTCCCGCCGCACAGGACTGGTAGCCCCTGCGGCTCCGCGACCCCTCTGAGCCCAGCCCTCTAGCCCCACCCCCTCCCTCTCCTCCGTTCTTTATCGGTATGTGTGAATCGGGGGTCACGTTTGCCCAGTTGGCGAGTAGCAAGATTCACACATACCGATAAAGAACGGAGGGTGGCGGAAGCGGGGAAGGGGCGGTGTGGCATGTTGGGTCCGGGCGCGCGGGCCTTTCGGTGGGCGCGCGGGCCTTGTTACCGGGCCGTCGCGGCGCCCGAGCGTTCTCCCAGATAGCAACAGCGGCCCCCCAACGCGCCGGTAACAACGGCGGCAGCGAAGGCGCGCGATGTTACCGGACCGTGGCTTCCCGTCAGGCCTCACCTGCGGAAACGATCTGGGGCCAAGATGGGCCGGTAACAACGCAAGGCCGCGCAGAGTGCGGGCAAGGCGAGAAGAAAGCACCCGGGGGCGAGAAGTGGGCACCCGGGTCGCCGGGAATCGAAGGGGCGTGACCAAAGGCCCACCTCAGCGACGTCGCGGGGCAAACTCTATAATGGGCTTCGGAAAACAACCACAGCCGGGCGTCTCCGTCGCCTGGCCGGCACCTCTGCCGCAACACGGAAGGTTTTTCACATGGCCCAGAAGCAAGACCGCGAGGCCCCCAAGACGGGTCTCGACCGGTGGAACGCTACCGAGTCGAAGTCGCACGCCACAAAGGCAAGCCGCGGCTCTCGTCCTGGTCGCACCAAGCGTCGCCGAATGAACCCGACCGTGCGCCGCTACGTCTCGACGCTCGTGGTCACCGCCGTCGTCTGCTTGGCGTGCGCGTTCTGCTTCACGCCGCTCGGCGAGCGCATCACCACCGGCCTCGACATCCAGGGCGGCGTCTCGGTGATCCTCACCGCCTCCAAGCAGGATGGCTCCGCACCCACCGCAGACGAGATGAACACCGCCAAGACCATCGTCGAGAAGCGCGTGAACACGCTGGGCGCTTCCGAGGCGACCGTGCAGATCCAGGGCAGCAACTCGATTCTCGTCCAGATCCCCGGCGCCACGGACGCGGACTCCGCGGTCCAGACCATCGGCCAGACCGGGCACCTCGAGTTCGTCCGCCTCGACGACATCGGCGACGCGGACGCCCTCGCCAAAATCGAGGCAGGTGCCTCCAACGTGAAGCTCGAGCAGGGCACCTACACCGCCTTCCTCGACGGCTCCTACATCCAGTCCACATCGATCGCACAGTCGTCGACCTCGGTGGGAACCTATGCCGTCAACGTCACCTTCAACTCCGAGGGCGCAGACATCTTCGACAAGGTTACCAAGGAGCTTGCGCCAACAAAGGGCCAGATCTGCATCGTCCTGGACGGCGTCGTTCAGTCGGCGCCTGCCGTGCAGGAGGAGATCTCGGGCGGCAAGGTCTCCATCACCGGCAACTTCACGAGCGCTGCCGCCCAGGAGCTCAAGACCGTGCTCGACTCCGGCTCGCTGCCCGTCACGCTCAACTACTCCGAGAGCCGCGTCGTTGGCCCCACGCTCGGTCAGGACTCGCTCAACCAGGGCATTCTCGCGCTTGTCATTGGCGTTGCCATCGTGATTGTCTACCTGTTCTTCTTCTATCGCGGCCTGGGGCTCCTCACGCTGGGATCCCTGGCGGTCTTCGCGATTCTCTACCTGGGGCTTCTCGCCATCCTCTCGCACTACGGCATGTTCTCGCTGTCGCTTCCGGGCCTGGCGGGCATGGTGCTCACCACGGGCTCTGCCGCAGACTCCTCGATCCTGGTGCTCGAGCGCTTCCGCGAGGAGATCCGCATGGGCCGCACCGTCAAGAACGCCTCGGTCTCGGGTGCTCGCCACGGCATCACGACCTCGCTTGACGCCGACATCGTGACCCTCGTCACCGCGCTCGCCCTCTTCTTCGTGGGCACGGGCACCGTCAAGGGCTTCGGCCTCACGCTGGCACTCGGCGTCGTCTGCGACATCGTGACCATGTTCGGCTTCAAGGCGCCCGCGCTGAGGCTCCTCGCCGCCCACGTCATTCCGTCGCGCCCCGGTTTCTGGGGCGTCGACCAGGACATCGCCGAGGCGGAGCGCAAGTCCCAGGAGGCCCAGAAGGTGAGGGGCGCCAAGTCGCCCGCATCGCCCGCGAAGGGGGGTGAGGCTCGTGCGTAGCCACTTCTCCCACGAGATCTCGTTCATCGGTCACCGCAAGCAGTTCCTCACGCTCTCGTGCATCCTCGTGGTTCTCTCCATCGTCGGCCTCGCCGTGCGCGGCCTGGTCTTTGGCATCGAGTTCACGGGCGGCACCGAGATAGACTTCTACCAGACGGGCACCATCACCATCGAGCAGATGCGCGATGCCCTCGAGGCGACGGGCGAGGGCACGGCCACCGTCCAGACGACCACCACGCAGGGCGAGGCGGGCTTCCTCGTGCGCTCCGACACCACCGACCCCACCACCGCGAACGCGCACGCGCAGGCGGCGGCCAGCTCGCTTGGCCTCACGAGCGACAACTACACCGTCACGACCATCGGCCCCGACTGGGGCGCCGACACCACGCGCTCCTCGCTCCTGGCATTTGGCGTGGCGATTCTGCTCATCATCGCCTACGTCTCGTTCCGCTACGAGTTCAAGATGTCCATCACGGCGGTGGTCGCGCTTCTCCACGACCTCGTGATCACGCTGGGCGTCTACGCCTGGTTCCAGATCGACATCTCTCCCAACGTGATCGCGGCGCTGCTCACCATCATGGGCTACTCGCTCTACGACACGGTGGTCGAGTTCAACCGCATGAACGAGAACGCCAAGCAGCTCCGCGACGGTGTGCACCACACCTACTTCCAGATCTGCAACTACTCGATCAACGAGGTCATCGTCCGCACCATCAACACCACGGTCGTGACGCTCGTGCCCGTGATCTGCATGCTGGCCATCGGCGGCGCCACGCTCAAGGACTTCGCCTTCGCCATTCTGGTCGGCGAGATCCTGGGCACCTACTCCAGCTTCGCCGTGGCCTCGCCGCTCCTCGCCATCTGGAAGACGCGCGAGCCCAAGTGGGCAAAGCTCGAGGCGAAGTACGGCAAGGCCGAGAAGGCCGCTGCCGCCCCTGCCGTAGGTGCTGAGAAGAACCAGCCCAAGGAGGGCTAGGGTGCCAGGACTTCTCGACAGCCGTCGCTGGGACCTCCTTGGCGCAGACCCGCAGGCCGAGAAGACCCTTGCCACCGCGCTGGGCGTGTCCCGGCTGGTGGCAAGGGTCCTCGCTGCCCGCGGGATCACAGACGTAGGGGAGGCCCGCGCCTTCCTCACCCCCTCGCTGGAGCGCGACTGGGCGGACCCCCTCGTCATCCCCGGTATGTCGGAGGCCGCAGACCGCGTCGAGCGGGCGGTGAGGGCGGGGGAGGACATCGCCGTCTTTGGCGACTTCGACGTCGACGGCATGAGTTCGACCTGTATCCTTGCGCTTGGCCTGCGCGAGCTGGGCGGCCATGCCCGCGCCTACATCCCCCACCGCTTTGGCGAGGGCTACGGCCTCACCAAGGCGGCGCTCGACCGCGTGCTGGCCGACGGCAAGCCCGACCTCATCGTGACCGT
>URLM01000025.1 GCA_900548775.1 uncultured Olsenella sp.
GCCTGCTAGATGGTCGAGCCGAACCACTTGGTCTCGATGGAGTCCATCGTGCCGTCGCTCTTCATGTCCTCGAGCGCCTTGTTGATGGCCTTGGTGAGGTTGGGGTTGTCCTTCGAGACCGCGATGCCGTACTGCTCGCCCGTGGGGATTTCCTCGATGATGTCCAGGTCGGAGAAGGAGTTGGAGAGCATGTACTTGGCGACGGGGAGGTCGACGACCATGGCGTTGTAGAGGCCGGTCTGGACGCCGGTGAGGGCGGCCGTGACGTCGTCGACGGGGACGCGGGTGGCGTTGGGGAGGTTCTCGGTGATCCAGTCGTCACCGGTGGTGCCGCCCTGGCAGACAACCTGCTTGGAGGCGTCGTTCAGGGTCTCCTCGGTCTCGGCGGAGCCCTTCAGGGCAACGATGGCCTGGTTGGAGTCAAGGTAGGGCTCGGAGAAGTCGACGGAGTCCTCGCGCTCGTCGGTGATCGTGATGGCAGCGATGGAGACGTCGGCCTTGCCGCCCTGCTTGATGAGGGGCACGAGGGTGTCGAACTTCTGGTTGGGCAGGTACTCGCACTGGAGGCCCATCTTGTCGGCGACGGCCTTGATGACGTCGACGTCGAAGCCCTCGGGATCGCCGGTCTTGTCGTCCATGTACTCGAACGGGGCAAAGCCCAGCTCGGCGACGACGGTCAGGGTGCCGTCCTTCACGAGCGTGTAGGAGTCGTCGCTCGAGGAGGTCGAGGCGCTCGAGGAGTCCGTGCTCGCGGAGGAGCTGCTGGTGGAGCTGCCACCGCAGCCCGCGAGGACCGCGCTGCCCGCAAGTGCGCCCGCGGCGAGAATGAACTGACGCCTGCTCATGGAGTTCTTCATGGTGTTCCCTTCCTATTGCTTGTCTTCCCGCCTTGGGCGGTCGGTGTTTCCCCCATTGTTGCCGCCCGACGTTACGGGCGATGGACCCGGACCGTTACAGGTCTGCTCCAAACCACTTGGTCTTGAGGTCCTTGAGCGTGCCGTCCTCATCGAGCTGGGCAAGGGCATCGTTGATGGCGCTCGTGAGCGCGGGGTTGGACTTGGAGACAACGATGCCGTACTGCTCGCCCGTGGGAATCTCGATGGAGACCTGGCAGTCGGTGAAGGAGTTGTTCACGAGGTACTTGACCACGGGAAGGTCGGCCACGGCCGCGTCGTAGAGGCCGGACTGGACGCCCGTGAGCGCCACGACAGGATCATCGAGCGAGACGCACGTGGCGTTGGGGAGGTTCTCCTGCACCCAGGACTCGCCGGTGGTGCCGGCCTGGACGGCGACCTTGACGTCTGCGGAGTTGAGGTCGTCCTGCGTGGTCTTGGTAGCGGTCTTCGCGGTCACAAGGCCCTGGTTGGAGTCGAGGTAGGGATCGGTGAAGTCGATCTCCTGCTTACGCTCGTCGGTGATGGTGAAGTTGGAGACGCCCACGTCGGCGGTGCCGCCCTGCTTGATGGTGGGGATGATGGTATCGAACTTCACGGGCGAGAGGTACACGCTCGTGAGGCCGAGCTTCTCGCCGATCGCCTGCATGAGCTCGACCTCGAAGCCCGCAGGCTGGTTGGTCGAGGTGTCGGTGTAGTCGAGCGGCGGGTTGGCGAGGTCGGACGCGATGGTGAGCTGTCCGTCCTTGACCAGGGTGTAGGTGTCGTTCGAGGATGCCGCCGCCGAACCGGCAGAGGCGCCTGTAGGGGACGCGGTGGAGCCACAACCGGCGAGTGCCGCCGTGCCCATGGCTGCCATTGCGCACGCGAGAAAGTCGCGGCGCGTGAGTGACGCGAGCTGCTTCATGAGATGCTCTTCTCTCTAACGTGAGGGGAACATTACGGCCTTGATACCACCCCTCCGCTGGTCAAGTAGTTTGGCTCAACGGCTCCGCGAACGGCATCTCACGGCGGTTTCTTAACAAGATTGACAAAGAGTAACTGGCCGTTTTCGTAGCATTTTATGCATTATTGTATATATTTATGCTATTTTATGGTATATCTTTGGCGTACCCACAATGAGTGCTGAATTCCTATGCACGAATGCGCATAGATGAAAAAGGAGGGCATGCGGGTCAGCCATCGTGACTGAGGCCCGAGTAGACGGAGGCATTTCCGCAGCGCAGGGGCGCCGGTCTTCCTTCCGGCGTCAATTTGACGCCGGAAGACGGGCTTTAGCAGGCATTACGTCTGAAACCTATGCTTCGGAGAAAATCTGGCGCACGTGGTGCGCTTTCGTACGCAAACCCGTCTAAAACCTAGGTTCCGGCGCCGTTTTCTCGCCGAAGCTCACGTTTCTGCAGCGGTCACGTCCGAGAAGCCCCTTCCGGCGCCGTTTTCTCGCCCGAACCTCAGTTTTAGCGGAGAGGTACGTATGGAACCCTTGCTGCGGCGTCAACTCGGAACTCAAGGGTCCGCCCGCGCGACGGCGAGAACCTCATGAGGCTCCGGGCGCCAGTCCAGGCCTTTCTCGATACACATTCGTACCCGAATGTGTGACCCGCGCAGGTCGATACACATTCGTCGCACGAATGTGTATCGACCCCCCAATCCAGGCGCCGCACGCTCGCCGAAGCGCGCGTTCCAGCAGGAAGCCCCGGTCGCCCCGGCAGCAAAGAGCGCAGACAAGAAAGGCGCCCGCCGGAATCTCCGGTGGGCGCCCCACAAGCAAAGGTTTTCTCAGCGAGAAGCCCTCGGCCTACACGCCGCCGTAGTAGTGCACGCGCTCCCAGTCGGTGACGGTAGTGCAGAACTCCTCCCACTCCTGGCGCTTGCTCTCGACCAGGTAGTTGAAGATGTGATCGCCCAGGGTCTCACGCATGAGCTCGGACTCCTCGAAGCGGTCAACGGCCTCGCCCAGGGTGCGCGGCAGACGCTCGATGCCCTTGGCGGCAAGCTCTCGCTGGGTCTGAGAGAAGGTGTCGACCGTGGCCTCCTCGGGAAGCGGCAGCTCGTCCTCGATGCCCTTGAGGCCTGCCGCCAGCGTGACGGCAAGCGCGAGGTACGGGTTGGCCGTGTTGTCGGCGCTGCGCAGCTCGACGCGGGTGGCCACGTGCTTGCCAGGCTTGTGCGTGGGAACGCGCACCAGCGCGGAGCGGTTCTTGCGCCCCCACGTGGCGTAGTTGGGCACCTCGCCGGAGGTGATGAAGCGCTTGTAGGAGTTCACCGTGGGGTTGGTGACCAGCGTGAACTCGGGCGCATAACGGAGAAGACCCGCCGCGAAGTGCTGCGCCAGCTCGGAGAGGTGCGCGGGATGCTCGGTCTTGGGCGCCCAGAAGAGGTTCTCGCCGTCGTGGTCGAAGAGCGACATGTAGAGGAACATGGCAGAACCCGGCGCATCGGAGAGGGGCTTGGGCATGAACGACGCGAAGAGCCCCTCGGCCGCTGCCTCCTGCTTGATGACAAGGCGAGAAGACATGATGTTGTCGGCGCAGCTCACGGCCTCGGTAAAGCGCAGCTCGATGACGTTCTGGGACGGTCCGCCGCCGTGGAAGGAGTACTGCACGGGGACGGACATCTTCTCGAGCGTGAGCGTGGTCTGGCGACGCAGGTCGTTGGCGACGTCGGTCGGCGTGAGGTCGAAGTAGCCAGCCTTGTCCAGCGGCACCGGCTCGACGTCGTTGTCAAAGTAGAAGTACTCGATCTTGGGGCCAACGTTAAAGACGTAGCCCTCACGGTCGGCGCGCTCGAAGACGCGTTCGAGGCAACCACGGGGGTCACCGGCAAAGGGCTCGCGGGAAGGCGTGCAGATGTTGCAGAACACGCGCGCCACGCCGCTCTCGGCGGGGCGCCAGGGCAGGAGCTGGAAGGTCTCGGCGTCGGGGAAGGCGAGCATGTCGGACTCCTCGAGACGAGCAAAGCCATCAACCGACGAGCCGTCGAAGCCAATGCCCTCCTCGAAGGCCTCCTCGAGCTCCTCGGGCGAGATCGCGAACGACTTCAGCGTGCCCAGGACGTCTGTGAACCACAGGCGAACAAAACGAATGTCGCGCTCCTCAACGGTGCGTAGAACGAAATCAATGTCCTTCTCGGTGCTCATGAATCTCCTCCCGAAGGTGCGGGCGCGGGTGCAGTTTCAATCGCATCTCACGTTCCCACAACCGTATTTCACGCCTGTTTCTGCCTGCCCATCGGTGGGAATTATGACGTGGGAGACACTTTGGAGCAACCGCAGCCGCCCGATTTTGGCGAACTATCCAGCTTTGGGGTGGGCGGGCTTGTCGAGGGCCTGGTTTGCGCGACGAAGCATGTCGTCTGCGGCGCGGCAATGGCCACCGTTATAGCGTGCCGTGCAACCAGTGTCTCCGCAGGTGCTGCATTCGCTGGCGCCGCCATGAGCAATCGAGCGCACGCAGAGAACGACGACGGCCGCAACCGCCAGGATGATGATGACGTCGAGGGGACTCATGTTTGCCTCCCACATGCAAGCTTCAAGTTAACCTATGTCAACTATACCCTAATGCGTCATACTATCTACAGGTGTGCGGAAGCGCACGAAAAAGCCCAAGAGAAGGGAAGTCCATGTCTGACGACCAGAACATGCACCTCGTGATCATCCGTCACGGCGAGTCCGAGTGGAACAAGCTCAACCTCTTCACCGGCTGGACCGACGTCGACCTCACCGACACCGGCCGCGCCGAGGCGGCAGCCGGCGGCAAGGCGCTGAAGGAGCAGGGCTTCGACTTCGACGTCTGCTACACCTCCCTGCTCAAGCGCGCCATCCACACGCTGAACATCGTGCTCGACCAGATGGACCGCGCATGGCTGCCCGTCCACAAGACCTGGCGCCTCAACGAGCGCCACTACGGCGCGCTGCAGGGCCTCAACAAGGCCAAGGCAGCCGAGGAGCACGGCGAGGAGCAGGTCCTCATCTGGCGTCGTTCCTTCGACGTCCAGCCGCCCGCGCTCACGCCCGGCGACGAGCGCGACCCGCACGTCCAGGCCATGTTCCGCGACGTGCCGCAGGAGGACCTCCCCTACACCGAGTGCCTGAAGGACACCATCGCCCGCGCGTGGCCGTACTTCGAGCAGGAGATCAAGCCGCAGCTCGAAAGCGGCAAGCGCGTTCTTATCGCCGCCCACGGCAACTCGCTGCGCGCTCTCGTGATGCAGCTCGAGCACCTCACCCCCGAGGAGATCCTCAAGGTCAACATCCCCACGGGCGTTCCCTGCTCCTACACCTTTGACAAGGACTGGAACATCCTCGACAAGCACTACATCGGCGACCCTGCCACCATCGAGGCCAAGATCAACGCCGTCGCCAACCAGGGCAAGGCCAAGAAGTAGGCTTGGCTGTCAGCGCAGCCTTGTGTCCCCCGGCGACCCACGTCGCCGGGGGATTTTTCTGCCGCGGGATTTTTCTCCCCGGCAACTAAATCCCACGCGAGCTTGCCAGATACGCCGAGGGCCCTGTTCCCGAAGAGAAGTTCCGCACAGCGCACTTCTCGTAGGGACAGGGCCCTCGCCTACACGTAGCTGGTGACTAGCAGATCTTGTGGACCCAGCCGAACTTGTCCTCGATCTCGCCGGACTGGATGCCGGTGAGCGTCTCGCGCAGCTCCTTCATGACGGGCCCCACGTTCTCCATGCCGCTCTTGAAGACGTAGTGGACGTCGTCGTTGTCGACCTCGCCCACGGGCGAGATGACGGCTGCGGTGCCGCACATGCCGGCCTCGACGAACTCGTCGTCCAGGATCTCCTGGAACTTGACGGGGCGCTGCTCGACCTTCATGCCCAGCATCTTCTCGGCCACGTCGACCAGCGAACGGCGCGTGACGGAAGGCAGGATGGAGTCGGTGAAGGACTGCGGCACGACGAGGGTGCCGTCCTCCTTGACAAAGAGGATGTTGGCGCCGCCGGACTCCTCGACGTAGGTGCGGGTCTTGGGGTCGAGGAACATGTTGTCCGCGTAGCCCTTGCTGTGCGCCTCGACGCTGGGGTAGAGGCTCATCGCGTAGTTGAGGCCGGCCTTGATGTTGCCGGTGCCGTGGGGCGCCGCGCGGTCGTACTTGGAGACCTGAAGCTTGACGGGGTGCACGCCGCCCTTGTAATACGGGCCGACGGGTGTCACAAGGATGCGGAACTGGTACTCGGTGGCGGGCTTCACGCCGATGACGTCACCGGTCGCGAACATGAACGGACGGATGTAGAGGGTCGCGCCGGAGCCGAAGGGCGGGACGTAGGCGGCGTTCGCCTTGACGACCTCCTCGACTGCCTTCACGAAGCGGTCCTTGGGGAACGGCGGCATGCAGATGCGGTTCGCCGAGTTGTACATGCGCTCGGCGTTCTGGTCCGGGCGGAAGCAGACGATGTCCCCGCTCTTGGTGGTATACGCCTTGAGGCCCTCGAAGACCTCCTGGCAGTAGTGGAGAAGCCCTGCGCACTCGGAGAGCGTGACGGTGTGGTCGGGCGTAAGCGCGCCCTCATCCCAGGCGCCGTCCTTGTAGTTCGAGACGTAGCTGTAGTCGGTATGCATGTAGGCAAAACCGAGGCTACCCCAGTCGATGTCCTTCTTCTCCATTGGTAAATCCCCTCTCGTCCGGCTCGCGCCCAGGTGCGGGCGCGTGTTCAACCAGAGTAGGACGCCGAAACCAGGTGGTCGCAATCATTGCGGAGCTTGTAACAAAGGCGACAGAGGAACAACACCGTGTGGTCGTGGGCCGTACGCCCGCAGCTCGGATTTGGTGGGGAGAAGGGACCCCTCCGGCGAGGATTCGACGCCGAAAGCGCAGTTTCAGGCATCGTAGCTGTAAAAACAGCTCTGCCGGAGAAAAAATGACGCACGAGAGGGACATTCGTACGTAATTCCTGCGGGACGCGTCCTCCGGCGACGTTTTCTCGCCAGAAGGCACATTTCCGCAGTTGCAACAAGGAATGAGACAAGGGGGCTGTCCCCTTGTCTCATTCCACGGTCTCGTATGGGAGGCGGTCCACCAGGTACCCGCGCTCCGCGAGCGCCGCGCCAATCTCGTCCAGTATCTCCTCGGACGCAGCGCTCACGTGGTGGAAGTGGTAGCCGGAAGTCACGCGCGAGAGGGGCGTCGACCTGCTCGACGCAATGTCGGCCAGGTAGCGCGCCACGTCGCGACGGCTGGACACGTTGAGCGGCACGGAGATGACCCCGTACGTACGGTGGTTCACCACCACGTCCTCCACGGTCCCACCAAGGTCGACGATGAGGTTGAGCTCGTCTTCCATCTGCTCCTCGGTATGGCGCACCTTGAAGATGCGGCGAGGCAAGCTGTGGCTGCGCAGCACGTAGCCGCGGTGGGTGGACTCAAGCTCGACGCCGCTGCGTCTGAGAAGCGCAACGTCCTGCACGATGACCTGTCGGCTCACGCCAAGCTCGCGCGCCAGCTGGCCACCAGAGACCGGCCCCCCGGCACTGCCGAGGAGCGCGACGATCTTTGCCCTGCGATCTTCTCCGCCCATGCACCTCAGCCTAGCATGGATTCGAGGTCACGGTGAGGTGCTTGAGCGAGAGGTCGAGGATGGGCGCGGAGTGGGTGAGCGCGCCGGACGAGACGTAGTCCACGCCCAGGTCGGCGAGGCTCGCCGCTCGCTCCATCGTGACGTTGCCCGAGACCTCCACCTCGGCGGCTCCATCGATCACGCGGATCGCCTCGCGCATGGCGTCCAGGTCCATGTTGTCGAGCATGATGATGCCGGCGCCGGCGGCCACGGCCTCGCGAACCTGCTCGATTGTCTCGACCTCCACCTCAATCTTGCGCACGAAGGGCGCGTAGGCGCGCGCCGCCGCAACGGCCTTGGCCACGCCACCAGCTGCGTCGATGTGGTTGTCCTTGAGGAGCACGCCGTCGGAGAGGTTGTAGCGGTGGTTGCCGGCGCCGCCCACGCGCACCGCCTCCTTCTCGAAGACGCGCATGTTGGGGCAGGTCTTGCGCGTGTCGACTAGGCGCGTGCGCGTGCCCGCGAAGAGCGCGGACATCCTGCGCGCTGCCGTCGCGATGCCGCTCATCCGCTGCAGGAAGTTGAGCGCCACACGCTCGCCCGAGAGAAGCGCACGCACGTGGGCGCGCACGCATCCAAGGTCCTGACCTGCGGTGACGTCCTCGCCCTCCTTGACGGAGAACTCGCAGGTCGCCGTGGGATCGATAAGCTCGAAGGTCCGCGCGAACACGTCCAGCCCGCAGATGACGCCGTCCTCCTTGGCGATGAGCCGCACCTCGCCCGTGGCGGCCTCCCCTATCACGGACGCCGTTGTGACGTCCTCGCTGGTGATGTCCTCGCGAAGGGCCGAGAGGATAAGCGGCTCGGCCTGCAGCCTTAGCGTTACCGAGTTCATGCGGCATGCCTTTCTCTCACGATGTTGCGTGCGGCCAACCGGGAGAAGACGAGGCTCTCGAGAAGCGAGTTGCTCGCCAGCCGGTTGGCGCCGTGCACGCCGTTGCAGCTTGTCTCGCCGGCCGCATACAGGTGCGGCAGGCTGGTCTCGGAGTTAGCGTCCACGTGGATGCCGCCCATGAGGTAGTGCTGCGCGGGCACCACGGGGATGGGCTCACGACGAATGTCGTAGCCCTCCTCCAGGCAGCGCTGCCAGATGTGGGCAAAGTGGCCGCAGATGACGCCCTCCGGCACGCGTTCGAACGACAGGCGCACGTAGCGCGACCCCTCGCGCTCCATCTGGTCGTAGATGGCCTTCGAGACCACGTCGCGTGGCTGCAGCTCGTCGCAGAAGCGCTCGCCGGCGGCGTTGAGAAGGATGGCGCCCTCGCCGCGGCAGCTCTCCGAGATGAGGAAGGCTCGCCCGGGCTTCTCGGTGTAGAGCGACGTGGGATGAATCTGCACGTAGTCCATGTGGTCGAGCGTCACGCCATGTGCCGCCGCCACGCGGCAGCCGTCACCCGTGAGGCACGGGAAGTTCGTGGAGCGCTCGTAGAGGCCGCCGACTCCGCCCGTGGCGAGAATGACGTCGCGTGCGCGCAGCTCGAGGCGCCTGTCGTGCGCGTCGTGCGCAACGACGCCCACGCAGGAGCCGCCCTCCACGAGAAGGTCGTCCATGCACACGTGCTCGCGAATCTCAACGTTGGGGAGCAGGCGCACCTGCGCGAGCAGCTTGGTCGTGATCTCCTTCCCGGTGACGTCGGCGTGGTGGAGGATGCGCGGGCGGGAGTGGGCGCCCTCGCGGGTGTAGTCATAGCCGCCGTCGGGCGTGCGGTCAAACTCCACGCCAAGGTGCACGAGGTCTGCTATCACGTCTCGGCTGGACCAGATCATGGTGTCGACGCTCTGGGCGCGGCACTCGCCGTGGCCGGCGCGCATGGTGTCGTCAAACCAGGAGTCGTAGTCGTCGCGGTCGCGCATAACGCAGATGCCGCCTTGGGCGAGCATCGAGTCGCAGCTCTCGAGGTCCTCCTTGCAGATCATGGTCACGCGCAGCGCGCGCGGCAGGTTGAGCGCCGAGTAGAGCCCGGCCACGCCACAACCCACGATAACGACGTCGCTCGTAAGCGCGCGAGGTCGCGGCGCCCTTGCCTTATCGACCGTCTGAGCAGGCCTTTCCACAACAGCAGCGCTTGCCATGCCGCTCACCTCCCCGCCAGCTCGAGCATGCGCTCGAGCGGCTCGACGGCACGCTGCGGGTCTTCCGGCAGCGCGACCTCTCCCGTCATGCTCTCCAGGCAGGCCAGGAGCTTCTCGGGCGTGACCATGGCCATGTTGGGGCACACGGGCGCCGGCTCGGGGAAGAAGACTCGCTTGCCCTGACCCTCCGTGCGGCGCGCGATCTCTGCGGCGACGCCCACCACGGTAAGAACGACGAACTCTCGCTCCTCACCTGCGGCAATACGCTCGATGATCTGCTTGGTGGAGCCTATGAAGTCGGCCTCGTCGAGCACCTCGCGCGTGCACTCGGGGTGCGCAAGCACCAGCGCATCCGGGTGCGCCAGCTCGAGCGCCTCGACCTGAGCGATGCCGATCTTGTTGTGCGTGGGGCAGTAGCCGCGGTTCAAGATCACGTTCTTCTCGGGCACCTGCTCTGCCACATAGCGACCAAGGTTCATGTCGGGGATGAAGAGGACGTTCTTCTCGGGGAGCTCGCGCACCACCTTGATGGCGTTGGAGGAGGTCACGCAAACGTCTGCCCAGCGCTTGACCTCCGCAGTGGTGTTGACGTAGGCCACGACGGCGAGGTCTTCTACCTCGGCACGCACACGGTCGACATCCTCGCGGCGCACCATGTGGGCCATGGGGCAATCCGCCGCGGGCTCGGGCATGAGGACGCGGCGCGCGGGGTTGAGGAGCTTCACGCTCTCGGCCATGAACGAGACCCCACACAGCACGAAGACCGGCGCATCGAGGGTCTTGGCAAGGCGGGCCAGGTAGAACGAGTCGCCGACGTAGTCCGCAAGGCGCTGTGTCTCGGCGGGAACGTAGTAATGCGCAAGGACCACGGCACCCCTCTCGCGCTTGAGCCGCTCGACCCTCTCGGCAATCTCCTCCGCGTCGTGCCTTGGTTGGTCTTCCTCCACGATGCTCCCCTTTGGTTGGCGTGGTCACTGGTGCGACAGTATGCACTCTGTCTTGCCATCTGACAAGACAATTCTGGAAAGCGCACAAAGCTGGTTTGCCGAGCAGTTGGGGGGGGTGAATTGGTAGGCTCGCATTCCGAGGGTTCACTCGGCATGGCCGTATTTGGACTCCCGATTTCTACGCAATGGTGGAGGAGCCTTGCATCGAACTGCCCTTCGTTACATGAAAACACTGGTCCGCTGCATCGAACCGCCCTTCGTTACATGAGGTTTCTGCGACCGCCAAAGTATGGCTATCTCATTTGGTGTTTAGGAAAACACGTGACCACAATATGTTGTATGACAAGAAGTCGACTACTTGGAGTCCGCCGTAAACCTAGTGTAACCAAGGCCAGTTCGATGCAAAACGAGCGAAAACAGTGTAATGAAGGCAAGTTCGATGCACTCAAGCCAATGCGAAGGCGCCCACGACCGTTTTCGCAACGCAAAGGAAAGCGGCTACCACCCGTATCGTAAGAGTGGCAGCCGCCTGAGGCGCAGGTAGGGAAAGGCGACGCCAGACCTACGCCCCCTTGAGCACCACCGAGCGGACCACGCCAGCGGTGTTGTCGCACGCGTCGAGCAGGTTCTCCATCTGGTCAAAGAGTCTCGTCCACGTAACGGTATAACGTCCGTTGGGCTCCTCCTGGAACAGACGACGAAGCGCGTTCTGGTAGACAAGGTCGCCCTCATCCTCGATGTGACCAACGGCGATGGCCTTCTCCATGACCAGCGGGTCCTTCTTGTAGTCCGGCAGGTGGTCGATCATCACGTGGATGTCCTTCACTGCGGTGAGCGTGAGGTTGGCCATCTGTGGGCCCTCCTTGCGCATCTCGTTCACGTTGAAGAGGTCCAGCCCAGAGGAAATCGTGTTCATGTAGTCGACGATGTCGTCCATGGCAAGCGCAAGGTCGTTGATGTCGGAGCGCTCGATGGGCGTCACGAAGGACGAGTAGAGCTCCTCCATGATGTGCTTGACCTTCTCGTCGCACTTGTTCTCGAAGACCTTCATCTGCGGAATCTCGGAAGTGGTGTCGGGATAGCTGGTGATGATCCTCACGTACTCCTCGGCGGCATCGTCGATGCGCGCGGCGAAGTCCTTGAGCAGGGTGTAGAAGATGTCCTCTTTCTTGGCACGGGGCATGGGTTCTCCTTAGAACACGACGAGGAAGAGCTTAGTGAGCAGAAATCCAATAAGTCCGCAGCCTGGGAACGTGAAGACCCAAGCAAGGACCATCTCCTTGGCAACGCCCCAGTTCACGGAGCGGACGTTCTTGGCGGCGCCCGCGCCCATCATGGCGGCCGTGGAGGTATGGGTGGTCGAGACGGGCAGGCCGGTAAGTGTGGCGATGAGCAGCGAGGCCGTGGCGCTCACCGAGGCGGCGAAGCCCTGGTACTGCTCGAGCGAGACCATCTCCATGCCAACCTTCTTGATGATGCGCTTTCCGCCAATGGCAGTTCCGATGGCCATGGCAGCCGCGCAGATGACCTCGATCCACAGTGGGAACTGCGCCCCCTCGACCGACATCCCCTGCGAGAGGAGCACGGCCATCATGGCGGTGGACATGAACTTCTGGCCATCCTGGGCGCCGTGCATGGTGGCCATGCCCGCCGCGCCCACAACCTGCCACTTCTTGAAGATACTATTCATGCGGCGACGGTCTGCCTGGCGGAAGATCACGGGTATCGCTTTGGAAATCGCCCAGCCGGCGCCGTAGCCCAAGACCGTCGAGAGCACAAGGCCGTAGATGACCTTGACCCACTCGCCCATGTTCACGCCATCGAGGCCGCCGTGAGCGGCGAGCGCGGCTCCGGTGAGGCCGGCGATGAGGGCGTGGCTCTCGGAGGTGGGGATGCCAAAGACCCAGGCGATGGATGCCCAGGTCACAATGCCCACGGTGGCAGCGGCAAGCGCTATGAGCGCCGCGTGTGTGTCTCCGCCGAAGTCGACCATCCCACTCATGGTGTTGGCCACTGCAGTGGAGATGAGCGTCATGCCGATAAGCCCGACGAAGTTGCACACCACGCTCATGGCAATCGCCTGGTTGACGCCGATGGCGCGCGTGCCCACGGGCTCGGCGATGGCGTTCGCGGCGTCTGTCGCGCCGTTCACGAATATGGTCCCAATGACGAGAACCATTACCAGAGCAAGGAACGGGTTGGTCTGTACGGCCGCGACGAACTGGGGGAAGCTGACCATGTAGGAGTCACCTTTCGATAGTTGGCCAGAGCATCATACCCGATGAAACCAAACATGGCATCCTCGCTGGAGGGTTACATGTTACTGACACCGCGCTATCAGATTCATGACGTAACGATAATATGCCGCAGCACTCACGTGCGCGGGCGTTCGAGCTGGCCTTCTACTACACTGGTTGAGTTACGGCAGGGAGAAGAGGGCACATGGACGAGAAGAAGCGCGGGTCGCGTCAGCACGGGGACGACCACACGCAGATGCACCACGAGAGCCGCGGTCAGCGGACGTCCTCAACGCACCGCGGCCAGGGGTACGCGGCACACCGCGGCCCGGACCGCTCGGGGCACCGCGGCCCAGATCACCGCGGCCCGGACCGCCCGGCACACCGCGGCCCGGACCGCTCGGCGTTTCTCCCCGTCTCGCGCGAGGACATGGCCGCGCGCGGCTGGGACCAGTGCGACTTCGTGTACGTGAGCGGCGACGCCTACGTCGACCACCCCTCCTTTGCCTGCGCCATCATCACGCGCGTGCTCGAGTCCCACGGCTACAAGGTGGGCGTCGTCGCGCAGCCCGACTGGCGCGACCCGGCGAGCATCACCGTCCTGGGCGAGCCCCGCCTGGCGTTTCTCGTGTGCAGCGGCAACATGGACTCGATGGTCAACCACTACACCGTGGCCAAGCACCGGCGCCCCAAGGACTTCTACTCCCCCGGCGGCAAGATGGGCCTGCGTCCCGACCACGCGGACGTGGTCTACGGCAACCTCATCCGCCGCACGTACAAGCACGTGCCCATCGTGCTCGGCGGAATCGAGGCGTCGCTTCGCCGCCTTGCGCACTACGACTACTGGTCCGACTCGCTCAAGCGCTCGATTCTCCTGGACTCCGGCGCGGACATCATCTCCTACGGCATGGGCGAGCGTTCCATCGTCGAGATCGCCGACGCGCTCGACGGCGGCGTGGACGTCCACGACATCAGCTGGATCGCGGGCACGGTCTATCGCGCGAGAACAACCGAGCAGTGCGTGGATCCGGTGACCCTCCCCACCTGGGAGGCAATGCGCGCCGACAAGACCGAGTACGCACGCAGCTTTGGCATCCAGTGCAGAAACCTCAACCCGTACCTCTCGCACCCCCTGGTCGAGGAGTACGACCACGGCGTATACGTGATACAGAACCCGCCCGCGAAGCCGTTCACCACGCCGGAGCTGGACGCCGTCTACGAGCTGCCCTACGCCCGCGCGGCGCACCCCATGTACGACGCGGCCGGCGGCATCCCCGCAATCGCGGAGGTGAAGTTCTCGCTCTCAAGCAACCGCGGCTGCCTGGGCGAGTGCTCGTTCTGCGCGCTCAACTTCCACCAGGGTCGTATCATCCAGGCGAGAAGCGACGAGTCGCTCGTGGCCGAGGCGACGGCCATGACGCACGATCCCGACTTCAAGGGATACATCAACGACGTGGGCGGCCCCACGGCCGACTTCATGCAGCCCGCCTGCCCCAAGCAGGCCAAGGCCGGCGCCTGTGTTGACCGTCGCTGCCTCGCGCCGGAGCCCTGCCCCAACCTGCGCGTAACCCACGAGCGCTACGTGGGGCTGCTGCGAAAGCTCCGCGCGATTCCCGGCGTCAAGAAGGTGTTCATCCGCAGCGGCATCCGCTTTGACTACGCGTTGTACGACAAGGACCACACCTTCATCCGCGAGTTGGCCGAATACCACACCTCGGGCCAGCTGCGCCTGGCGCCCGAGCACGTGTGCGACGACGTGCTGCGCGTGATGGGCAAGCCCTCGAACGACGTCTACGAGCGCTTTGTCCACGAGTTCGAGAAGGCCTCGCGCGCGTGCGGCAAGGAGCAGTACGTGGTGCCGTACCTCATGAGCTCGCACCCGGGGTCCACGATGGAGGATGCCGTCAAGCTGGCGGAGTTCTGCCGCGACCTGGGCTACAACCCCGAGCAGGTGAGCGACTTCTACCCCACCCCGTCGACGGTGAGCACCTGCATCTACTACACCGGGCTTGACCCGCGCACCATGAAGCACGTCTACTGCCCCACAAACCCGCACGAGAAGGCCATGCAACGCGCGCTCATCCAGTACCGAGACCCCAAGAACTACGACCTGGTGGTGGAAGCGCTGCACCGCGCGCACCGAGAGGACCTTATCGGCTACGGGCCCAAATGCCTGGTGAGGCCCGAGCGGCCGCGGGCGCAGCGTGCGGGCTCCGGCGGGCGCTCGGGCTCCAGCGGGCGCCGGAAGACGCGTTCTCGCAGCTAGTACGTACGAAACCCTGCCTCCGGCGCGTTTTCGGCGCCGGAGGGCCCTTCTCGTACGAAATCCCGTCGGGAGTCCCCGCTCCGGCGTCATTTTCTCGCCGGAGGGCTCATTCTCGCAGCAATGTTGTCCAAAGCCCCCGCTCCGGCGCGCTTTCGGCGCCGGAGGGCTCTTCTCGTACGAAATCCCGTCCGAAGTCCCCGTCCCGGCGTCATTTTCTCGCCGGAGGGCTCATTCACGCAGAAACGGCTCCTGCCGGGTCCGGCACCCGCCGCGCATCCCTACCAGTCGAACCCCGGACCGTCGAGGATCCGCTCGAACGCGTGCTCAACTGTGTCGGTGTGGTACCGGCCCAGCGGCAGCACCGACGGCTGCGACGTCTCCATCGTTACCGGACACCCCGCCCACTCGAGCATCTCCACGTCATTCTCGGCATCGCCAAACGCCATGCAGTCGCCGGCGTCAATCCCCAGGCGCTCGGCCAGCGCGGCCAAGGCAACGCCCTTGTCGACGCCGTTGGGCATGAGGTCGAGCCACTGCAGTCCGGTGACCTTGACCGTGCACCGGGTGCCAAAGCGCTCGTGCCAGTGACGCTCGCGCGGGACGCCGTCGGTGCAGTACGCGGAGACCTTCATGAACGGCTCCGGAATGCGCGTGACGTCGTCCAGCTCGGTCACGTTGTAGCCCGTCACGTTCACGAGATGGTCCACCAGCTCGGGTGCGCCAGTGCGCACGTAGACGGTCCTCATCCCCGAGACCACCGGCTCGCAGCCGGGGTCGGCCAGCATGTCCTCGATAATCTCGCGCGCAAGGTCGTCCTCCATCGTCGCGCGATACACCAGCTCGCCGTCGGCGATGGCAAGCGAGCCATTCTCGCACACGTATGGAATGCGGTCGGCCACGGGCGAGAAGAGCCGCTGCAGGTTGGTGTACTGCCTTCCCGAGGCGGACACAAAGACGATGCCCGCGTCAACGATGCGCTCGACAAGCCCCAGCATCTGCGGCGAGAAGCGCGGCGCCCAGTTGACGAGCATGGTGCCGTCGATGTCGCTGGCAATGAGCTTGGGCTTGCGCATGGGTTCTCCTTGGGGCGGTCGGTTGGCGAGAAAGGCGCACCAACCCTACCACGTTGCGGTGGCGAGAAGCCCAGGAGCGCATGCCGTTCGTGAACCGTTGATGCGTCAACTTTGTGACGGGATTCACCGGCACACCTTTGCCCCCGCATTCCGCGATACGCTGAAAGCGAATACTTGATACGTCAATGGACAAGGGTTTTCCCTTGCCTCACCGCAACGAGAAATGAGACAAAGGGACTGTCCCTTTGTCTCATTGGAGGTGGCAACCATGGAGCAGGAGGGACGCTCCCTCGAGGACATGCACATGCTGCTCTACCGCGCGTATCACGCGCAGACGAACTACCTGCGACCACGCATGGCACGGCTGGGCCTCGGCCCCGGCCAGCCCAAGCTTCTCGCCTACCTGGCCGTGCACGGCACGAGCACGCAGCACGAGATGGCGACGTACTTCGAGGTAGACGACGCCGCGATATCGCGCATGCTCGACCTTCTCCGCCAGGCGGGGCTCATACGCACCGCGCGCGGAGAAGACCGCCGCACCAAGACCGTTGAGCTCACGGCAACGGGCCACGGCGCGCTTGCCGCCTGGGACAGCGTCTGCGACAACGAGCAGGACGTCATGCTCGCCGGCCTCTCGGCCGAGGAGCGCAAAACCCTTGCAGGCCTCCTCGAGCGAATCCACTCCAACCTTGCCGCCGCAAACGCCCCGCAGCCCCAGGCGGCGCAGCCGGCTCCCAGGACAACGGCCCCAAGGGAGGCGCGCGATGAGTGACCTCGCCCTCGTCTCCCGCTACCTCAGGCCCTACCGCAGGCAGTTCGTTCTCGCCGCGCTCTGCGCCTTCACCGAGGCCACGCTCGAGCTCTGCATCCCCTTCGTGATGGCGAGCATCGTCGACGTGGGCGTGTCCACGGGCGACATGGGACTCGTCCTTGCGCTCGGCGCCCGCATGGTGGCGCTCGCCGTGTGCGCAGGCGCCCTGGGCATGGGCTACGCGCGCTTCTCCGCCGAGGTTGCCATGGGACTTGGCGCGGGCCTGCGCGAGGCCGAGTACGCCCACGTGCAGGGCTTCGCCTTCTCCAACCTCGACGACTTTGACACGTCGTCGCTGGTCACGCGCATGACCACCGACGTCACCGTGATTCAGAACGCCCTCGTGATGGGCTTCAGGCCCATGCTGAGAGGACCGGTCATGCTCGTGTGCGGCCTCGTCATCGCCTGCACCATGAGCGCCAAGCTTGCCGTGGTCTTCTTTGTGATCCTGCCCGCGCTGGCATGCGCCCTGGCGCTTATCGTGCACCATGTGGCCCCGCTCTTTGGCGCCATGCAGCACGCGATGGACCAGCTCAACGACACGCTTCAGGAGGACCTCGTCGCCATCCGCGCCATCAAGGCCTACGTGCGCGAGGGCTACGTGGCCGAGCGCTTCGAGCAGGTCAACGCGCGCCTGGCAAACGCCGCCACGCGCACCTTTAGGACCGCCGTCATCAACACGCCCGTCTTCACGCTCTCGATGAACGTGGCAAGCGTGGCCCTCCTCTGGTTTGGCGGCCAGATGATCATGGCGGGCGAGATGGGCGTGGGCACGCTCACGGGATTTATGAGCTACGTGCTTCTCATCATGAACTCGCTGATGATGATCTCCAACGTGTTCCTGCTGCTTGCGCGCGCCGTCACGAGCATCCACCGCGTGAGCGAGGTGCTGCGCGAGAAGCCCGCCATAGAGAGCCCCGAGCGCGGCATCGAGCGCGTGGAGACCGGAGAGGTCGCATTCCGCGACGTATCCTTCAGGTACTCGGCCACGGCCGAGAAGGACGTCCTCTCAAACGTGAGCCTGCACTTCCCTGCCGGCTCGACCGTTGGCGTCCTGGGGGCCACGGGCTCGGGAAAGACCTCGCTCGTGCAGCTCATGGCCCGCCTCTACGACGCTAGCTCCGGCAGCGTCGAGGTGGGCGGCCACGACGTGCGCGAGTACGACCTTGCCGCGCTGCGCGATGGCGTGGGCATAGTGCTCCAGAAGAACGTCCTGTTCACGGGCACCGTCCGCGACAACCTGCGCTGGGGCAACGCCGCGGCGACGGACGAGGAGCTGCTCCGCGCCTGCCAGCTGGCCTGCGCGGACGAGTTCCTGGACCGCATCGGCGGGCTCGACGCGGACCTGGGCCACGGCGGCGGCAACGTCTCCGGCGGCCAGAAGCAGCGCCTCTGCATTGCCCGCACGCTGCTCAAGCACCCGCGCGTGCTGGTCTTCGACGACTCGACCTCCGCATGCGACATGGCCACAGACGCCCGCATACGCGAGAACCTCGCCCAGCTCACGGACGTTACCAAGGTCGTGATCGCGCAGCGCGTGGCCTCTGTCATGGATGCCGACCAGATCGTGGTCCTCGAGGACGGGCGCGTGCACGCCACGGGCGCGCACGAGGAGCTGCTGCAGACGGACGACATCTACCGCGAGCTCTACGAGTCGCAGGTAGGCGGCACCGCCGAGACGAGCGCGGGCGACGTTGCCGCCGCGGTCGTCGCAACCGCGACGGCACCGGCAGCGCCCGCAGACAAGTCTGCGCCCGCAGCGGCCGCAACAGCCGCAACCCCCGGAAAGGAGGCCCCCGATGCCCGGTAGAGGAGGCGCCCCCGCGGGCCCCAAGGACCTGCGGCACACGCTGAGAAGGTTCCTCTCGTACCTAGGACACGCCCGCTGGCAGCTTTTGGCCGTGGCGGTGCTGGTCTGCGTGACCGGCGGGGCCAACCTCGCCGGCACGTACATGATCAAGCCCGTGGTGGACGCCGTGGGCGCGGGCGACTGGACGCGCTTCGTCCATCTCGTTGCCGCAACTGCCGCCATCTACGCCGCGGGGGTCGCCGCAAGCGTGGGCTACACCCAGACCATGGTGCGCGCGGCGCAGCGCGTCGTCTTCGACATTCGCCGCGACCTTCTCGGCCACATCGAGACGCTTCCGCTCTCGTGGTTCGACCGCACGCGCAACGGCGACGTGATGAGCTACTTCACCAACGACGTAGACACCATCTCCGAGGCGCTCAACAACGGCTTTGCCAACATGGTGCAGGCGGCCATCCAGACCGTGGGGACCATCGTGCTTCTCGTCGTGCTGGACTGGCGGCTCACGCTCATCACGCTTGCCTGCGACGCGATCATTGTGGCATACGTGCGCTTCTCGGGCAGACGATCCAAGCGGCTCTTCTCGCAGCAGCAGCGTACCCTGGGCGCGCTGGACGGCTACGTGGAGGAGATGATCGTCGGACAGAAGGTTGTGAAGGTCTTCAACCACGAGGGCGAGAACCTCAAGGGCTTTCGGGCGCTCAACGAGGACCTACGCGCAAGCGGCACCGGCGCCCAGGCCTATGCCTCCACGATGGTGCCCGCGACAGTCGCCATCTCGTACACCAACTACGCCGTGGTGGCCGTGGTGGGCGCGGCGCTCGCCATAGGCGGCCACATGGGTGTGGGCAGCCTGGCCAGCTACCTGGTGTTTGTTCGACAGGCGGCCATGCCCATCAACCAGCTCACGCAGCTGGGCAACTTCATGCTCACGGCGCTTGCCGGTGCGGAGCGGGTCTTCTCGGTGATGGAGGAGCCTGGCGAGAAGGACGAGGGCACGGTCACGCTGGAGCGCGTGGACGCTGTCGACGACGCGGCGGACGACAACCGCCGCATGGCTGCCGGCGCCGCGGGCTGGCAGTGGCGCCGCGAGGACGGATCCACAGTCCCTCTCGCCGGCGACGTGCGCTTTGAGAACGTCACCTTTGGCTACGACGAGGACCAGACGGTTCTTGCGAACCTCACGCTCTTTGCGAAGCCCGGGCAGAAAATCGCCTTTGTGGGTTCAACAGGCGCGGGCAAGACCACCATCACGAATCTCATCAATCGCTTCTACGACGTGCGTTCGGGCGAGATAACCTACGACGGCATCGATGTGCGCGACATCAAGAAGGCGTCGCTTCGCTCGTCTCTGGGCATCGTGCTGCAGGACACTCACCTCTTCCGCGGGAGCATCGCCGACAACATCCGCTTTGGCAAGCTCGACGCCACCGACGAGGAGGTGCGCCACGCCGCATGCGTGGCAAACGCGGACTCGTTCATCTCGCGCCTGCCACAGGGCTACGACACACAGGTCACGGCCGACGGGGCGAACCTCAGCCAGGGACAGCGGCAGCTCATCGCCATCGCTCGCGCGGCCGTGAGCGACCCGCCCGTGCTCATCCTGGACGAGGCCACCTCGAGCGTCGACACCCGCACCGAGGCCCTCATCGCACGCGGCATGGACGCGCTCATGCGTGGTCGCACGGTCTTCGTAATTGCGCACCGGCTCTCCACCGTGCGCAACGCAAACGCGATCATGGTGCTTGAGCACGGGCGCATCGTGGAGCGCGGCACCCACGAGGAACTGCTCGCGCAGCGCGGCGAGTACTGGCAGCTCTGGACCGGCACCCGCGAGCTTGAGTAGGACGGTGGGGACGGGCCGCACGCCTGGCTGGCGAGGCCCCTCTAAAAAGCCCTCCCTCCGGCGTTATTCCGACGCCCGTAGGGTCGTTTTGTACGTAACTACCTCGATAACGTGCCCTTCGGCGTCACTTTCTCGCCGGAGGGGTCGTTTCGTACGTAATCCCGTAGGGAACCCTCCTTCCGGCGTCATTTCGGCGCCCGAAGGGTCGTTTTGGCAGCAAGTGGGAACAAAACCTCTGCTCCGGCGTCATTTTCTCGCCCGAGGCTCGTTTTTTGTCACAGGAGCCCGCAGAGAGCGAGGCGAAGGGGCTTCCCCTTTCCTCAGCGTGGGCGTCTATGCCCCCCTCGCGCCACGAACGGGGCCTCTCCCCGAATAGGGTCTCCACCTGTCCTGCCCAGCTGCTATTGGTGAGGTGTCGGGAAGCTCGTGCGGGACGAGGGGAGCGAACATGGCGTACGAGAAGGCAGAGCGGGACGAGATTATCGGCAACATCGTGCTTGCCGAATGGACGCTGTTCCAGGCGGTGCAAAACGTAGGCGGCCGGGCGGATTGCCAGGACATGCCCAATACCTTCTCGGCAATGCGCCGCGCGCAGTTCGACTCATGGCCGGACGAGGCGCTCGACTCCTATGCCGACGACCTCGCAGAAGCCATCCAGGCTGGCAGGAACCCCGTTGCCGAGAAGTACGCCTACATGATGGCCTCGACCCACCCGGAGGAGTTCGAGGCGCTCCGCGACTCAGTGCCGGAGGTCTCTGCCGAGAAGCACGCCCTCGTCGAGCAGATCGTAGAGATTGAGCTTGGCTGGGCAGACCAGCTTGCAGCGGCGTATCCGCACTTCGCGGGCAGGGGCCGCCCCGTCCGCAGCAGCGAGGACACGTCCGAGGTCACCTCGATCGAGACCTACTCCAGGGGCGAGCTCTCCACGTACTCCGTGCGCACGCTGCGCGTCCTTCTCGACCACTATCGCTCGCTCGTGGAGAAGGGCGTGAACCTGCAAGAGCGCGTGGCCGCCGAGGAGGCACGGGCCTATGGCTACCCCAGCCTGGCGGCGGCTGACGAGGCCATCGCGAAGGGCACCATGTCTGGCCAGGGCCTTGACCCCGAGTTTGAGGTCTCCTTTAGCTGCTGCGGCTGCTGCAACTAGGACTACGGCGATGCGAGAAGATGCGGACACGCCCGCGACGGGACTCGCCCTGTCGCGGGCGTTCTTCGAGGCAACGGTGAACGAGCTGCTCGCAGGTGGCTACGAGTACCTGCGCGGACGCATGGCGGCAGGCCTTGTGGGGGCTGGCTCAGAGTGCCTGGGCTTTGACGACGAGTTCTCGCGCGACCACGACTGGGGCCCGGGCTACTGCGTGTGGCTGGACCAGACGGACTGGCGCGAGTCTGGCGCTGCTCTCCAGGAGCGCTACCGTGCGATTGCCGCGCGCGGCTTTGACGGCTTTCCGCCGCGCGACACAACGTCGGAAAGCTTGGGCGAGAGGCGCGTGGGAGTCTTCCCTGTCGACGGGTTCTACGCGTGGCTTCTGGGTTCGCCGGGGCTTCCGTCGAGCATCGACGAGTGGCGACGCATTCCGGAGCGGGCGCTTGCCACGGCAACCAACGGCGAGGTCTTTATCGACACAAGCGGCCGCTTCACGAGCGTGCGGAAGCGCCTTCTCGCCTATTACCCCAACGACCTGCGGCTGAAGCTCATCGCGCACGACTGTGCGGTCGCTGCCCAGGCGGGACAGTACAACTTTGGCCGGCAGACGCGGCGCGACGAGGACCTCGCCGCGCTCTCGTGCCTCGCGCGCTTCTCGGAGACCGTGACGCATGCCGTCTATGCGCTTTCGCGCCGCTACGCGCCGTTCTACAAGTGGGCGCCGCGTGGACTTGACACGTTGGGCCCGTTGGGGCTTGAAATGCACGAGGCGCTCGACGCGGCCCTTGCCGCATGGCGCACGGGCAATGTCGAGCTGGCCGAGGTCCAGATTGAACGCGCAAGCCACGTGCTTGTGGAGGCGCTGCACGCGGAAGGCCTCTCCCAGAGCGACGAGGGCTTCCTTCTCGCCCAGGCGATTGAAGTGAATTCTCCCATCTGTGATGACGCGCTGCGGGCTGCGGATCTTATGGCACCCGTTACTGTCTGAGGGACTTGTACAGGGCTTCCACGCGTGCGGAACCCTGCGTGCCTTTGGTACGCGAAAAGAACGAGGCGGCGTTGTCCAAGGCCGTACGTACATCGTCTGGGTTCACGGGAAGGCCCGACTCCAGGAGATCGAGCACTTCGTCGTAGGACGAGCGTGCGGAGGCAACGTCTCCCATGCGATCACGCAGTGTGGCAAGGGAGTTGAGAAGCGAGACAAAGTGCGGACCGCGCCGGAGCGAGCCATCGCGATAGAGGTCGCAGGCTGCGCCAAGGATGCTGGCGGCGTCGGCAAGGTTGCCCTCTCCCATGAGGGCACTCGCCACGTTGGCGAAGGCAGAAGAGAGTTCGAAGGCTGGCGAGCCGTTCTCACGCACAATGTCAAGTGCCGCCTGGTAGCGCATGCGGGCGCCCGTTGGATCATGACGCGCCATGCAGAGATGCCCCTGGTAGTTGAGGCAGGCAGCATATTCGAGGGTGTGGTGGCTGGAGAAGAGCGTGGACGCCTCAGCGAGGGCAGCGGCGCACTCGTCCAGACGTCCGTCAAGTCGGTAGAGTTCGGCGAGGTTGTCCAAGCAGGTAGCATAGGCATCGCTGCGGCCGGCCAACGCCTCGATGCCCTCGAGCGCGGCGCGGAAGGACTTCTCGCCGCTCTTATAGTTACCGCGAGAGCGATAGAAGGAGCCAAGTTCGTTGCAGAGTGTCACGTACTCCGAGGATGCCGTACCGCAGGTGAGGGCCGCCTCGTCGCGCAGGGAAAGGAGTGCCTGCTCAAGTGCGGCTGGGTCCGTGCGATGGGCCTGCCAGGCGGCATCAACGCGTGCGAGTGCGTCCATTGCGGCTCCTTTGGGAGGACGTGGGGGTGACCTCGTGGATAGCATAACGCCAGCGCTGAGCGCGAGCGATGGGCTAACGAGGAACGTATCTGCAACAGATGGATGAGATTTGTGGAGACTCTTGTGCTGCCCTCGACCAAGCACGGCATTGGAAAACTCATTGATCAGGCAGCGATTCGAATGAGCCCAAGGTTTTTGTATCCCTGGCAACAGCGGATGCCGTCAGGCCAATCGTGGTTGACCCGACCTCTCCTCAGCGTTTGCCCTCAGCCGGCAAAACGAACACCGGAGGAGCCTTCCCATCACGAATTGACGGTTGGTGGCAGTTTTCGATAAAGCATTTATATGTTATCTGTGATAAACACATTCCTGAGCAGCGATTCGTCGAGGGCTCAGCCGGCCGATACTCGGGCGGTCTTCAAAAAACTGCCACCAACCGTAAAAACGCGCCATCGAGGGGTGGACGAGGATGCTTGGGAAGGTCACGCACGGCCGAGGGGGGTGATGGCCCTCGCCCGATTGGCTAGTTATTACGGTTGGTGGCAGTTTTTCGGTGGCACCCCGAGTAGCCCGTCCCCCGAAAATCGGGAGACCCCAGGTAGATGATTTGTCATTGCTCTGATATCACATCAAGGGTTTTACGAAAACTGCCACCAACCGTCAATTCGTGAAATTGGCCATCCGAACTTGGGAGGACCATTCCCATAGTCACGAAGAACACCACTTGGATCAGTCACCCCATCCAGACGAGGGAGTCGTTCCCGCAAGCACCCCCTCGTCAGAAGCTGCCACATCGCAAAACATTGAAGCAACGCCACGGTCATGAAGCCTCGGTAACCGACACCAGCCACGCCATGGCACCTGCGCCAAGCACCCACTTGACGACAAGAACGACAACCGAGACGCACTTGCCTGCGACCTGGGAAAAATCGCGAGCATGCCACGGCCACTACTCTTGGTAAACGAGACTGCGGCGATTCAACTCGTCTGCTTGTCATAAGTATGTAGCAGAGTAGCGCAACTGCCAGCGACGTCTGGAGAAGCTCTGAGACTAACGTAATAATAGACATCAGATATCACGCGATGCAGACGATGGCAAACGCGCCGGTGTACGAATCCTTGAGTATTTTGCGTTTGCGCGTGCGCTCCACGTTGCTCGGCTGCGCATCTATAGCGTTCACAAGGCCTTCATAGTAGATACCGCCCGTTACCGCAAGCAGAACAAGCATTACGCCGACCGCCTGGAGGAGAGAGTCAGCAGAGAGCACACCGTTCACTTTACGTGACGGCGCCACCACCAGATTTCAATTGTCACCCCTCATACGAGGGGCGACCAGGGTCGAGCCCTCGATGTGGTTGGAGTTGTAGGCATTTCAACCCACGCCCCTCATGCGAGGGGCGACCCGATAGTGCCCGACACCGTCATGTCCCCGTTGACATTTCAATCCACGCCCCTCATGCGAGGGGCGACCTCCGGTCGCACCAAAGGGAGCATCCGCAGTCGAAATATCAATCCACGCCCCTCATGCGAGGGGCGACTCAGTGTGCCCATCGCGTCACCCCCTACGACGTATTTCAATCCACGCCCCTCATACGAGGGGCGACCAAAAATACATGACCCAAATGACACCACCTCCTAATTCCAATCCACGCCCCTCATACGAGGGGCGACCGAACGCGAGTTCTCGGAGGTGACACCGACTCAATATTTCAATCCACGCCCCTCATACGAGGGGCGACAAATGCTTCGACCCGCGCGACCGCGACTTCCAATTTCAATCCACGCCCCTCATACGAGGGGCGACCTAACCTCCTTGCGGGCATCAAGCCTACGCTCGTATTTCAATCCACGCCCCTCATACGAGGGGCGACCTCCTGCGGCTCGTCCTCTTCCAGCTCTTCGAAGTCATTTCAATCCACGCCCCTCATACGAGGGGCGACTTACGTTCTCTCCGTCAACGACGATTGGCACCTTATTTCAATCCACGCCCCTCATACGAGGGGCGACCTGATGATGGGTTCGCATAAGCTCGCTCCTGAATTTCAATCCACGCCCCTCACACGAGGGGCGACGAGCAACAACGCCACCGGATACCAAGACCACCCATGATTTCAATCCACGCCCCTCATACGAGGGGCGACTAAACCGCTTTTATCCAAAAACCCCCAGCAAATATTTCAATCCACGCCCCTCATACGAGGGGCGACGGGGCGGACGTGGGTGACTGCCGACGCTTTTGGGATATTTCAATCCACGCCCCTCATACGAGGGGCGACTCCCTTTGGCACCCTTCTTGCGCCGCACTCAGGGCAATTTCAATCCACGCCCCTCATACGAGGGGCGACGGGCGTTGTCGAAGAGGTTGAGAACGACCCGAGAGCATTTCAATCCACGCCCCTCATACGAGGGGCGACCCAAGTCCACGGAAAAAAACGCATAATCCCCGATATTTCAATCCACGCCCCTCATACGAGGGGCGACCAGGTCAACGTCGACATGCTGCTTGCAATCGCAGTATTTCAATCCACGCCCCTCATACGAGGGGCGACGTGCTGGCGACCTCGCCGTCCGCATCCGCAAGCTGGCATTTCAATCCACGCCCCTCATACGAGGGGCGACTTATGAGCGTCTTGATGTCGCTGTTGGCCACGTTATTTCAATCCACGCCCCTCATACGAGGGGCGACAGAGCGCCTGGTCGTTGCTCGTGCGGTAGTCCGTATTTCAATCCACGCCCCTCATACGAGGGGCGACAGACCATGGGCGCGATACCGGCCACGAGGAGCGATTTCAATCCACGCCCCTCATACGAGGGGCGACGAGCACCCGGTTCATCGACTCGCCGTCCACCTCGAGATTTCAATCCACGCCCCTCATACGAGGGGCGACCGCGCACCACCACCCCAAGGGCACGGCGGGGCAATTTCAATCCACGCCCCTCATACGAGGGGCGACTGACCGCGAGCCCGGAGAGTATGCCCGCCTGGGGATTTCAATCCACGCCCCTCATACGAGGGGCGACAGTGCAGGGTGGAGGCATAGCGTGGCAGTAAGTATTTCAATCCACGCCCCTCATACGAGGGGCGACAAACCGTAGAAGCCCCCACGCCCTGCATGACGATTTCAATCCACGCCCCTCATACGAGGGGCGACGTGGACGGCCACCACCACCGGTCCACGTAGTCGGAATTTCAATCCACGCCCCTCATACGAGGAGCGACCTCCCCCTCCTCCACGGTCGTGGTGCCGGTCCCATTTCAATCCACGCCCCTCATACGAGGGGCGACGGGGTTGGACGTGCTCGGGGCGCCCTTGAGGTAATTTCAATCCACGCCCCTCATACGAGGGGCGACTCACCTTGCCCACGTACAAATCTCCCCACTCGGGATTTCAATCCACGCCCCTCATACGAGGGGCGACCCGCTTACCGAGTGTGACCGTGAGCATCTAGAGCAATTTCAATCCACGCCCCTCATACGAGGGGCGAC
>URLM01000026.1 GCA_900548775.1 uncultured Olsenella sp.
GGTGGGGGTGGGGGTGGGAGCGGGGGATCCGAGGGCGGGGGACCAAGGGGTCCGGCAGCCTCGCGAAAAAAAGGCGCCCCGGCCGAGACCGGGACGCCGTTGCGCTGCGCACGACAAGTGGCAAACCCTACGCAGCTAGTCGATTGCGACCTTCGTGACGTTGGACTTCTCCGCCTGCTTGGGGACGTTGACCGTGAGAACGCCGCCATCCATCTTTGCGGTGAGACCGTCGGTCGCGGCATCCTTAAGGTACACGCCACGGCTTGCCTGCCACTCAGAGGTCTCCTTCTGCAGGTAGTTCTTGTTCTTCTCCTCGTCGGACTCCTTCTTGTCGACGCTGATGGAGAGCCTGCCCTCGTTAAGCTCGACGTCTACCTCGTCCTTCTTGACGCCCGGGAGCTCCGCGGTGACCACGTACTTGTCGCCCGCGTCCTCGACGTTCATCTTGAAGGCGTCATCGGCGCTGATCGCTGCGAGAGGAGCGAAGAAGTCGTCGAAGGCCCCGAACGGCCATGCCCTGCGAAGTGCCTTCTCGTAGTCACTGTAAGGAACCATGCCAGCCATCGTTACCACTCCTTCTATGTGGTGGAGGCCCTTTCTTTGGGCTTCCTTGGGTTCGCTCTTATATGTTCCCCGCTGCGGTTTCCTTATACAGTCAATCTAAGATTTTCTTAGTGTGATGTACTTAGATATTTCACGTATCTCAAGGTAGGTGCACTGGTCACAATGAGTCGCTCGTACGTCGGACGCTCGAACACTCACTTGCCCCGTACTTCTCTCGGAACTACGCACGGCTGAGCTGGCGAGAAAAACCAACTGGGCTTTTGTCAGCGAGAACCTCAGCCGTGCGTAGTCCCAGCATCTGTCGGGTGAGAATTCTGCCCAAATCCTTCTCGGCGGCAACGTGAACGCTACAGCAGCGTCCACACGAGGGACCGCAGCGCCTAGACTGGAACAGCAACGGACGAGAGGAGCGGCGCGTGTCAAAGGGCGGCCGAGAAACGCAAGGCCAGGCAACGAGAAACCGGCTCGTGGCCGCCGCCATCCTGGCCGTCGCCTGCCCGCTCCTCGCGCTGCTCCTCTCGCAGCCAAGCCTGCAGGCAGTCCTCTTCCCAGGCTACCGTCGGCTCTCGAAGTCCCTCATGTCAGCGCTGGCAGCGGCCGCGTCCATAGCCCCCTTCGCCATCTGGGACTGGCTCACTGCGGCCCTTGCGGTGGCGGCCGTCGCAACGCTTGCACGCCGCATCCGCCGCCGGCAGCGCATCCTGCCGTGGCTCTCGGTTGTGGCGCTGGTCGTTGCCGCAACGGCATTCCTGGGCACCGCCGGCTGGGCGCTCAACCACTACGCCCCACCACTCTCGCAGGACCTTGGCCTCGAGGTTGGTCAGTACAGCGAGGACCAGCTCGCAAGCGTCACCTCGTACTACCTTGAGCAGGCGGCATCCCGTGCGCAACTGGTTCCGCGCGAGGAGGACGGCACCCTCTCCCAGCAGGACTTCTACGAGCTGGCCCGAATCGCGGGGGCGTCGTACGCGCCGCTCTCACAGCGCTACGAGGTCTTCTCGGGCAGCACCGCCCCCGTAAAGTCGCTCCTGCTCTTTGGCGAGCCCCTGCTCTACAGCGGCTACACGGGGATCTTCTGGGCTGCAACCGCCGAGTCGAGCGTACCCCTTGGCACCGCAACCGCAGAGCTACCCTTCACGATGTGCCACGAGGCGGCGCACCGCCTGGGCATCGCCAGCGAGCAGGAGGCCAACTTCTCGGCGTTTCTCGCCTGCTCGGCCAGCGACGACGCGCGCTTCTCTTACTCTGGCTACTACTCCGCCTTCAACTACTGCGTAAACGCCCTTCTTGCAGAGGACCCAGAGCGCGCCCAGCAGCTAGTCTCGGACGCGCTCGCGGGCGAGAACGGCCCCGGCGTGGCGCTGGTGCTTCAGGACCGCGCTGCCACGCAGGCGCACTACCAGGCATACGGGGGCCCCTTCGAGGACGTGGGCACCACGGTAAACGACACCTACCTCAAGAGCTTTGGCGAGAAGGACGGCGTGCGCTCGTATGGCCTAGTGGTGGACTACCTGCTCGCCTGGCTGGACGAGTAGCGCTCGGCGTCGCGCCGTATGCGCTCTGCTTCGCGCAGCTCCTCCTCGGTGGGCGGCGGCAGGTGTGCGCCAAGGTCAGCGGGCACGTCACGCCCGTAGCGCACGATGTCGTTCTCGAGGACGCCCGCCGTGTCCTCGGGCAGGTACACCGAGAGGCTCCCGCCCTTGCACGCGAACACGGCACAGCTGTCATCGCCCACATAGGCGTCCGACTCCCCGCCAAGCACCGAGACCCACCGCTCGCCGGCGTGACGCGACCCCACGTACATTCGCTTTGCTCCGCCCGCGCGGTCGGTGAGCACGCAGGCCACGCCGGAGCCGCCGTGGCGCCCGTCGCCCTCGCGCGTCCAGCCAACGACGTCGGGGTCGTCGAGGTAGTCGTGCTGCGGCCCATAGGCAAAGCGACGGCGCAGCTCCATGAGCAGCGGCAGCTCGCGAACGGCGGGGATGTTTCCGTCGTTGGGCATGCCAAAGAGGTCCCCGTAGAAGACGCAGGGGTAGCCTGCCTCGCGCAAGAGGATGAGCGCGTACGCCGAGGGCTTGAACCAGCTCTGCACGAAGGACTGAAGTGCCTGGCCGGGCTGGGTGTCGTGGTTCTCGACGAAGGTGACGGCGCGCATGGGATCGGCACTCACCAGCGTGTCGTCGAAGAGGCGCCGCAGGTCGACGTTGCCAAACGAGCAGGACGCCTGGTACAGGTGGTAGTGGAGCGGCACGTCGAAGAGGCTCATCGCCCGCTCGGCGCCAAGGTAGGCCTTGAGCTCGCCCACGTCCGGCGACCAGTACTCCCCCACCGTAAAGAGCTCCTTGCCAAACTCCTGGCGCAGCGCAGGCAGCCAGCGGAGAAAGAACCGACGATCCATGTGCTTGAGCGCGTCAAGCCTAAAGCCATCGAGGTCACACGTCGAGAGGTACCACTCGCCCCAGCGCAGCAGCTCGTCGTAGACGGGCTGGTACATCTCGTCCACGTCGCAGCCCATGAGGTAGTCGTAGTTGCCATTGTCGCGATGGTCTACCTGCTCGCCCCAGTGCTTGCCGTCAAAGAGGTAGATGGCGTTGCTGTGAGTCGCCTCGTCATAGTCCACCCCATGAAAGCAGGTCCAGTTCCACTTGTAGCCGGAGTACTTGTCGCCTCGACCGGGGAAGTCGAAGCGAGTCCAGGCCGTGATGTCGTGCGGCGCCGAGACGGGCTGCTCGCGGTTGTACGAGGCAACCTCGGTTGCGCGCACGCGCTCCGTGCCGTCGGCACCCATGCGGTGGTCGAGAACCACGTCTGCCAGCGCCTCCATGCCCGCCGCGTGAATGGCATCGATTGCGGCCAGATACTCCGCACGTGTGCCGTACTTGGTGCGCACGGAGCCCTTCTGGTCGAACTCGCCCAGGTCATAGGTGTCATACACGCCGTAGCCCACGTCGTTTGCGCCGGCCATGCCCTTATAGGCAGGCGGCAGCCACACGGCAGTGATGCCGTTATCGGCAAAGAGCTGCGCGTCCTCGGCGAGTCGACGCCAATGCTTGCCGTCAGCGTCGAGGTACCACGAGAAGCCCTGGAGCATCGTGCCGTTCACGCACGCTCACCTGCGGCCGCTTGGAGTCCCGCCATGCCGCGCCTACCCAATGCGCGTGGGGTGCACGCAGGCCGCGACGGCGGCGATGATAGCCACGAGCACAGCCGGTGCAAAGCCGATGGCTCCCAGCACCAACGACGCCACGAAGAGCCACCAGAAGACGTGCAGGCCGGCGCGAAGCGTCCATCCAAGGATCCTGAAAACACCAACGACCAGCGCGAACACCAGCCAGACGCCCAAGACGGCGAGCATGACCGGCGCGAAAAGCACGGCGAGAAGCGATGCGAAAAGAAACGTGAACATGTGACCTTCCCTTCGGGGCGCACGCGAGACGCGCCCATGGGGGAATCCTACCCGTTTTGGCAACGTGGCCGGCGGCGTCGAAACGTCTTCGCGCGGTCTTCTCAGATGCCCCTTCGACGGCACCCCCAGGCAGCAACTCGGGCCCTTCTCAGCAGTTCCTACGCCTTTGCGGCAGACTTCTCAGCAGTCTTCGAAACACACTTGAAACAATGTTGCCAACGTGTTACAACAAGGCTGTAAACCAAGGGCCGCGCTTAAGAAAGTCGCAGGTGACGGCATATGCCAATCGTTTCCACGTCCAGTCCGCTCATCATCCTCATCGTGTTTCTCGTCATGCTCGCCCTGCTCTTTGGCGCCGTTCTGGTGGCTGCGGCGGCGCAGGCAATCGTGAACAAGGTGCGCGGCCAGCACGGTCCGCAGGAGAACGTGATCACCTATCCCACCATGCTCTATCCGCGCTACTAGGCGTAGGACGCGGCCGAGAAGCACGCAGGCGACTCGCGACGTCCCGGACGGGGAACCCCGTCCGGGACGTTGTTGTGTACGGGGTGCGGTGGCAGTGGTCTAGCAGCGGCGAGAGGAGCCAGCCCCAAGGCGCAGCTGGTGGAGGCCGCGCAGCGTGAGGGTCGCGTCCACCTCGGCCGCATGCGACATGAGCGGCACCACGCGCTCGGCACCGCTGCCCGTGAGCACGACGCGCGCCTCTCCGCCCAGCTCCTCGAAGACCCGGTCGAGAAGACCATCCACGCGCGCGACCTCGCCAAATACCACGCCGGACTGCATGGCCTCGCGCGTGGAGCGCCCGATTGCCGCCTTTGGCGCGTGCAGCTCAATCACGGGCAGGCGGGCCGCAGCGCGAGCAAGCGCCTGCGCCCCAAGCGCAAGCCCCGGCGCGATGATGCCGCCGAGAAAGACCTCCTCGGCATCGAGCACCTCGATGTTCATGGTGGTCCCAAAGTCGACCACCGCCACCGGTGCGCCATACGTTGCTCGCGCAGCCACGACATCTGCGATGCGATCGGGGCCTATCTCGGCCGGGTCGCGGTAGCGCATGCGCAGGCCCGTCTTGAGGCCCGGCCCCACCACCACGGGACGCGTGCGGCAGGCCGTGGCCAGCGCCACCGACCACGCCTCGGTGAGCGATGGCACCACGCACGAGAGCACGACGTCGAGCGGCGGCTCGGCGAAGGTGGCCGCGCGCTCGGGCGCAAGCGCGCGCTGCTCGGCCACGTCCTGCGCAAGCACGCCCAGCACCTGCGCCACCTGCATGCGAGCCTCATCGGCCGTGAGACGGGCGGGCGTGGTGAGCTCCCAGGTCCCCAGCGGCTCGTCCGTCTCGCTAGCCCCTGCCGAGAAGAGCCCAAAGCCGGTGGAGGTGTTGCCCACATCAACAGCGAGAACGCAGTTCTTCTCGCCTGAAGGCGCGTTCTGCTCGCCCTGCTCGCCCCTTGTCATGCGTGCTCCCTTCGACACCAGCGCAAGGGCCGTCCACGCACCCGTTCGCCGCCGTACCCATTCGCTATACTCTAGCAAGTCCGCGCGCAGGTCCGGCGCACGGGCACCGGTAACCCGACTCCTCGGCCAGCCACCGCCGGCCACCAGGGGGAGCGGATATACGCAAAGGAGAACAACATGGACAAGACCTCTGGCCGCGCCTTATGGCGTGGGCAGCTGACGGCGCGTGGCGTCGTCATTGGCTGCATCGGCTGCGTCGTTATCACGGCGTCCTCGGCCTACACGGCGCTCAAGCTGGGTGCGCTGCCGTGGCCGATCGTGTTCGCGGCGATCGTCTCTCTCTTCTTCCTCAAGCTCCTGGGCAACGCCAGCCTGAACGAGGCTAACGTCACCCACACCATCATGTCTGCGGGCGCGATGGTTGCGGGCGGGCTGGCCTTCACCATTCCCGGCGCGTGGATGCTGGGATACGCCGATGAGGTGGGCTTTGCGCAGATGCTCATCGTGGCGCTCGCCGGCACGGGGCTGGGGCTGGTCGCCACCGCGATCATCCACCGTCACTTTATCGTGGATACCGACCTCGAGTTTCCCATGGGCGCCTCCGCGGCGCAGACCCTGCGCGCGACCGAGGCGGGCGGAAAGACGGGGCGCCGCCTCTTTGCGTCGATGGGGCTTGCCGGCGCGTACGCCGTGTTGCGCGATGGGCTCGGCGCCGTGCCTGCCATGCTGGCCGCGCTTCCCATTCCTGGGGTTAGCTTTGGCATCTACAACTCGCCCATGATGGTCTCCGTGGGCTTCCTCGTGGGCGGCGTTGCCGTGGCCTGGTGGTTTGCGGGAGCTCTGCTCGCAAACTTTGGCATCGTGGTTGCGGGCAGCGCTGCGGGGCTTTGGAGCGTTGACGCTGCGCAGGGTATCGTGAAGAGCCTGGGCATGGGCCTCATGATGGGTGCCGGGCTGGCCGTTGTGGCGAAGGACATCCTCCCGCAGCTTGCGGGGATCGCGCGCGGCGTTCAAGGCGCAGGCAACAACGGCGGCGAGGATGCGGCGGAATCGCTGGTGAGCGGCAACGTGCGCACCGATGCCGGGACCTTCGCGGTGGTTGCTGCGGCCATCGTGGTCCTCATGTGCATGGGCCTGGGGCTTCCGCCGGTCGTGAGCATCGTGGTGGTACTTCTCGCCTTTGTGACCACCGCGATGAGCGCGCAGTCGTGCGGGCAGACGGGCATCGACCCCATGGAGATCTTCGGACTCATCGTGCTGCTGCTTGTCTCGGCGTTTGCGCAGATACGAGAGGTGCAGCTCTTCTTCATTGCCGGCGTGGTGGCCGTTGCGTGCGGGCTTGCCGGCGACGTGATGAACGACTTCAAGGCGGGCAGCATCCTTGGCACCGATCCGCGCGCCCAGTGGCTAGGCCAGGCGATTGGCGGCGTGCTGGGTGCCGTGATCTCGGCCGCCGTCATGATGGCGCTGGTCAGCGCCTACGGGCCCGACGCATTTGGGCTGGGGAAGGATTTCGTCTCGGCGCAGGCAAGCGTCGTGGCGACGATGGTCTCGGGGATTCCCAGCGTTCCCGGGTTTGTGATTGGTCTTGCAGCAGGTGTCGCCCTCTACTGGGCGGGACTTCCGGCAATGATGCTGGGGCTTGGCGTCTACCTGCCCTTTTACATGTCTTTCACGGCGACGCTTGGCGCGGCGCTCAAGTGGGCGATCGATCGGGTACGCGCCGCTCGTATAGCGGGGCTTCCCGAGGACGAGCGCTCCGCACGCGACGCCGACGCGCAGGAGGCCGGCGTGGTAATCGCCTCTGGCGTACTGGGCGGCGAGTCGATTGTGGGCGTGATCATTGCCATGGTGAGCGTCATCGCGGGGCTTGCCGCGTAACGCCTGCGGCCTGACGCGTTACGCGTGGAACTCATCACCGAACGCAGCCTGCGTCCGCGATAGGAGGGCCTGCCCGCGCAAGCGCGGGCAGGCCCTCCTCAATCCCTCCGCCCCCGGGACTATTAATAACACTATTATTGCATCGAAGTAGCCTTGGTTACACTAATTTGGCCGAAATTGCGCCGAACTGGCCTTCGTTACATGAGGTTTTCGGCCACGCGTCAGTAGCAGGCTACTGATTCAACTTCCTATATATAGTTCTACCTGCAGATTCATAGTTTTCGCAAGCGTTGTCTACTTGAGGGGCTCCCGAGAACTCATGTAACGAAGGGCACTTCGGCGCATCGGGGCGAAAAATCGTGTAACAAAGGCGAGTTCGATGCACAAACTGCCTCGCCACCCCATATGGGCGGGTAAGCGGCGAGCAGCAACATGACGAGAGCGCTCCCCCAGCCGGCCTTTAGGCAACGGCCGCTACGCGTTGAACACGTAGCGATCCAGTCGGCCAAAGGCCTCCTGGACGCGCGGGAGCGGCAGCGCGAGGTTCATGCGCACGTGGCAGGGCCCGTGAAACGCTCGGCCGTCCTGCCAGTCCACGCCCACGCGCCAGCCGGCGCGCTCCACCCACTCGATGTCGCGTCCGTGGGCCTCGCACCACTCGCTGCAGTCAAGGAACAGCATGTAGGTCCCCTCGGGTCGGCTCACCTGCACGCCCTCAAAGTGCTCGCGGATATAGTCGCACGCCCAGGAGACGTTGCCGTCAAGCACCCGCAGCAGTTCCTCCAGCCATGCTTCGCCCTCGGGGCTGTATGCGCCGATAAGTGCGTGCATCGAGAGCACGTTCATCGAGTTGTAGCAGGACTTCCTGCTCTTGGCCAGCACGCGGTCGCGCAGGTATTCGTCATAGATGATGTGGTAGCTCCCCACGAGGCCAGCCAGGTTGAACGTCTTGCTCGGTGCGTAGAGCGCCACCGTGCGCCGCTGGGCATCCTCGCTCACGGATTGCGTGGGCACGTGCGCGTGCCCCGGCAGCACCAGGTCGGACCAGATTTCGTCGGAGATTACCACGCAGTCGTGCTCGCGGTAGACCTCCATCGCGCGCTCCAGCTCCCAGCGCTCCCACACGCGACCGCAGGGATTGTGCGGCGAGCAGAACACCGCCACATGGATGTGGTTCTCCTCCAGCTTCGCCGCCATGTCGTCGTAGTCCATGCGCCAGACGCCCCGCTCGTCCTTGACCAGCGGCGACAGTACGATCTTGTAGCCGTTCTCCTCGATGCAATGCGTGAAGCCAATGTAGGTGGGGCTATGGAGAAGCACGGCGTCGCCAGGCGCGGCAAAGGCCGTCACCGTAGAGACCACGCCGCCAAGCACGCCGTTCTCGTAGCCAATGTGCGCGGGCTCAAGGCCGCGCACGCCGTTGCGTCGGGCATGCCAGTCAATGATTGACTGGTAGTACTCGTCGCGAGGCGAGAAGTAGCCAAACGCCGGGTGCTGGATGCGCTCCGCCATGGCACGCGTGATCGAGGGCGCCGTGGGGAAGTTCATGTCGGCCACCCACATGGGAATGGCATCGAAGCCCTCGGCAGGCGCCTCGGGTGCCATGCCGCCCGAGCCAAGCGCGTCGAACGCGATGGCGTCCATCCCATGTCGTTCCATAATTGATGTGAAGTCGTACGTCATGCGGTCTCCTCCCGCCAGTCCTTGCACACGTCCACCCAGCCCACAGCCGCCGAGCAGCGCTCCAGCTCCGGCAGGGTGAGGCCAATCGCGCTGCTCTCGCTACCCGCTGCAGGGTACACCAGCCCGAAGCGCCGCAGCGAGACGTCCAGGCAGACACTCACACCGGGCTTCACGGCAAACGGACAGACGCCGCCCATGGGGTGGCCCACCAGCTGCGGCAGGTCATCGGGCGCCACGAAACGCGGCTTAGTCCCAAATTCGCGCTTGAAGGCCGAGCTCCAGAGCTTGGCGTCGCCCGCGCACACCACAAGGACGGCCCCCTCCCCCACCGCGCACGCCATCGTCTTCGCGATGCGTGCCGGCTCGCAGCCCAGGTCCCGTGCCGCAAGCTCGACCGTGGCGCTCGACTGGTCAAACTCGATGATCTTGTCGGCAACGCCAAAGGGCTCGAGGTATGCGCGAACGCTCTCGATGGACATGGGCAACACCCTCTCTCGACGTGCCGCCCTTCTCGCCGGGCAGCAACACAAGAGAGTAGCCTACCACCTGCCAGGACCAGGTACCGCAGTCGGGGTCGATGGCCCGCCGCCCTATCACCGCCCACCGTAGGACTGCCCGGCGCCGAGGAGCCCCTCCTCGTGGGAGGCGATGCCGTCGCTCTTGCGGAGCGCACGCTTGTTCACCAGGTGTTCCTTCCAGCCGTAGGAAAGCTGCGGCGGCTCGGGCGCGTCCAGCTCAACGTGGCCAAAGGCGTTCACCACCCGAGTCCCGCAGGCAAGCTCCCTCTCGCGCGCGAAATCCGTGATGTAGTTGGCGTGCACGTGGCCGTGGACCATGAGGCCGGGCCGCCAGCGCTCGAGCAGCTCGTTAAAGCACTCGAAGCCGCGGTGCGGCAGGTCGTCCAGGTCTCCCACGCCGCGCGCTGGCGCATGGGCGAGAAGCACGTCGAAGCCACCCAGCAGGCGAATGCTCGGCTCGAGTCGGCGAATGCGCCGGCGCATCTCCCGCTCGGTGGACATGTAGGTGCCGTCCTTGTAGCGCATGGAGCCGCCCAGGCCAACGATCCGCAGGCCACGGTACACGTAGACGGAGTCGTCCACGCAGATGCAGCCCAGGGGCGGCTTGCGCCGGTAGCCCTCATCGTGGTTGCCATGCACGTAGAGCACGGGGCAGGTGAGCATGGTGACGAGAAACTCGAGGTAGTCCGCATCGAGGTCTCCCGCCGCAAGGACCAGGTCAACGCCATCGAAGCGCGAGCGGCGAAAGCCCTCCCAGAGGATGCGCTCCTCCACGTCGGCGATTGCGAGGATCCTCATGGCCGCAACACCCCACCAGTAGCTCCGGAGGCCGCTTCTGCCAGCCCGCCGGCCACGGACGTCTCGTCAACGGGATGCCAGTTCGTGGGAAGGACGCCCTCCACGTTGTCGTTGAGCCAATCCATGGACACGACGTCCTGCTCCCTCAGCCTGGGCGAACCCGCTGGCTGCACCACGCCCGTCTGGCTTCTCAGCTCACCGGCAAAGGGGTCGAGCACGCCGCGCTCGATGCCCTGCGTAAGCTGGTCGACGAGCTTTCGGGAATAGTACGGCAGACCGTCCGAGAGGCGCAGCCCAATGACCCCGGACGACATGCCGTACCAGTAGCTTACCGCCTGCGGACGCGACGCGTCGACGGGCTCCTGCCAGGAACCGTTGAGAAGCCCCTGGACGATGAGCGCATAGTAGCGCCCCCAATTCCACACGGGCAGGGCGAGGTTGTGCACGCGTCCGTTCACCATCTGGTAGAGGCCCAGCGCTAGCGGGTCGTCCCACGGTGCCGTCACGTCCGAGCCGGACATCACGGTCACGCCCTCGTCGGCCATGCGATGGTAGAGCGAGTCCCCGCCACGCGTGGACCAGATGAGGCACACCTTGGCCTTTGGGTCCACCAGCGCCGCCCCAATGGCGAAGGCGTTTATCTCGGCCACCGAGCCAAACATGGGGATGTTCGCCTGGTAGCCGATGCGGTGGTTGGAGGCAAAGCTTGCCGCCAGGGCTCCGGTCACGAACTTGGCCTCGTACATGCGTCCGTAGTAGGAGCGAACGCGGCTGTGCGGCAGGTTGCACGAGCAGTTGAGGAAGCGCACCTCGGGGTGGTCGATGGCCGCCTTGGCCGTACTTGCCATAAGCGTGGGCGAGCAGGTAAAAATCACGTGAACGCCCTGCTCAACGGCTGCGTCCACCACGGCTGAGAAGTCATCCGAAGAGGCGCAGTCGTCAAAGGCGACCGTTCTCACCACGCCGTCGAAGTGCTTCTCGACCTCTTGGCGGCCGGCGTCATGGTCGCGCGCCCAACTGGAGGTCGCAAGGGGCTGCTCGTAGAGAAAGGCCAGGCGCAGCGGGTTGGCAGGCGAGTAGGGCGTACGGAACGAGAGCCGCGAGAGAACGCCGCCGCGCGCGACGGGCTCTGCGCCCGGCTCGCTTACCAGGACCACGTCCTCGCGCAACCCCACCAGTGCGAGCTCTGACCACAGGCGACTCAGCCGTTCCACCACAATGGAGGGCGGCGTGTCCAGCAGCCGCTCGTCCGGGAAGTAGCTCAGGTAGGCGAGAAGCGCGTCGCCACAGGTGGCATCCAGGTGCGAGCCACCCGCGCGCTGGTAGAGCGAGCAGAAGTACTGGTAGGTCGAGTTGAGCTCGCGCACGGCTTCCTCGGGCCAGGGCGAGGTGAGGTCGCGGCCGAGAAGTGCAGCTAGGCGTCGGTATGAGCCCTCGCGGGAGAACTCGATGTCGTAGGTTGGCACTGCTCGCCAGAACTCGAGGAACTCGCCGTAGAGACGGCGCTCTGGCGCGTCCCACTGGCGCGGGAGCAGGCGCGTGACCTCGGCCTCGATGGAGTTGGCGCCCAGGTAGCGCATCACGGAGGTGCGCTTGTTGCCCTCCTGGACGTAGAAGCGGTGCATGTACTCGTAGACCTTGACGGGGTCGCGGAAGCCCTCGGTGACCTGGATGTCGTAGAGGTTAGACCACTTGGCGGCGAACTCCGTGGTGGGTGCGAGCACGGGCATGAAGGTGCGCGAGAAGGAGCGCTGACGACCCTCGGTGCGGGTGCCGACGACCATCTCCAGCGGTATCTCCATAGTGCCCAGATGCACCTCGCCAGCGGCGTCACCAGGGGCAAGGATCGAATCAAGCGCAGGCAGGTAGGGGTATACGCCAGCCGATGCGTCACGGCGAAGGTCGCGTTCGCCGCGGCGGAGGGCCTTTCTGTACTCCTCGCTCATGGTGGCGGACGGCTCCTTTCGGGTTCAATGCCGTGCGGGCCCACTTGTTCAGACAAGTATAGCGCCGCAGGTGCCAGCCGGATACAGCGCAAGCGGGGTGACTTTGAGCAGTCCGGAAATCCACCTACAAATCCCGATCGTTTAGGGCGCCTTAAACGATCGGGATTTGCAGCGGTTAGGGTTGCGTGATGCTGACCGTGCGAGAGTGGCAGCGCATTGTTACCGGCTGGGAGCCACTCACGGCTCACAACTGCGGAAATGCTACTGCCCCGCGACGGGCCGGTAACAAGCGCTCGGCCCTGGACGCCCAAGCACCCCGCCCGGGCACACAAGCGCTCTGTCCGGGCACCCAAGCGCGCCACTCGGGCACCCGTTGTTACCGGCTCGTCCGGATCCGCTAGCATTTTCCCAGTTGGCCGCCGAGAAGCTCAACGGGCCGGTAACAGCGCGCCGGCAACAACGTGCCGCGCCGCCGAGAAGCAGCCGCATACCCCACCCCGGCGAGACCTGCGCCGCCTGCGGAATTAACCTCCTCGTTACCACACGCTACCAACGGATGACGTAGAATCGTCAAAACAGTTTCAGAGCAAATGCGATGACAGGGCGAGTACTTGCCACGCCATCCCACAGCAAGCGGGACCAATGAGAACCCGCGGTGGGTGGCAAGGAACATTCCCTCGAGCTGCTCGGGCGAACGCGCACCGCCTCTGGGCCACCCCCCACGCAGGCAGCAGCGCAACTACCTCGGGCCGGAGCCCACCGTGACGGGCATCGGGAGAACGCACCACGTCTCACCTGGAATCGCATTTCTCGCACGAAGAAGGTTGCGCAGGAAGCGAGAGGTGACCATGGAACTTCGAAGCGATGCCATCAAGCGGGGCCTGGCCCGCGCTCCACACAGAAGCCTGCTCAAGGCCGACGGCCTTACCGACGAGGAACTCGAGCGTCCGCTCGTGGCGGTCGTCTCGTCCCAGAACGAGGTCATCCCCGGCCACATCCACCTGGACAAGATCGCCGACGCCGTCAAGGCCGGCGTCCGCATGGCCGGCGGCACTCCGCTGCAGGTCAACACCATCGGCGTCTGCGACGGCATCGCCATGAACCACGAGGGCATGCGCTACTCGCTCACCAGCCGAGAAGTGATCGCGGACTCCGTCGAGTGCGCCGTCCAAGGCCACCAGTTCGACGCGATGGTCCTGATCCCCAGCTGCGACAAGGTCGTCCCCGGCATGCTCATCGCCGCGTGCCGCCTGGACATCCCCACCGTGCTGGTCTCCGGCGGCCCCATGCTCGCCGGCCGCGGACGCCACGGCGAGGAGACCGACCTCAACAGCCTGTTTGACGCCGCAGGCCAGGTGACCGCCGGCACCATGACCGAGGACGAGATGCACTGGCTCGAGAACACCGCCTGCCCCACCTGCGGCAGCTGCTCGGGCATGTTCACCGCGAACTCCATCTGCTGCCTGGCCGAGGCACTTGGCATCGCGCTTCCCGGCAACGGGACCATCCCCGCCGTCTACTCCGAGCGAATCCGTCTTGCAAAGCACGCCGGCATGAAGGTCATGGAGCTGCTCGAGAAGGGCATCACCGCCCGCCAGATCATCGACGCCCGCGCCGTGCGCAACGGCATGGCGCTTGACCAGGCCTTTGGCGGCTCGACCAACACCATGCTCCACCTCACGGCCATCGCGCACGCCGCCGGCTGCCCCGTGACCATGGACGACTGGGACAAGGCCTGCTCTGCCACGCCCAACATCGTGCGCCTGGCACCGGCCGGCCCGCTCCACATCCAGGACTTGAACGACGTGGGCGGCGTCTCGACCATCATCGGCGAGCTGGGCCGCTCCGGGCACCTTGACCTCACGGCCAACACCTGCCACGGCACCATGGCCGAGTGGGTCGAGCAGTGCCCGCCCGTGGACGGCACGGTGGTGCGCCACATCGACAACCCCTACTCCCCCGACGGCGGCCTCAAGGTCATGCGCGGCACACTCGCGCCCGACTGCGGCGTGGTCAAGAAGAGCGCCGTCGATCCCAGCATGTACAAGCACACCGGCCCCGCACGCGTCTTCGACTCCGAGGAGGCCGCCTGCGAGGCGATCTTCGGCGGCAAGATCAACCCCGGCGACGTCGTGGTGATTCGCTACGAGGGCCCCGCCGGCGGTCCCGGCATGCGCGAGATGCTCACCCCCACCTCCGCCATCTGCGGCATGGGTCTGGCAAAGTCCGTCGCGCTCATCACCGATGGCCGCTTCTCCGGCGCGAGCAAGGGCCCCTGCGTGGGCCACGTGAGCCCCGAGGCCGCAGCTGGCGGCCCAATCGCCCTGGTGCACGAGGGCGACCAGATCTCCATCGACATCGAGGCCGGCACGCTCGACCTGCTCGTCGACGAGGACGAGCTGGCGCGCCGGCGCGCCACCTGGGAGCCGCCCGCGCCCAAGTACACCACGGGCGTCCTCTCCCGTTACGCCAAGCTCGTGACCAGCGCAGACAAGGGGGCATACCTGTCATGACGAACACCGACAGCCACGCGGCGTCCGTCGCCGAGAAGCTCGCGCGCAAGCAGACCGCCATCGAGGGCAAGCCCTTTGGCATGGGCTCCCACTCCGAGTACGAGGGTAAGACCATGACCGGCGCCCAGGCGATCATCGCAAGCCTGGAGTGCGAGGGTGTCGACACGATCTTTGGCTACCCCGGCGGCCAGGCAATCAAGATCTACGACGCGCTCTATGACTCCAAGCGCATCCACCACGTGCTGGCCAGGCACGAGCAGGGCGCCACGCACATGGCCGACGGCTACGCCCGCGCCACGGGCAAGGTGGGCGTTGTTCTCGTCACCTCGGGCCCTGGCGCCACCAACACCGTGACGGGCATCATGACCGCCTACATGGACTCCGTTCCCCTGGTGGTCATCACCGGCCAGGTCACGCGCGGCGTCATTGGCACCGACTCGTTCCAGGAGTCCGACATCGTGGGCATCACCATGCCCGTCGTGAAGCACTCGTTCCTGCTGCAGTCGACCGACGACCTCACCCGCACCTTCCGCGAGGCGTTCTACATCGCCTCCACCGGTCGCCCCGGCCCCGTCCTCATAGACATCCCGAGCGACCTCTCCGGAGCGCAGATGGTCTTCCACTACCCGGACTCCATTAGCATCGCCAGCTACAAGCCCACCTACCGCGGCAACGCACGGCAGGTCAAGCAGGCCGCGCAGCTCATCATGAAGGCCAAGCGCCCGCTCATCTACGCCGGCGGCGGCATCGTGACCAGCCACGCCTGCCAGGAGCTGGTCGAGCTCTCCGAGACCATGGACATCCCTGTGGTGACCTCGCTCATGGGCAAGGGGGCCATGCCCTGCTCGAACAAGCACAACCTGGGACCCGTGGGCATGCACGGCTCGAAGTACGCCAACATGGCCGTCATGGAGTGCGACCTGCTCATCGCTGTTGGCGCGCGCTTCTCGGACCGCGTGACCGGCAAGGTCTCCGAGTTCGCCCCGCACGCCAAGGTCATCCACATCGACATCGACCCGGCGGAAATCGGTAAGATCGTGAACCCCACGGTGCCCATCGTGGGCGACGCCAAGGTTGTTCTCGCCTCGCTCAACGAACGCCTGCACAAGGAGGACGCAAAGCCCGTGGACGACGGCTGGTTTGCCGAGGTCTGCTCGTGGCGCGACCGCTGGCCGTTCTACACGGACGACTTTGCAAGCAGTGTGGACTACCCCGACAAGATTGCGCCCGAGGTCGTGCTCTCCATGCTCTCCGACAAGCTCAACCCCGACGCCTCGATCGTCACCACCGAGGTGGGCCAGCACCAGATGTGGGCGCACCAGAACATCCGCCGCGAGCACGCACGCACGTTCCTCTCGTCCGGTGGCGCCGGCACCATGGGCTTTGGCTTCCCCGCCGCCATTGGCGCCAAGATCGGCTGCCCCGACGACGAGGTGGTCTGCATTGCCGGCGACGGCTCGTTCCAGATGAACGTTCAGGAGATGGCCACAGCCATCCAGGAAAACGTGCCCGTCAAGGTGATGATCATCGACAACAGCGCCCTTGGCATGGTCTACCAGTGGCAGAAGCTCTTCTACCACGAGCGCTACTCGTTCACCAAGCTGCGGGACGTCCCCGACTTCGTGAAGCTGGCAGAGGCCTACGGCTGGCGCGGCAGGCGCATCTCTCGCCCCGAGGAGGTCGAGGACGCGCTCAACGAGATGCTCGCCTCCAAGGAGCCGTACCTCTTGGACGTCGTGATCCCCACAGACCAGACGGTCTACCCCATGGTGGCCCCCGGCGCGCCTATCGACGACATCATCGGTGCCCTGGACGTGACACTGGGTGGCGTGCGCGTCTCCGGCAAGGGCTTTGGCAAGGACGGACGCCCCGCCACCGCCGAGGGCGAGAAGGACGGTGACGAATGATGAAGCACATCCTCTCCGTGCTGGTCGAGAACAAGCCTGGCGTGCTCTCGCGCGTCACCGGCATGATCAGCCGCCGCGGGTTCAACATCGGCTCGCTCACCGTGGCGCCCACCGAGGACGAGAGCCTCTCCCGCATGACCATCATCGTCGAGGCCGACGACGTGGGCTTCGAGCAGATCACCAAGCAGCTGCACAAGCTTGTCTCGGTCTTCAAGATCTCTGACCTCACCGAGGACGACGCCATCGAGCGCGAGCTGGTGCTCTTCAAGGTCCAATGCACCCCCGAGCGCCGCCACGAGATCATCGAGATCGCGGGCGTCTTCCGCGCCAACATCGTGGACGTGGGCAAGAACACGCTCACGATCGAGGCAACGGGCACCGAGAGCAAGCTCGACGCGCTCGAGGACCTCTTCCGCAGCTACGGCATTCGCCAGCTCACACGCACCGGCAAGATCGCGATGTCGCGTGGGCACGACCAGTAGCGCCCCGCTGGCCGGCGCCTGCGCACGGCCCTACGAACACGGTTCAACCCGCCAGACGGCGGATGAACATAGAAGGAAGCGGCACAAACGAAAGGAAGTACGACATGGCCGTCACCATCTACTACGAGAAGGACTGCGATCCCTCGATCATCCAGGGCAAGAAGGTCGCCATTATCGGCTACGGCTCGCAGGGCCATGCCCACGCGCTGAACCTCATGGACTCCGGCGTCGACGTGCGCGTTGGCCTTCGCGAGGGCTCCAAGTCCGCCGAGAAGGCCCGCGAGCACGGCCTCAAGGTGACGGACATGGCGACGGCCGCCAAGGAGGCCGACGTCGTGATGATCCTGACCCCCGACGAGACCCAGCCGGCGGTCTACAAGGAGTTCATCGAGCCCAACCTCGAGCCGGGCAACACCCTGGCCTTTGCCCACGGCTTCAACATCCACTACGGCTACATCAAGGCTCCCGAGGGCGTCAACGTGATCATGGTTGCCCCCAAGGGCCCGGGCCACATCGTGCGCCGCCAGTACACTGAGGGCTCCGGCGTGCCTGACCTGGTCTGCGTTGAGACCGACGCCACCGGCGACGCGTGGCCGCTGGCCATGTCCTACGCGTGGGCACTGGGCGGCGCCCGCTCCGGCCTCATCAAGGCGACCTTCGCCGAGGAGACCGAGGAGGACCTCTTTGGTGAGCAGGCCGTTCTCTGCGGCGGCCTGGTCGAGCTGGTCAAGGCCGGCTTCGAGACCCTCACCGAGGCTGGCTACCCCGAGGAGCTTGCCTACTTCGAGTGCTATCACGAGATGAAGATGATCGTGGACCTCATGTACGAGAAGGGCATCCACTTCATGAACTACTCCATCTCCAACACGGCCGAGTACGGCGAGTACTACGCCGGTCCGCTGGTCATCAACGACAAGTCGCGCGAGGCCATGAAGTACATCCTCAAGCGCATCCAGGACGGCTCGTTTGCCCAGGAGTTCGTCGATGACTGCAACAACGGCCACAAGAAGTTGCTCGAGGAGCGCGAGAAGATCAACACGCACCCCATCGAGACCACCGGCGAGCGCGTGCGCTCCATGTTCTCCTGGCTCTCGAAGGACGAGGACTAGTCTCACGCTTGCGTGAGCTAGGCTTTGCTGCCTGACAGCCCCGCCGGAACCCAGTTCCGGCGGGGCTTTTCTTGGCCACGGGTAACTGGTTTCCATTGGGCTCGGTACAATAAGACGTGTCGAATCCCAATGGAACGGGGAGGACTAGCGGATGGACAGGGCACGCGTAATGGAAGAGGCAATCCATTCCGGAGAAATGGAGGGCGCCTATGTATCCGCAGAGTTTCGTCGAGATGCGGATGAATACGTGCAGGGTGAAATCTCCATTGAAGATCTTATGAGACGCACCAAGCGTCGCTGGGATTCAAAACGGAAGCGTTCCAAGCATGAGTGAGACATTCATTGATCCCTACATCGCCCCTGAGACGGGAGTCCTTCGAAACAAGGTAGGCGCTTCTTCTTATTCCGAGCTAGCAAACGCGGAGGGAGAGTTTGTTTCCAATCGTGCTGCCAAGTTATTCGAAAGTGGACCCCGCAACATGACTGGATCCTTGGAGGATTTTTGCGCCATCCACAAGGAACTATTTCAAGATATCTTTGATTGGGCGGGAACCCCTCGAACAGTGGAGATTCGTAAAAACTCGCAGGGTTCGGAGTTTTTCCTACCATCCGCCAACATTGCTACGGGCATTGCGTGGTCACAAAATGAGTTGAAGAAAGATAACTTCCTGTGCGGAATGGGTTTTGAAAAGTTCTGTGAGCGTCTTGCCTACCACTACGATAACTACAACTTTGTGTATCCATTTCGTGAAGGCAATGGCAGAACCCAACGGGTGTTCTGGTCAATCATGAGCGGCAATGCCGGGTATGACATTGACTGGAGATGTGCCACCGGAAAGGAAAATGACGAGGCGAGTCGACTCGCAGCAGAGGATTGTGACTTGAGCGGCCTCATTCAAATGTTTCGGAGGATTGTGCTACCCCACAAGAGAGAGGGACTGTCTCAGACTCTATCTAGCGGGGCAATACACCTAGATTAGCGACGAACTGACCTAAAGTTGCTCTTTGTATCCGTTGGCTTTTGCCTTCTATCCAAGCGGATAATATGCACTGGCCATTACGCAAAAAGGCTCTATCGGACAGGAAAACAGCAACTGCCGCATAAAAGTGCGCTATCGGACAGTGGCTTTTGCTTAATAGAATCAAATAATTAACTACGCATACGTAGCTATGTGTATTATTTATATAATATGCATAAATTTGCATTATTAGTTTCATAATTGATTTAGCAAGCAACAATGCACTGTTCGGTAGAGCATTTTTACGCACTGACTCAAGAAGCTCCGTCCGTTAGAGCGTTTTTATGCGCAACAACCCTTCCACAGTAGTTCCCTCGCGGTAACCAACCTACTTGCAAGTGCGTACTTCCCTATGTGGAGTCAACAAGCCACACTGAGACCAGTGAATACGGCGGGCACCCCGGCGCCCGCCCAGTAAGGGAGGCGGCCATGACTCAGAGCGAACGGCTTGAGTACCTGATAAACGCGCTGCTGGCAGACCCTGCCTGCGCATACGCCGTCGACGGGCGCATCGCCATGCCGCCCTCGTGCGAGGACCGCCGCCACCTGCTGCGCGCCCTCATGAACGTTCGCATGCCGGAACCCGCGAGCGACGAGCTTCTCGCCATCCAAGACGCCTACCTCAAGGAACGCCTGGCAGATCGGGGCGTCTCGCATGTGGCAGCCCTCCCCTTCAACACAGACGGCATCACCGTGTGGCGCGGCGACATTACCACGCTCGACGCCGATGCCATCGTGAACGCCGCCAACAGCCAGATGCTCGGCTGCTTTGTCCCCAACCACCGCTGCATCGACAACGCCATCCACACCTACGCCGGCATCCAGCTACGTCTTGCCTGCAAGCGCATCATGGACGAGCAGGGTAACGAGGAGCCTGCCGGCACGGCCAAGCTCACTCCGGGCTTCAACCTACCGGCTGCGCACGTTCTCCACACCGTGGGGCCAATCGTCCCCACGGGGGTTCCGAACGCGCACGACCGCGAGCTTCTCGCCAGCTGCTATCGCTCCTGCCTTGAGCTTGCCGCCACGCACGACCTGCGAAGCGTTGCCTTCTGCTGCATCTCCACCGGCGAGTTCCGCTACCCAAACCGCCAGGCAGCGGAGGTGGCAATCCAAGCCGTGCGCAGCTTCAGGCGCAAGCATCCCAACCAGTCCCAGATGAAGGTGGTCTTCAATGTCTTTAAGCCAGTGGACGAGCAAATCTATCGAGACCTCCTCGCAGGCCGCTGAGAAGATCGCGGCCTGGCTGGACGAGAACGATGCTGTGCTTGTGGGTGCTGGCGCGGGTCTCTCGGCTGCCTGCGGCCCAGAGTTCGCCTACACCGGGGAGCGCTTCGAGCGCCTCTACGGAGACTTTGCCCAGCGCTACGGCTTCCAGGACGAGTACTCCGGTGGTTTCTATCCCTACGACACTCCGGAGGAGCTGTGGGCGTGGTGGTCGCGCGTCATCTGGCACGAGCGCTACGTTGGGCCAGTGGGCAACGCGTATCGTGACCTGCTGCGCATTGTGGACGGGCGAGATTACTTTGTCCTCACGACCAACGTAGACCACCAGTTCCAGCGGGCGGGCTTCGACAAGCAGCGTCTCTTCTACACGCAGGGCGACTACGGCCTCTTCCAGTGCTCGGTCCCCTGCCATCGCCGCACGTACGACAACTACGACGCCGTGCGCCAGATGGTAGAGGCCGAAAAGGACCTTCGCATCCCCACCGAGCTGGTGCCGCGCTGCCCCGTGTGCGCCGAGCCCATGACCATGAACCTCAGGGTGGACGGCCGCTTTGTGGAGGACAAGGGCTGGCACGCCGCTGCCCGCCGCTACGACGCCTTCGTTCGAGGGCATGCCCACGGCAAGGTGCTCTACCTGGAGATTGGCGTTGGCGCAAACACGCCGGGCATCATCAAGCACCCGTTCTGGCAGCAGGTGGCCGAGAACCGCAACGCTCGCTACGTGCAGCTCAACCTCGGCGACGTGATTGCCCCGGCGCGCATCGCCGAGAGGTCCGCGTTGTACGATGGGAACGCAGCGGAAGTGCTCTCGAAGCTTGCATGAGACAAGGGGAGTGTCCCTTTGTCTCATAAGGAGGCAACGTCATGCGCATAGCGTTGATCACGGGTGCGTCGAGCGGCCTGGGCCGCGAGTACGCGCGCTGGGCGAGCGACCACGGCGACTATGACCAGATTTGGGCCGTGGCTCGCAGACGCGAGCGCCTAGAGAAGCTGGCGTCGGAGCTTTCGACTCCCGTGCGGCTGGTTCCTCTCGACCTCACGGAGAAGTCCTCGATCACGCAGCTCAAGGGACTTCTCGACGAGGCAGCGGCGCAAGACACAGCGCGTGGCGAGAAGTTCTCCGTGGGCCTTCTCGTCAACGCGGCCGGCCTGGGGAAGTTTGGCACCTACGCCGACATGACCTGCGAGGAGGTCGACACGATGGTCGACCTCAACTGCCGCGCGCTTGTCGACGTGACGCAGGTGGCGCTTGCGCACATGGAGCGCGGCGGGCGCATCATCCAGATTGCGTCCAGCGCCTCGTTCCAGCCGCTGCCGGGGCTCAACGTGTATGCGGCGAGCAAGGCGTTTGTCCGCAGCTACACGCGGGCACTCCGCTTTGAGCTGCGCGGACGCGGCATCTCTGTGACGGCCGTGTGCCCGCTGTGGGTGAAGACCGAGTTCATCGACGTCGCGCGCCAGACGGCCAACGGCCAGACGGTGCGCCACCCCTTCCCCGTGCTGGGCGCGCGTCGGGTGGTGCGCTGGTCGATGCTGGTCAACGCCGTGAACTACCCCATCGCCACCTGCTGCGTGACGGGGTTCCTCATGAGGGTTGCCGACAAGATCATCCCCGCGCCGGTGATCATGTGGATCTGGGAGGGCGTGCGGAGGATTTAGACGCGGGTGCGAGCCCGAAATGCCGGCGCATCCTCCGGTGACGCCGGAGGGCACGTTTTTGCAGGCATTTCGTCTGAACCACGCCCTCCGGCGTCATTCTGGCGCCGGAGGGTCCCTCTCGTACGGAATCCCGTCGGAAGCCCCTGCTCCGGCGTCGATTTCTCTCCGGAAGGATCATCTCCGCAGCCATGGCGGTTGGAACCTTCCCTCCGGTGTCATTTCGACGCCGGAAAGCCTTCTCATACAATCCCGTCGGAAGCCCTCCTCCCGGCGTCATTCTGGCGCCGGAGGGTCCCTCTCGTACGGAATCTCGCTATAAACGCAGCTCCGGCGTCATTTCTTCTCCGGAAGGTGCATCTCGTACGGAATCCCGTCTAAAACCCCTGTTCAGGCGTCATTATCTCGCCGGAGGGCGCATTTCAGCAGAGAAGGTCATTGCATTCTCGCACAGGAGAGTCGCTTCTCGGCGAGAACAGCTTCCTGTCTTAGCGCGGTCCACCGCCAGGGCCGCCCGCGCCCCGAGGTCCACCAAAGCCGCCAGGGCCACCATGCCGATAAGGGCCGCCGGGGCCAGGCCTCATGCCGCCTCCTCGCGGGCCAGGATCGCCCCACCCGCGACCCCAACCGCCCCACATGCCAGGCCCACCAAACCAGCCACCCCACATGGGACGACCCCAACCAAAGCCCCCAAAGAGGAGTCCGCAGAACAGTCGCGCTGCTAGCGCTACCAGCAGGAATACAACAATCAAGAAGAGGATCATCGCGCTCACCTCCGGAACGGTCGGCAGCTGGACTACCGTGTCCGCCCCAAATGGGGCACGACCGCCGGCCGATGACGAGAAGGTACCCACCCCTCGTAGCGCCAGGCAGCACCGTTCCAGGTACCACACTTCTGCCCCAATGCTCCGGCGAACCTGAAAGCCCCCGTCTGCAAGCGGGTGTACTATGGCAACCCAACTGCTCGGAACAAAACAGGAGCCTTAGTGCAAGAGGGGACAAAGACAACCGCCCGGGAGGTCCTGGCGGCCGCGTGGCCGGTCATGCTCTCCTACGTTGCCGTGGGGCTGCCCTGCGGTGTGCTGGCCGCCAAGGCAGGCATGACGCCGCTCATGAACTTTGTTCTGGGGTTCTCGTTCCTCTCTGGCGGCGGGCAGTTCATGATGAGCAACCTGTGGCTGGCCGGGACGCCGCTGTTCTCGATCATCGCCTCGGTGGCGGCCATCTCCACGCGCTTTGCGCTCTACTCGGCGTCGCTCGCGCCGCACCTCAGGCGCTTTGGGCGCAGGCAGTCCCTGGCGATTGCCTGCTGCTACACCGAGGAGGCCTATGGGATCACGCTCTCGCGCCTGACCTCGGGCGAGGCGTGGACCGCGAGCCATGCGCTGGGCCTCAACGTGTGCGTGCAGCTCACCTGGGCGGCCTCGTGCGCGGCCGGTGCCGCGCTGGGTTCCGTGGTCGACATCCCCACCGCCATCGCCGGCTTTGCGATGACCTCGCTCTTTGTCTACCTGCTCTACGCGCAGCCCCATGCGCGCGGCACCGCGTGCGCAGCGCTGGGAGCAGCCGCGACCGTTGCGCTCTGCAAGTGGAACGGGCTGGGCGGCGTGGCCGTGCCGCTCGCGGCGCTTGTGGGCGTGGCCGCGGGGATGGCGTCGGGGATCGTGCCTCGGCGGGGCAGCTGCGGCCGCCCGGGAGGGGACGGGCGATGAGCACCTCTCAGTTCCTGGTGCTTTGGCTCACCTCGTTTGCGTTCATTCTCGCCTGCCGCGTGGTGCCCGTGGTCGCCCTGCGCGGACGGCCCCTCTCGCCGCGCGTGGTGGAGGCGCTGGGCTACATCCCGCCCGCCGCATTTGCTGCCCTGGTCGCGAACGACCTGCTCTCCCCCACCATGTTCGACGCCGGGGCTTGGACGGGGCTCATGCCGCTTGTTGCTGCAGGCGTGGTGGTGCTCGTGGCGTGGCGCACCCGCTCGATGCTATGGTGCTGCGTGGCGGGAGTCGCGGCATACGTGCTGCTCTCGCTGGTCTAGCGGCACCGGAAGGCAGGAGGCGGGAGCATGGTCGAGCAGAGCTTCGAGGTCGAGGGCGAGAAGGTCACCCTTCGAGCGACGGAACCGGCTGCGAGCGGAGACGAGCACGTGGCCCGCGTTCCCGTGGTCTACCTGCACGTGTTTGAGGCTGACGGGGCAGACGTGTGGCAGCGCCTTGGCGAAGGCGGCATGCCGCCCATGACCCTCGTGGCGATAGAGCCCAAGAGCTGGGACAACGACCTCACCCCGTGGCCGGCCCCGCCCACGTTTCGAGGTGGCAGGCCCTATGAGGGCCTTGCCGGAACGCAGCTCGAGCTTCTCGGCCGGGCGATACTGCCAGATGCCGAGGCGCTTCTCGCCCAGCACGGCATGGCGCCGTCCTTCTCGGCTCTTGCGGGATACTCGCTGGCGGGGCTCTTTGCCGCGTGGGCGGTAACGCAATGCAGCCTCTTCGAGCGTGTCGCCAGCGTGTCGGGCTCGCTGTGGTACCCGGACTTTGTAAAATACGTCGCTGGTAACGGGCCCAAGTCCTGCGTGCGGCGTGCGTACTTCTCGCTTGGGGACGCCGAGCCGCGCACGCGCAACCGCGCTATGCGGAGCGTCCTTGAGGACACGCAGCAGGTGGAGGAGAGGTTCGAGCGGTCTGGCGTAGACACGCGGTTTGAGCTCAATCCCGGAAACCACTTCACCGACGAGGACCTGCGCATCACGCGCGGCATCCGCTGGCTGCTGGAGGACGGGGGCGCGAGCGACGTGCCGGTAGCCTAGGCCTAAGCCGCCTGCGCCGGACGCGCGGTGACCCACGCCATGGACGCCAGAGGCACCACGGCAACGCACGCCAGGAGCAGGTACGCCTCGCGCGTACCCGCCATGGTTGCCCAGGCCATGTCTGTGGCCCCCACCTGCGCCGCGTTGACTATGGCCGTCACCACGCTGGTGCCTATCGCGCCTGCAAGCTGCTGCAGCGTGTTGATCGCCGCATTGCCGTCGGCCTTGATGGCTGGGGGCAGAAACGAGAGCGACTCGGTCATGGTGTTGCCCACCATGAGGCTCTGTCCAAAGGCGAAGCACACGTAGATGGCGATGGCGGGCGCGGTGGGCAGGCTCTGCGAGAGCGCGGCGAAGAGTGCCGTGCCGAGAAGCGCGCAGGCGGCGCCCACGAGGATGGGCCTTCTCGGCCCAAAGCGGTCGAGAATCTGGCCAGAAAGCGGCGCCATGCAGGCGCCCACCACGCAGCCGGGCAGCAGGATGGATCCGGCCTCGGTCTCGCCGGTGCCCATCACAAGCTGCGAGTAGTTGGGGATGAGAAACGACAGCCCCAGCACAACAAACTGCAGGCAGACAAGGGCAACCACACCCATCACAAAGCGGTGCCGAGAGAAGACGGCAAGGGAGATGAGCGGATGGTCTGCTCGCCTTTCTCGTCGCACAAACAGAACGAGAAGCACCACGAAGGCTGCCAGCAGGCAGAGCTCCACGGGGCTTGTCCACCCAAGGCTGGAGCCCAGGTCGACGGCGAAGACCAGCGTGGCGAAGGATGCGGCGATGGCAAGCCATCCGGGGACGTCGAAGGGGTCGCGCGAGACCTCGTGGCTCTGGCGGATGGAGAAGACGCCCAGGACAAAGGCCACGCCCAGCACGGGCAGGAGCGCCGCGAAGATCATGCGCCAGCCGTAGTTCTCGGCAAGCCAGCCGCCCACGGAGGGGCCAACTGCCGGCGCCATGGTCGTGACCAGCGTGCCGATGCCCATCATGACGCCCATGTTCTTCTTCGGCGCCTGCTCGGTGATGATGTTGAACATGAGCGGGAGCGCAATGCCGGTGCCCACGCCCTCGAGGATGCGGCCGCACAGGAGCATGGGGAACGAGACCGCGGTGAAGCCGCACACGATGCCTGCGATGTAGAAGCACATGGCCGCGATAAAGACGCTGCGGGTGCGGAAACGCCGGTTGAGGTAGGACGACGTGGGCACCACCGCAGCAAGGACCAGCAGGTAGGACGTGGTCATCCACTGGACGGTCGAGGTGGCGATGTTGAATTCGGCCATGAGCGAGGGGAACGTGACGTTCATGGCGGTCTCGACGGTCACGCCTGAGAACGACATGATGCCGGCGGCAATGACGGACAGGACGAGACGGGCATCGAGCACGCGCTCGAAGCCGTTGGTGGTGCTTTCCTTCATGGTGCGACTCCCGTGATTGGCTGGTCGCGGCGGAAA
>URLM01000027.1 GCA_900548775.1 uncultured Olsenella sp.
GCACCGTGCTCCTTGAGGTACTTGATGGTGGGGATGGCGGCCTTGATGCGCGTGTCGTCAGTGACGACGCCGTCCTTCAGGGGCACGTTGAAGTCAACGCGCATGATGATGCGCTTGCCCTCGACGTCGATGTCGCGAACGGTCTTCTTGGTGAAAGCCATGTTCACTCCTCTGGTTGTCGATACGTGCAAAGAACAGGGGCGCGGCCGCGGCCCGAAAGCTGCAAACCGCGCCCCATAGTTACCTCAGCGAAGCGTCGAACTAGGCGACGAACTTCTCGAAGTACTTGATGGTGCGGACCATCTGAGAGGTGAAGGAGTTCTCGTTGTCGTACCAAGAGGTGACCTGGACGAGGCTCTGGCCGTTGCCGAGCGGGTTGACCATGGTCTGGGTGGCGTCGAAGAGCGAGCCGTAGGTCATGCCAACGATGTCGCGAGAAACAATCTGGTCCTCGTTGTAGCCGAAGGTCTCGGGGATCTTCTCGGAGAAGGCCTTCATCGCGGCGTTGACCTCCTCGACGGTGACCTCCTTGTCAACGACGGCGTAGAGGTTGGTGAGGGAGCCGGTGGGCGTGGGAACGCGCTGAGCTGCGCCGATGAGCTTGCCGTTGAGCTCGGGGAGCACGAGGCCGATGGCCTTGGCGGCACCGGTGCTGTTGGGGACGATGTTCTCCGCGCCAGCGCGGCTACGACGGAAGTTGCCCTTGCGCTGCGGGCCGTCGAGGATCATCTGGTCGCCGGTGTAGGCGTGGATGGTCGTCATGATGCCAGAGACGATGGGGGCGAAGTCGTTCAGGCCCTTGGCCATGGGAGCGAGGCAGTTGGTGGTGCAGGAGGCGGCGGAGATGATGTCATCCTCGGCGGTCAGGGTCTCGTGGTTGACGTTGTAGACGATGGTCTTGAGGTCGGAGCCCGCGGGAGCGGAGATGACGACCTTCTTGGCACCAGCGTTGAGGTGGGCCTGGGACTTGGCCTTGGAGGTGTAGAAGCCGGTGCACTCGAGGACGACGTCAACACCAAGCTCGCCCCAAGGCAGGTTGTTGGCGTCTGCCTCCTTGTAGATCTTGATGGTCTTGCCGTCGACGGTGATGGAGTCCTCACCAGCGGAGATCTCGTGATCGCGGGAGTAGTTGCCCTGCGTGGAGTCGTACTTCAGCAGGTAGGCGAGCATCTCGGGAGACGTAAGATCGTTGATGGCGACGATCTCGGAGCCCTCGTGACCGAACATCTGGCGGAATGCCAGGCGACCGATGCGACCGAAGCCGTTGATTGCAACCTTAACTGCCATGCTTTCTCCTTTCGAGTGGCCGACGGGGCCTCCCCCCGACTGACCATGTAACAACGCCGAAACGTCATTGCTAGGTACATTCTACCGCACGTTTGCCAATCTAAAACGACTAATCCGCAACGCTGGCAAAATTGTGGGGGCAAATTTGCGCGAAGTATAGTATGCGATGCAATCTACCTGCATGTTTATTAGTAAAATCAACGATTTCCTGATGTGGAAACGTTCTCAGGTTTCCCATCGTCCTCGCCGTTCACGATCTGCTCCAGCCTGAGCAGGCGGTGATACATTGCTGATTTCGAGGCCGGTGGGTCGAACGTTTCGCCCAGCGCCGCAAGCGAGAGCTCCGGGTGCTCCCGACGGGCGACGCAGAACTCGCGAACGGCCGGCGGGAGGCGCGAGAGACCCACGAGATCGTCTGCGCGGTCGATGAGGTCGAGCTGCGCTGCCGCCGCCGAAGAGGAGCGCGCCTGGTTGGCGACCTCGGCGTTGACGCGGCGGTTGACGTCGTTCTTGACCGACTTTCTCGCACGCGCCACCTCGACCACACGCGCCATGCGGCTTGCCCCCATCACACTGAGGAGGCTCAGGACGTCGTCGAAGCTCTTGAGGTAGAGGGCGTAGGCACCGCGACGCCGGTTGATGCGCGCGGAGATGCCGAGGGTGGAGATGACCTCGGCGAGGCCGTGGGCGAACTCCTCCCCCGTCACCGCGATCTCGAGGTGGAAGTCCCCGCGCGGGTCGGCGATGAAGCCGCCCGCCATGAACGCGCCACGGACAAAGGCGGCACGTGCTTCTCTCGTCTTAAGGAGCCCCTCGGGCACGCCGAGCGCTATCCCGTGGCCGGGAACGAGTATGCCAAGGCTCGTAAGGTCTCCTGCCAGGCGCTCCTGCTCGGGCATCTCGATGAGGTAGTTTCTCGTCTTATGAAGGACCGAACGGCGCACGGTAAGTGAGGTCTCAAGGTCGAACACGCGGTGCGTGAGCTTGATGACGGTGCGGGCAACGGCACCGGTCTCGGTGGCGATGCGGATCGAGTAGCGCCCCGAGCCGTGGAAGCTCATGGTCCCGCAGACGCGCACGAGGGCGGAGAGCTGCGCGAGCTCTGCCATGCGCGTGGTTGGCTCGATGCGCGAGAGCTCGTCTTTTACCTGGGCAGTAAAGGACATTTACTGCCCCTCGCCCGTCGGGGCACCCTGGTCTGGCGCTGTTGGCGCCTCGGGCAGGTCGCAGTGGAAGAGGTTCACGCGGTAGCCCTGGGCCTTGAGGTGGGCAGCAGTGGCGTTGGCGATGGCGACGCTTCTGTGCTGCCCGCCCGTGCACCCCACGGCGATGGACAGCCGCGCCTTGCCCTCGGCGACGTAGCCGGGCATGGCCACGTCGAGAAGGCGCAGCCAGGCGTCCATGAAGTCGCGCGTGATCTTGTTGTCCATGACGTAGCGGGCGACCTTCTCGTCATTGCCCGTGAGATGGCGCATCTCTGGATCGTAGAAGGGGTTGGGCAGGAAGCGCACGTCGATCATGAGGTCCGCCTCGGAGGGCATGCCGTGCTTGAAGCCGAACGAGAAGACGTTCACGTCCAGGAGCTGCTGCTCGGTGAGCTCCGAGAACGCCGTGTTGAGCCGCGTCCTTAAGGCAGATGTGCGCAGACGACTGGTGTCGATGACGAGGTCGGCCATCGAGCGGGCGTCCTTGAGCTGGCGGCGCTCGCGCTTGATGGCGTGCTCGACGGTCTCGCCGGGAACCGCGAGCGGATGGCGGCGGCGGTTCTCGTTGTAACGGCGCATGAGGACCTCGTCGGAGGCGTCCAGGAAGAGGAGCTTGCACGAGAGCTCGTGCTCCCCGAGTTGGCGGATGGTGTCCGTGAGTTCGTCAAAGAGGCCCTGGCTGCGCAGGTCGCAGGTGACGGCCAGGTGTCGGCCCACGCCAGAGTTGATGCCCACGAGGTCCGCGAGCTGCGGGACCAGGCGCGGCGGGAGGTTGTCGATGCAGAAGTAGCCCATGTCCTCGAAGCAGTGGAGGGCTTGCGTGCGGCCCGAGCCGGACATGCCCGTGATAATCACGATGTCAGGGACGCGGTCGCGGTTCTCCGCGTCACGCAGGGTTTGTCCGGTCTTCTCGTCTGCCATTGGTCCCTCCTCCGCACTGGTCGGCACACATCGGCTTCAAGTATAGGGGTTGGCGCCCGGCCGGTGCGTTGGCCTCAGCGCGCATACTTCTGGATCCGGGATTCTCGCCTACGCGGGCGCCCCCGCCTTGCGCACCTCTGTCCCCGCCTTGCTCCCCACTCTGCCTCCGCCTTGCGCACCTCTGCTCCCGCCTTGCGCACTGACTCGTTGTTACCGGCCCGTCTTGACCCCCTATTGTTTCCGCAGGTGAGGCCTGACGGGCAGCCACGGGCCGGTAACAACACGCACCGCATCATTGTCGTTGTTACCGGCGCATTGAGGGGCCGCCGTTGCTATCTGGGAAAACGCTCGGGCGTCGCGACGGCTCGGTAACAAGGCCCATGGGACCACAGGTGTTGTTGCCGAGCCGTTGGGGTGTGGCGACCATCAACTTGGCAAACGTGCTTGTGACGAGAAGAATGCGCAATGAACTCTGAGGAACGAGGCTCTGGAAGGTGCGTTTTCTCGGGGGCCCTCGGGGAGGGGGCACCGGAAGGCCCATTTGCGCAGGGGTCGGGGACGAAAAGCCCCCTCCGGCGAAGAATTGACGCCGGAGGGGGCGTTATCGCAGCTACTTCGTACGAACGAGCCCCTCCGGCGAGAAATTCTCGCCGGAGGGTGAGGTTCAGACGGAATTCTGTACGAGACCCTCGCTCTGGCGTCATTTTCTCGCCGGAGGGTGCATTCCGCAGGTGCGGGTGATGGGAACCTTCGCTCTGGCGTCATTTTCTCGCCGGAGGGCTCATTTCCGCAGACACGTGCGAGAAGGGGCAAGGAGGCGAGAAGGACCGGCGCTTCTCACTCCCCTACGCGCGCTCCTCGGGATAGACGACGCCCCACTCGCGGCGTAGGCGCGTCATGACCTGCATGACATCGGCGGCATAGTCGATAAGACCCGCCGCACAGGCGTCGCCCGCAACCGCACGCTCGAGGTCGGCAATCTCGTAGCAGAGCGCATAGCCCGAGCGACCCGCGCGCACCTCCTCGCGGCGCCCGTCCTCCGTCCACACGATGGTCGCGACATCGGCGCGGGGGTAGTCCATGACCTCAACGTAGCAGCGGTCAAAGCTCAGGACCGCGCGCTTGGGCTGCTTGGAGTGGAGCGTGAGCGAAAGGACGCCCATCTGCCCTTCCTTGTTGCGGCACACGATGCCCGAGGTCTGGTCCACGCCCGTCGAAGCCAGGTTGGCGAGAGAGACGACCTCCGTGGGCTGGCTTGCCATGAAGAACCTCATGAGCGAGAGCGCATAAACGCCGATGTCGAGCATCGCGCCGCCCGCGAGCTTGGGGTTGTAGAAGCGGTTGGTGAGGTCGCCGTACTCCTTGTAGCTGCCAAAGTTGAGCTGCGCCAGGTTCATGGTGCCAAACTCGCCCGCGTTGGCGCGGCGGAGAAGCTCCTGGTAGAGCGGCATGTGGAGGATGGTCGTGGCATCCATGAGCACCACGTTGTTCTCGCGTGCAAGCGCACGGGCCTCGTCGAGTTCCTCGGAGTTGAGCGTGATGGACTTCTCGCAGAGGACATGCTTGCCCGCCGCGAGCGCGCCGCGCAGGTAGCGGATGTGCGTGTTGTGCGGCGTAGTAATGTAGATGGCATCCACACTGGGGTCCTGGTAGAGCTCCTCGACGGAGTCGTACACGCGCTCCACGCCGTAGCGCTCTGCAAAGGCCTCGGCCTTCTCGCGCGTGCGGTTGGCGACGCCGCGCAGGTGGCGGCCAGAGAGGGCAAGCGATGTGGCCATCTGGTTGGCAATCACGCCGCAGCCGATGACAGCCCAGGTGAGCTGGGGTGCCGCGTAGATGTCCTTGGGGAAGGGCTCGCCGGCGACCTCGCCAAACGCCGCCTTTGCAGCAGCGGCCGCGTCGAGCGGGGCAGTCTGCTCGGAGCAGTTGTTCTCAGCCATACGATTCCTCTCTCTGGGGGCAGTTGGTACTTCCTAGGGACGGTCAGGACTTCGAAGGCCCTTGGACTACGCCTCGATTGCGGCCTTGAACCAGCTGGTAATGCTCGTAGGATGCGTGATGGCGGTGCCCGAGACCACGGCCCACGCGCCCGCGTCGATGGCCGCGCGCGCGTCCGCCGGCGTATGGACATGGCCCTCGCAGATCACGGGAAAGCCGGGGAACTCCTTGGCGGCCTCGGCGAGAAGGGCGATGTCGGGGCCGTCGTCCAGCGTGGTGTCGATGGCGGCCTTGTTGTGCGAGAGCGTGGTGGACACGATGTCGCAGCCGCAGGCGACGCCGCGGCGGATGTCCTCGATGGTCATGCAGTCGGCCATGACGATGGTCTCGCACTGGGCGCGCAGGTCGCGGACGGTCTCCTCGAAGGTGCGGCCGTCGGGGCGCGGACGGTCGGTGGCGTCGATGGCCACCACGTCGGCGCCGGCGTTCACGCAGGCAACGGCATGGCGCAGCGTGGGCGTGATGTAGACGCCGTCGTGGCCCTCCTTCCAGAGGCCGATGACGGGAACCTCGACGCGGCCCTTGATGGCGGCGATGTCCGAGAGGCCCTGGCAGCGGATGGCTGCGGCACCACCCAGCTCGCAGGCGCGGGCGATCTGGGCCATGGTCTCGGGGTGGCGCATGGGTTCTCCGGGATACGCCTGGACGCTAACGATGAGCTTGCCCTTGAGGGACTGGACGAGCGGATTGACAGCCATTGATGCTCCTCTCCGCGCGGCCACCATGGTCGCGCCATTTTGGACTAGAGACAAGGCTAGCCGATGCTGAGAGCAACTGGCTCGCGAGATTCGGAGCTGGACGCTTTTGCATACTCACATCAGGCACAGCGAACCCGAGTGATATCCCACGCTGTCTCATCGGGCTCTCGCCCACCACCTACCGGAGCGCAGCCTCAGTAGAGCAGGCTTTGTCCTATTCTCAGCATCAAGCCATGAGGGAGACATGATGAGAGCGTATGCCATCCTTGCGCGAAGAGGTAAGCCCATCTGGTGCATCTGGTCGGGATTGATTGCAGCGCTACCTCCCCGCCAACCACTACTCACGCTCAGCCTCACCTGCGCCGCCTTGCTCGTCGGACGCACGCTCGGAGCCCAAGAACACCGCGGGTGCACCCCACCTCTGATTCAAAGGTGTGCACCCCCTTATCGCATCTGGAGGCGCAGATGAAAAAGCGTGCCGCACTGCTGGTTGCATTTCTCGCATGCACTGCCACGGCGTTCTTCATCGTCTGGCTTGCCAGAAGAAACGTCTCCCCTGCCCCCACGGAACAGGCATCCTTCGGCGTGATTGAGACACGGCAGTTCCAGGCGCGTAGCCGAATCATTCTCTATGACAGCGAGCTCAACGAACTCGGCGATCTGCCGCTTGACTATGCCACGCTCGGATGTGACTGGAACCTCTCCCCCGTCTATGACGGCACGCTTTATGTTATCCCTCAAGGCTACACAACCAAGCGCGACGAGAAGACGGTGCTCGGCGTGGACCTGGATGACCTTTCCGTGACCCGCTACGGCGTCGATCAGATAAACCTCTATGGAGTCTGCGCAGACGATGACTATATCTTTACCTGCAGCAACCTCAACAACGTCTCGCACATATGCCGCATTGACCGGCAAACGGGCGATGTTACTGACATTGAGGAGACGGACACCTACATCGAATCCCTCTGCCTTTACGGCGGGAAGCTGTATGCCTTCTCAACGGGAAGTCCCCTCTCGCCTGATGCGCAAGACGAGTCCACATCGTGGATCAGCATCTACGGCCGAGACCTCAATCTGATGGACACCGTAACCACGACTAAGCTTGGATCCGGTCGTTATCGGCCCGTTGCCGCAGGCGACCTGCTCTTCTTTGCGAATTGGGAAGATACCTCGGGGCAAGTCCCATCGACGCAGCTCGGCATCTACCACACCGACACGGGCGTGCTCGAATCGAAGGAATTCGATACGGCCGTGCTTGATGCCCTCCCCTGGAATGGCTACGTGCTCCTCCTCTTTGGAGACATTCATAGCGAGAGCCCGACCACAGCCGCGCTCTACGACCCCGCAACGTGGGAACCGCTCTCGGAAGAGCACAACCTTACCTGCACCGCCATGCAGAGCTGCATCTCTGGCGACACGCTCTACGTTGTGGGCGCCGATCGCGAGCTCCTCTCGTTTGACCTGACAGACAATCTGTCTCCGCTTGGCCGCTCCACCGTGAGCCACATCGACGGAGACTTTAGCTACATCTCCGGAATGTTTGCGGTCCCCGACTAACGGGCCTTCTCCGCCACCGTCTGCGCCTCCTCGCCCCAGGCACGAAGGGCGTCGTAGACTGCCTGCGCCACCTCCGCCGGCACGCCCGGTACCTGCGCTATCTCCTCCACGCTCGCGGCGCGCAGGCGCTTGAGCGAGCCAAAGCGGCGCATGATGGCACGCTTGCGCTTGGGGCCCACGCCGGGCACGTCATCGAGCACCGAGACGGTCATGGCCTTGTCGCGCAGCTCGCGGTGGAAGGTGATGGCAAAGCGGTGGGACTCGTCGCGCACCTGCTTGATGAGGTAGAGCGAGGCAGAGCCCGAGGGAAGCACCACGGGCGTCTCGTCCCAGGGGACGAAGACCTCCTCGTCGGACTTGGCAAGGCCGCACACCGGGATGTTGAGTCCCAGCGAGGAGAGCTGCTCCATGGCAGCCGTGAGCTGGGGCTTGCCGCCATCGACCACAAGGAGGTCGGGGCGCGAGCCAAAGCGCTCGTCGGCCATGCGCTCGGGGGCATAGCGGCGGGCGAGAACCTCTGACATGCTCACGAAGTCGTTCGCCTCAGTGAGCGGCGTCTGGATCTTGAAGCGGCGGTACTGGGACTTGTCCGGCCGTCCGTTGGTGAAGACGACCATCGAGGCGACCGTGAAGTGGCCGTGGAGCGTCGAGATGTCGAAGCACTCGATGCGCATGGGCGGCGCGTCGAGGGCGAGCGCGCTCTCGAGCTGGAGCAGCGCCTGGTTGGTGCGGTCATCGGCGTAGCCCGTGCGCACCATGTAGCGCATGAGCGCGTGGCGGGCGTTGGCCGCCGCCATGTCCAGGAGGTGGCGCTTCTCGCCGCGCTGCGGGTGGTGGATGTGGCAGGCGCGCCCGCGCTTCTCGGCGAGCCACTCCGAGAGGAGCTCGGCGTCCGGAAGGTCGACGTCCACGTCAACCTCGGAGGGAATATCTGCCGTCTCGTCGTAGTAGCGCTTGAGGAAGCCGCCCTGAAGCTCGACCTCCCCCACGTCGGCGCCCTTGTCGAGGATGAACTCGACCGTGCGCACCGTGCGACCCTCGCGCACCACGAAGACGCAGGCAGCGCTGATGGTCTCCTCGCGGTAGAAGCCTATGAGGTCGAGTGAGACGTCAGAGGAGAACATGACCTGCTGGCGGTCGTCGAGCGCGTTCAGGCTCTCGAGGCGTGCCTTGAGGCGCCCCGCGCGCTCGAAGTCGAGGTCGGCCGCCGCCTCGCGCATCTGCTCCTCCACGGCCGAGACCACGTGCGAGCGACGCCCGGCGAGAAAGTCCTCGACCTGGCGCACGTGCTTGGCGTACTCGACGGTGTCGATGGCGCCCACGCAGACGCCCGGGCCCTTGCCCATGTGGTAGTCGAAGCAGGGGCGCCCCGTGCGCGCAAGCGCCAGGTTGGCAACGGCCGCCTCGCCGGGGCGGCGCTCAAGCTCGCGGCGGCAGCGCTTCCACTCGGCGCACGTGGCCGTGCAGATGGGCACGACCTTGCGCAGCGTGTCGATGGTGTCGCGCGCGGCGTGTGCGTCGGTGTAGGGGCCAAAGTAGCGCGTGCCCTTGCGGTGGTGCTCGCGGGTGTACTTGATGGCGGGGAACACGTCCGACTCGGTGATGGCGATGTAGGGGTAGCTCTTGTCGTCCTTGAAGTCCACGTTGAAGTACGGGTGGTACTGGGCTATGAGGTTGCGCTCGAGCACGAGGGCCTCGTGCTCGGAGCCCACCACGACGTAGTCGAACGACCTCACGACCTGCATCATAAGGGGAATCTTGTCACGATCGTCCTGGAGCGTCACGTACTGACGCAGGCGGGACCGGAGGTTCTTCGCCTTGCCCACGTAGACGACCTGCCCGCGCGCGTCCTTCCAGAGGTAGCAGCCCGGGTCCGTGGGGGCGTCGTCCACCTGGCGGCGCAGCTCGGGCAGGCTCTCCTCCAGGGAGCGGGCATCATCGAAGTCGGGGCGTGCCCCTGGGTCGCGAATCGTCATGGCCTATGGTGCCTTCCGGCGCTTGAACGCCCGGCCGTCACGGCTGCTCCGGCTCGGGGAGGTAGCGCTTGAACTTTGAGACCTGGTGCTCGAAGTTGACCTTCGCCCAGAAGCGCTGGGCGAGAGAGTCGCCCGGCCAGTCGAGCGCAAAGCTCGCGGTGCCATTGTCGTAGGCCGCAAGCACGCGCTCCTTCACGGGCACGTTGGGCATGCAGCGCTCGATCACGGCCTTGGGGACGCCCACGTAGGCCCAGCCGCCCTTGGGCTCCACCGGCATGGGGTCGATGCCGAGAACCACGTCCTCAACCTGGATTCTGGCGAAGTTGATGCCCGAGAGGAGCACGAGCCAGGAGCTGCGGCCGGGGCGGGCGTTCACCTCGAGGAAGCGATAGCTGCCGTCGCGTGCGTCGTACTTGGCGTCGAAGCAGCACATGCCGTGGTAGCCCACCTTCTTGAGGAAGCGCGCGGCAGAGGCGGTCATCTCCTCGTTTGGCTCCGGAACGATGGCCACCGCGTTGCCGATGGCGCTGGGATGGTGGTCCTCAAGACCAACGTGGCAGCAGACGGTGAAGACGGGGTTGGAGTCCTTGTCGACGTAGCAGTAGAGCGCGTACATGTGGGAGTCTCCGCCAGGGACAAACTCCTGGACGATGAGGGAGTCGTCGTAGCAGGAGCCCTGCAGCGCCGAGTAGACCCGGCACAGCTCCTCCCTGCTCTTGATCACGAAGACCTTCTTCTTCCCCTCGAACTCCGCGTAGTGGTAGTGGGCAGAGTTCGACGGCTTTGCCACCAGGGGGTAGGTGAAGCCCTCGTCGTTTGGCGTGGCACCCTTGAGCGAGCAGTCCAGAAAGCGCGTCTTGGGGTAGGACATCCCCACCTCTTCGCACACCTCGTAGAAGTTCTGCTTCTGGGTGACGAAGTCGAGGACGTCAAAGTCCACGACCGGGGTGTAGTACCAGCGCTCGAGCTCCGGCTTGTGCTTGGAGACAATGCGCGCATAGAAGTCTCCGCAGGTGACGAGAAACGGCACCTTCCCCTCCACGCAGAGCTGGTCGCCAACGCGCTTGAGCAGCGGGATGAGGACATCCTCGGAGTCCACGCCCTCCTCGACGCGGTAGTCCGCGAACTTGGTGCGCGAGATGGACTTGATGTCCGAGCCCGCATAGATGATCGAGCGGACGTGATAGGCCTCCCAGAAGGCGCGGACATACGCGTAGCACGAGTAGTCCGCCCCCAGGATGACCGGCTGGATCTTCTGGGACAGCTCGTCTCTGTCGATGTTCTCTGGCCTCTGCGCCATGGCTTGCGTTCCCCCGGTTCTTCCTACTTGCGGCGAGCGTCAAGCTCGCCCGCCAGCTCGTCGAGCGTAATTCCGTACTTCTCGGCAACCACAAGCATGTGGTAGAGAAGGTCGCCCATCTCGTAGCGAATGTGGTCGTGGTCATCGTCCTTGCAGGCCATGATGATCTCGGACGACTCCTCGGCGAGCTTGGAGAGGAGCTTGTCCCCCTTCTCGGGCTGGAGGAGCCGCGCGGTATAGGACTTCTCCGGGGACGCCGACGTGGCGCGCTCGTGGATGACGGCGGCGAGCCCCTCCAGGGTCTCCCCTATGTTGCCATCCTTCACGTTTGCGGTTCTGACGCCCATCTCTTCTCCTTTGGTCTTTTCGAGCAACCCATCAAGTGTACGGCAAGGGCATCCGCGGAATGTGCAGGCAACGTAGCGCTTGCCGACTTGCTCACGAGAGGGGCACCTCGCGGAAGAAGCAGCTCCTGTGTCCCGTGTGGCAGGCGGGGCCGGGAGAGTCAACCACGTAGACGAGGGTGTCTGCGTCGCAGTCCACGAGCACGCGTCGCACCTGCTGCATATTGCCGCTGGTGGCACCCTTGTTCCACAGCTCCTTGCGCGAGCGCGACCAAAACCAGCTCGTGCGCGTCTTCACGGTGAGGCCAAGGGCCTCGCGGTTTGCCCAGGCGACCATGAGGACCTCGCCCGTGCCCTCCTGCTGGACCACCACGGGGACGAGGCCGTGGGCGTCAAAGGTCACGCAGTCCGGAAAGCCGTCGCAGGGCTGGGTTGGCTCGCCGGCATAGGCGGGCGAGACGTTCGATGCATCTGGCATGGTTGCCGCTCCTTCTCTGATGCGAGTGGCGCGAGAAAACTAGAAGTCGAGCCTCACGGGAATGCCCTGGCTTGTCATGTACTCCTTGACCTGGCGCACCGTGTACGTGCCAAAGTGGAAGACGCTCGCGGCGAGAACGGCGTCGGCCTCGCCCTCGATGATGCCCTCGGCGAAGTGCTCGAGCGTGCCCACGCCGCCGGAGGCGATCACGGGGATGCTCACGGCACGCGAAACGGCACGGGTGAGCGGGATGTCGAAGCCGTCCTTTGTGCCGTCGCGGTCCATGCTCGTGAGGAGGATCTCGCCCGCGCCGCGACGCGCCGCCTCCTCGGCCCACTGGACCGCGTCGATGCCCGTGGGGATGCGTCCGCCGGCAAGGTAGACCTCCCACTTGTCGCCCGGTCCCACCTGCTTGGCGTCGATGGCAACGACCACGGCCTGGCTCCCGAAGGCGGTCGCCGCCCGCGTGATGAGCGTGGGGTCGCGCACGGCCGCCGAGTTGATGGAGACCTTGTCGGCACCAGCCGAGACCATCACGCGGCATCCCTCCACGTCACGGAAGCCGCCACCCACGGTATAGGGGATGTGCAGCTGGCTTGCGGCGCGCGAGGCCAGGTCGATCGTGGTCGAGCGGTCGTCCGAGGTGGCGGTGATGTCGAGAAAGACGACCTCGTCGGCACCCTCGCGGTCGTACTTGGCCGCAAGCTCCACGGGGTCTCCGGCGTCGCGGAGGTCGACGAAGTTCACGCCCTTAACGACGCGGCCGTCCTTGACGTCCAGGCAGGGGATGACCCTCTTGGTGAGCATGGTTACTCCCTTCTGTAGGGTCGCCGTGCTTGTCGCGGCGCTCGGCGCTCGCCGCCCTTTGGGACGGCTCGCTCGCTTCGCGACTCGCGCCGCGACAAGCACGGCGACCAGCAGTCGAAACTAGCACGTAAAGAGGGTCAACCTCTGATGGAGCCTAGGACCAGGGCCTGACCTTCAACAAAAACAGAACCAGAAGCAGCGGCGTTGTGCGAGGGCGACGCTGAGCCAGGCAGGAGGGCCGGCAGACCCCACCGCCTACCCGCACGCAGCGAGAGCGTCCTCGAGCGAAAGCGCGCCCTCGTACAACGCGCGCCCCGTTATGCAGCCCTCCACCACCTCGGGTCCCAGCGCCGCAAGCGCCCGGATGTCCGCCGTGCTGGCAATGCCACCCGAAGCCACCACCGGGAAGCCCGCGACCTTGGCAATGTGGCGGTAGGCAGCGGGATCGACGCCCGTCTGCATGCCGTCGCGCGCGATGTCGGTGAAGACCAGGTGACGAAAGCCCATCTCGGAAAGGCTGGAGACGAGTTCGTCTGCCATAAGCGAACCACCCTCTCGCCAGCCGTTCACCTTGACCATGCCGTCCTTCGCGGCGACGTCCGCCACCGCCATGTCACCAAACTCGGCAGCCGCCTGACGCGCAAATGCAGGGTCACGTACGAGCGCCGTGCCTATGGCTATGCGGCGAACCCCAAGGTCGGCAAGGCGACGCATGGCATCAATCGAACGCACGCCGCCCCCGGCGTCGACCGAAAGCCCCTCCACCTGGCAGATGGCTCGTATCGCCTGGGCGTTTGCCTCGCGTGCGGCCTCGTCCTCGCCGAGGGCGCTGGAGAGGTCCACCACGTGGACCCAGCTAGCTCCCCGTGCGAGAAAGTCACGCGCCACAGAGGAGGGGTCGTCCGAATAGACGTCCATGCGGGAGCGGTCCCCGTTCGCAAGGCGCACCACCTTGCCTCCCACCAGGTCGATCGCGGGAAAGAGGATCATCGCACGCCTCCCGCCCTCACGATGTCCACGAAGTTGGAGAGCACCACGAGACCAGTTGCCGAGGACTTCTCGGGATGGAACTGAACGCCAAAGACGGGGCCTTGGGCAACGGCAGAGCCAAAGCTCCGCGCGTAATGCGTGCGGGCAGCCACCAGCGTGGGATCAACGTCATCGGAAAGCGCGTAGGAGTGCGTGAAGTAGAAGTTGGCACCGGAGGGCACGCCACGCAGGAGGCGGGTCCTCTCGCCGACCTCGGTTGGATAGACCTGGTCCCATCCCACGTGCGGCACCTTGAGCCGGCCAGAGCGCAGGCGCGTGACCGATCCCGAGAAGAACCCCAGGCCAGCCACCCAGCGGTCATCACCGGGCGTTCCGGCGGAGACGGGCTCCTCGTTCTCGTGCGGGAGGCCCCTCTCGCCGGAGCGCTCCTCGCCACGCGAGAAGAGAAGCTGAAGCCCCAGGCAGATACCCAGGAAGGGAACGCCACGGCCCAGCGCGTCAAGGATGGCCTCGCCCTGGCCCGACTCGTTCACGTACCCCATGGCGCTCTCGAAGCTCCCCACGCCGGGAAGCACCAGGCCAGAAGCCGACGAAATGTCTCCGGGCGCGTCGGAGACAATCGCCTCCCCGCCCACGGAAGCAAGGCCGTGCTGCACAGAGAGGAGGTTTCCCTTGTGGTAGTCGATGACGACGATCTTGGCAGATGCCATCAGAGCGCTCCCTTCGTGGACGGGATGCCCTCCACGCGCGGGTCCGGCTCGACGGCAGCCCTGAGCGCGCGGGCGAACGACTTGAACGTGGCCTCGAGGATGTGGTGCGCGTTCTCGCCGGCAATCTCGCGCAGGTGAACGGTCATGCCGGCGTCGCGCGCCAGGCCGCAGAAGAACTCGTGGCCAAGCTCGGTGTCGAAGGTGCCCACCTTCTGGGGCCCAATAGGCACGTCCCAAAAGAGCTCCCCACGCCCCGAGATGTCGACGGCAGCCATGACCAGTGCCTCGTCGAGCGGGACCAGCGCGTCGCCAAAGCGACGGATGCCGCGCTTGTCGCCAAGCGCCTGGCGCAGCGCCTGCCCGAGCACGATGCCCGTGTCCTCGACGGTATGGTGGTCGTCCACCCAGGTGTCCCCCTTCACGTGCACCGTGAGGTCCACGAGCGAGTGGCGCGAGAGCGCGGTGAGCATGTGGTCGAAGAACCCCACGCCCGTCGAGATGTCCGAGGTTCCGGTGCCGTCGAGGTTCACCGTGACCTCGATCGATGTCTCGGCGGTCTGCCGAGAGACGCTTGCCACGCGTGCCATGGTCATTCCCCCTTAAGGATGGACTTGAGGGCCGCAACCACGAGGTCGTTCTCCTCGGGCTTGCCCACGGTGATGCGCAGACAGTCCTCGAGACCCGGCGTGGACGAGAAGTCCCTCACCAGTATCGAGCGCTCGTCGCGCAGGCGGCGCCACACGTCGTGGGCGTGCGGCACGCGGACGCAGAGGAAGTTTGCCTGGCTGGGCCACACGCGCACCCCAAGCAGAGCAAGGTCGCCGAGCATGCCGGAAAGGCGGCTGCGGTCCTGGCGGATGGCCTGGATGGCCGGCTGGAACGCGTCGCGATGCGTGACGGCGACGAGCGCCGCAGACTGGTCAAGCACGCTCACCGAGTAGGGCTGCCGCACGGCGGCGAGCGCCGCCGCCACCGCGGGACCTGCCAGCACGTAGCCCACGCGGGCACCTGCAAGCGCGAACGCCTTGGAGAAGGTGTGCAGCACGGCAAGGTTCTCGTACTCGTCGAGCATGTCCTCGACGGAGGAGCCGGGGTCGGCGAACTCGATGTACGCCTCGTCCACGAGCACGATGCCGGGGCACGCCTCGCAGAGCCTGCGCACGCCCTCACGCGGGAAGAGGTCGCCCGTGGGGTTGTTGGGCGACGTCACCACCACGAGCGTCGCCGAGCGTGCGGCCTCGACCAACGCGTCCACGTTGGGGGCAAAGTCCTTCTCGCGGGGCACCTCGACCACGGGTGTCTCGACCATGGAGGCATAGAGCCCGTAGACCGAGAAAGTAGGCGGGCAGCTCACGAGGGCGTGTCCCGCCCCGCCAAACGCAAGGAAGAAGTTGAAGAGGAGCTCGTCGCCGCCATTGCCAACAATGACCTGCTCGGGTGCCACGCCATGCCATGCGGCGAGCTTCTCGCGCAGCTCCCCGCCAAGGGGCACGGGATAGCGGTTCCACGCGGCGCTGGTCACTGCCTCTGCCAGGGCTGGCGCCACCTCGGGCGGGACGCCGTAGTTGTTCTCGTTAGCCGAGAGAACCACGTCAACAGGCGAGAAGGCCGGGTCATAGGGCTCGAGCGCCGCCGCGGACGGCCGCATGAGGGCGCGAACCTCTGGTGTGATGCCTGCCATCTCTCCCCTACCCCTCGTACCCGGGGAGCTTGGGCACGCCCGGCTCGTCAAGCTGCTGCGGCCACGCGGTGTGGGTGGCGTCCTCGCAAGCGGCAAGTGTGTCCGAGAAGCTCTTCTCGCCCTGCTCGGCAAGCTTCACGCGCAGCCCCGCAGAGAGCGCGTGCGCCCAAAGCCCTTCGGCCTGGGCCATAGCCTGGACGGCCGGGGCGTCGGCGAGAAGGCCCTCCGGCGTGTACGAGATGACGCTCGAGTGCTTCTGGAAGTCGTAGACGCCCAAGGGGTTGGAGAAGCGCGCCGTGCCGCCGGTGGGAAGCGTGTGGTCGGGGCCGGCAACGTAGTCGCCCAGGGGCTCCGAGCTCCAGGCGCCCACGAAGATGGCACCAGCGTTGCGCACCGAGCCCAGAAGCGACATAGCGTCCTCGCAGTGCAGCTCGAGGTGCTCCGGCGCGACCACGTTCACTGCCTCGACGGCGTCTGCCAGCGTCGCTGCCACGACCACCACCCCGCGGTCGTCCAGCGAGGCGCGCGTGATCTTCTCGCGCGGGCTCTGCGAGACCAGGCGCTCGACGGCATCGAGGACGCGGTCCGGGAGCGAGGGATCGCAGGTCACAAGGTAGCAGGACGCCATTGGGTCGTGCTCGGCCTGGGCCATAAGGTCAGCCGCCACCACGACCGGGTCGGCGGACGCGTCTGCCAGGACGCAGACCTCGGAGGGCCCGGCGATCATGTCGTTGCCCACGTCGCCGGAGACGTGGCGCTTGGCTGCCGCCACGTAGGCGTTGCCGGGGCCCACGACCTTGTCGACGCGGGGGATGGACTCGGTGCCATAGGCCACGGCGCCAATCGCCTGCGCGCCGCCCACGGCATAGACCTCGTCGACGCCCGCCACCGAGGCTGCTGCCAACGTATATGCCGAGAGCGTGCCGTCGTGCTGTGGCGGCGTCACCATGACCACGCGGCGCACGCCCGCAACCTTTGCCGGGACGGCGTCCATGAGCACCGTCGAGGGGTACTGCGCGCGACCGCCCGGCACGTAGATGGCCACGGAGTCGAGCGGCGTCACCTTCACGCCCAGGATGGTGCCGTCGGGCCGCGTCTCGAACCAGGAGTTCTCGCGCTGACGTTCGTGGAACTCGCGAATCTGGCGGTACGCGCGACGCAGGGACGAGAGGAACTCGGCATCCACCATGCCGGGGGCGGCGTCTACCAGCTCCTGCGGGACGCGGAACTCGCTCGGGCAGGCGCCGTCGAAGCGCTGGCAGTACTCACGCACGGCCTCGTCGCCCCGCTCGCGCACGTCGTCCACGATGGCGGCGGCGCTCTCCATCACCTCGCGGGGAAGCGCCCCCGAGCGGTTGAGATCTGCCTGCGTGAGTGCCTGACCAGCGGCTAGCGTGATCCTTCTCAAAGCTACTCCCCTCTCGTGACCTCGGCGAGGCGAGCCGCCAGGTCGCGAATCCTCTTGTCACAGCGGTATGCTGCCGGTCCCGCGAAGAAGCGGGCGGTGCACTCCATGACCTCGTCGACGATCACCAGGTCGTTCTCGCGGAGCGTGGTGCCCGTGGCCGTGATGTCAACGATGCGGTCGGTCATGCCCACGATGGGGCCAAGCTCGATGTTGCCGTGCAGGGTGACGATGTCCGCCTGCTGGCCAATGGAGTCGTAGTAGGCCTGCGTGATGCGCGGGTACTTGGTGGCCACGCGAACGGTGCCGCGCCAGGCGTAGTTTCTCTCGGCAACGCCCGCCTTGGCACGCGGCTCGGCCACCACAAAGCGGCAACCGCCAAAGCCGAGGTCGACGAGCTGGAGCACGTCCATGTTGGCCTCCACGAGCGAGTCCCGCCCGCAGATTCCGCAGTCGCAGCCGCCATGGCCCACGAAGGCCGGGGCGTCCTGCGCGCGCACGATCACGTACTCGACGTCACCCTCGCGCACCGTGAGCTGGCGACCCGGTTCGCGCAGGCCTTCAACGGGAAGCCCCGCTGCCTCGAGCACGCGAATGGCGTCCTTGAGGAGCGACCCCTTGGGGACGGCGATGCGAAGGGGCCTCTCGGCAAGGCGAACGCCTGGCGTGACCACGCCGGACTCGCCCGGCTCGCCCAAGATCTCCTGCAGGCGCTCGAGCGAGAGGGCAAAGCCGCAGGCAGCGGTGTTCTCTCGGCCCAGGTTTGCGAGAACCGCGTCGTAGCGGCCGCCAGAGGCAAGCGATGCCGCGATGCCCTCGGCGTAACCCTTGAAGATGATGCCCGTGTAGTAGTCGAAGGAGTTGATGATCGAGAAGTCGAAGGACGCACGGCCGTCCGAGAAGAGCCCGGAGAGCGAGGCCACAAGGCGCTCGAGCTCGGCAGTCCCACGAGCGCCCTTCTCGACGCCGGCGGCCTCCAGAAGCTCGTCCAGTTCCGCGATCACCTCGGAGCCGCCCACCAGGCGCGGGATGCGCCTGATCGCTCGGGCAGCGGCTGCATCGAGCTCGCCTGCTGCAACGGCCTTCTCGACCAGCTCGTCCAGCGAGACAAAGTCGGAGTCATGCACCAGGGCGAGCGCCTCCTCGCGGAAGCGCGCGCTGGGCGCGCAGGTGTCGAGCAGGGCCTTGAGCGGCGTGACCGAGCCCAACACGATACGCCACGCCGGTACGTCGAGCGCGCTGAGCGTCTCGGCGAGAAGGTCCACGACCTCGTGCTCGGCGGCGGCGCCGTCACCGCCCACAAGCTCCACGCCCAGCTGGGTGAACTGGCGCGGCTGGCCCTTGAGCGAGGACTCCTCGCGCACGACGGGTGCCTCGTAGCGGAGGCGCATGGGCAGGCGGTCTGGGCTCACGCGCGTGGAGATCATGCGCGCGATGGGCAGCGTGAGGTCCGGGCGCAGCGTGAGAAGGCTGCCATCCACGTCGAAGAGCTGGAACGGCAGGCCCTTGATACGGCCCGCGCGCTCGAGTGCGTCACGCGACTCCAGGAGCGGCGTCTCCACCGGAAGGTACCCATGCGCCGAGAAGACCTCGCGCACGGTGCCGGAGATGCGCTCGCGCGCGAGCGCCTCCTGAGGAAGGATGTCACGGAACCCGCTTGGTGTGCCTGCTATCACGCCTGCCCCTCTCCCCTTCTGATACGTAGAGCAAACAGCTCTGACGCGACGGAAATTACTGCGTGCGCGACGGGAGCCACGCGCTTCTCGTGCGCGGGGGCTCCTCTCGCGTGGAGTCTCGTCTCGTGCGTTGTCACTTTAGCATACTAAAGTGACAACTGCCGCGGAGGGCCTTCGGGTGCGAAGCGTTAACGCTCCATTCATATGAGAGTCTCGGGCAGCGAGGGAAGTACTTCTCGGCACCATCTTCTTCGTGCACTGGGATCAGGTACGAGAAGCGCCCTCCGGCGAGAAAACGGCGCCGGAGCAGGGGTTCCCGACAGAATCACGTACGAGAAGGGCCCTCCGGCGCCGAAATGACGCCGGGAGGTGGGTTCCCGACGGGATTCCGTACGAGACGCGCCCTCCGGCGCCGAAATGACGCCGGGGCGAAGGCTCCGTGCGCCGCCGCTGCTGGAACGCGCCTTCCGGCGAGAAAACGGCGCCGGAAGGAGGACTTCAGACGGAATCACGTACAAGAAGCGCCCTCAGGCGAGAAAACGGCGCCGGAAGGTGGGTTCCCGACGGGATTACGTACGAGACGCGCCCTCCGGAGAAGAAATGACGCCGAAGCTGGTGTTCCTGACGGAATCACGTACGAGAAGCGCCTTCCGGCGCCGAAATGACGCCGGAGCGAAGATGCGACAAAGGGACAGTCCCATTCTCTCATCCGCGCCGGCGCGTGAAGCGCGCGAGAACAGACTTGATGAAATGTGCCTCGGGTACCTTGAGCAGCACCGCAAGCCCATAGGTAACCAACACGGAGGGGATGCCAGCTACCGCGCAGTACAGCAGCGCGAGAAACGTGTGACCCTCGCAGCTGCCAAGCACAGCCGTAAGCGCCCAGAGAATCGCAAGCCCCGCCGCAGCGCCCGCCAGTCCAAAGAGCACCGACTTCACGAACGACCTCAGCACCGAGCCAAAGCCCACGCGCCCCAGCGAGGAGCGCAGGTTCACGATGGTCACGATGTCGACCAGTAGGAAGAAGACAAAGGACGTCAGCGCGATCACGAACATGGAGCCCGTCTCGCCAAACCACGCCGGGTCAAGCAGCAGGAGCACGGCCACTTGCCCCGCACCGCCCACGACGTTTGCCAGCGCGTAGACGCGCATCTGACGCATGGATGAGGTCACCTTCTGGAAGTACATGCCAATGCCGTAGAACGGCAACGCGCAAGCAAGGCCGCAGATGTAGGCAGCAGTCATGGAGAGCTGGTCGGCGGTGAACTTGCCAGCCGCAACGAGCGACGCCAGCGGCATGGAGAAGGCAATGAGGTACATGCCAAACGGCACCATGAAGAAGAGGATCTGGCTCATGCCGGAGGTGACGCCGCGCTTGAAGCCGTCGATGTCATCATGCGCAAAGCGGTCGGAGAGCTCGGTGAACATGGCCGTGGTGATGGGGACGGCGAGAATGGCGTAGGGCAGCGTGTACCACAGACGCGCGTAGTAGATGACGGATGCGCCGGAGACCGAGACGGAAAGCGACGTGCTCTGCTGCACCGACGTGGTCACGAACGACGTGATCATGACAACCAGCGACGGAATGCCAATGGAGAGCGTGTCCTTGAGTGCCGGGTCGTGCCAGTCGATGTGCCACGTGAGGCGGATGCCGTGCTTGCGCAGCGACGGCATCTGGACCAAGACCTGCACCGCCACGCCGGCGGGGTTGCCAATGGCCAGGATAAGGGTTGCCAGCGTGGGGTTCACGTTCACCAGCGCCGCGTAGAGCAGGAACGACGCCGTGATGACAAAGTTGTTGAAGATCGAGCTGGCGCTGCTCCAGAAGTAGTCCCTCTCGGCGTTGAGCACGCCCGAGAAGATCGAGGAGAGCGAGTAGAGCACGACCTCCACCACGAAGAACCTAAAGAGGTAGGTGGCGAAGCCCGCGTCGAAGTCACTTGTTGCCGAGAAGGACTGCGTCCACACGAGCTGGGCGGCAAAGATGAAGCCGAGAACTGCCACGGCGCCCATGAGCAGGGTGACGATGGAGACGAGGTTCGAGGTGTAGCGACTGGCGCCCTTCTCGCCATCGCGCTGCTTGACCGACATGTAGACCGGCAGGAACGCCGTGACCAGCATGCCGCCCACGACGATCTCATACAGCTGGTTGGGCAGGTTGTTGGCCACCGAGTAGCAGCTGGCGACCATGCCGGCCCCAAGCGCGAAGCTCTGACCCCAAGTGCGGAAGAAGCCCGTGATGCGGCTCACGATGACGAGGAAGCTCATGAGGGCGGCGTTGCGGCCAACCTGGCTCTCGGTGGACTCGGCCGAACTTGCTGGCGCAGCCTGCGCATCCCCCCTCTTGCGCGCCGGCGCCATGTGCTTTGGCTTCCAGCCCTGGGTATCGCTCACCGGGTCTCCTCTCGGCAGATGTCAGCATAAGTGGCGTCGCAGAACGACACGAGGTCATCAGGCGCAAGGCGCAGCGAGAGCCCCCGCCTGCCGCCCGAGATGCCCACCGTGTCGAAGAGCTGGGCCGTCTCGTCTATGAGCGTGGGAAAGCGCTTCTTCATGCCAACGGGCGAGCAGCCCCCGCGCACGTAGCCCGTGAGGCCCTCGAGCTCCTTGGTGGGAAGCATCGAGAGGCTCTTCTCGCCCGCCGCAGCGGCCGCCTTCTTGAAGTCGAGTTCCTCGCCCACGGGGATGCAGCACACCACGTACGTGCCGGAAGGAGCCACGGTCACCAACGTCTTGAACGAGGAGGCTGGGTCCACGCCGGCATCGAGCGCCATGCGGAGCCCCAGCCCGCGCGTGAGGTCGTCCTCCTCCACCTCGCGGTAGGTGAACGAGATGCCCGCCCGCTCGAGCTCGCGCATGGCGTTGGTCTTCTGGAACTTCTCGCGCTTGGCCATGCCCTACGCCTCCTCGGCGGCCAGTCGCGCCCGGTCGCGCTCAAGAATGCGGGCCAGGTAGCGGCCGGTATAGCTCCCGGGGACCTTGGCGACCTGCTCGGGCGTGCCGTAGGCCACGATGGTGCCGCCGCCGTCGCCGCCCTCGGGACCCAGGTCGAGCACGCGATCGGCCATCTTGATCACGTCGAGGTTGTGCTCGATGACAAGGACGGTGTTGCCGGCGTCCACCAGGCGCTCGAGGACGTCGATGAGCTGGCGGACGTCCTCGAAGTGCAGGCCGGTCGTGGGCTCGTCGAGGATGTAAAAGGTCTTGCCCGTCTGCTGGCGGTGGAGCTCCTTGGCCAGCTTCACCCGCTGAGCCTCCCCGCCGGAGAGCGTGGTGGCACTCTGACCCAGATGGATGTAGCCCAGCCCCACATCGTGCAGGGTCTGCAGCTTGTTCATAATGCGCGGGATGTTGATGAAGAAGGCCAGGGCCTCGTTCACCGTCATGTCCAGCACGTCCGAGATTGACTTGCCGTGGTAGGTGACCTCGAGCGTCTCCCTGTTGTAGCGCTTACCGTGGCAGACCTCGCAGGGCACGTAGACGTCAGGCAGGAAGTTCATCTCGATCTTTATCTGGCCGTCGCCCTTGCACGCCTCGCAGCGGCCGCCAGGCACGTTGAACGAGAAGCGACCGGGGCTGTAGCCGCGCGCACGGCTCTCGGGCGTGGAGGCGAAGAGGGCGCGCAGGTCGTCCCAGAGACCGATGTAGGTGGCCGGGTTGGAGCGCGGCGTGCGGCCGATGGGACTCTGGTCGATGTCGATGACCTTGTCGACGAGCTCGACGCCCTCGAGCTTCTTGTACGGGCCGACGGGACGCTTGGAGCGATGGACCGCATTGGTGAGCGCCGGCGCCAGCGTGTCGGTGACGAGCGAGCTCTTGCCCGAGCCCGAGACGCCTGTGACCACCGTGAGCGTGCCCAGCTCGACCTTGGCGGTTACGTTCTTGAGGTTGTTCGCACTGGCACCCGTGATCTTGATTGCACCGCGTCCGGGCTTGCGACGCTCCTCCGGCAGACGAATCTGACGTCGCCCGGTGAGATATGCGCCGGTAAGGGAGTCGGGGCTCGCCTCGATCTGCTGCGGCGTTCCGGCAGCCACCACGTGTCCGCCCAGCTCGCCTGCGCCGGGACCCATGTCGATCACGTAGTCCGCGGCGAGGATGGTGTCCTCGTCGTGCTCGACCACAATCACCGTGTTGCCCATGTCGCGCAGGCTCTTGAGGGTTGCGATAAGGCGATCGTTGTCGCGCTGGTGAAGGCCAATCGACGGCTCGTCCAGGATGTAGAGCACACCCATAAGGCCGGCGCCAATCTGGGTGGCAAGGCGGATGCGCTGCGCCTCTCCGCCAGAAAGCGTCGCCGCAGCACGGCTGAGCGTGAGGTAGTCGAGGCCCACGTTCACCATGAAACGCAGGCGCGCCTTGACCTCCTTCACGATGGGACCGGCGATTGCCTGCTGGCGCTCGGGGATCTCGAGCGCCTCGAAGAAGGCCAGGCAGTCACGGCATGAGAGGTCGCAGACCTCGTTGATGTTCTTGTCGCCCACCGTAACGGCCAGGATTTCGGGCTTCAGGCGCGCTCCGTGGCACGTGGGGCAGGGCACCTCGTGGATGAAGCGCTCGAGGTGCGTCTTCATGGTCTCCGAGGTGGTCTCCTGATACTTGTCGAAGAGAATCTTGCGCACGCCGGAGTACGTGGTGAACCAGTGCGTGTTGCGGCCGTCGCGGGTGCGGTAGTCCACGCGAATCTTGGTGGTGCCCAGACCGTCGAGAAGCGCCTTCTGCACCTTCTTTGGCAGGTCCTTCCAGGGCGTCTGATCCGAAGCGCCAAGGTGCGCGCAGACGGCGGAGAGAATCTGCGGGTAGTAGTTGGAGTGCCCGAAGATCGACCCAAAGACGCCCTCGGCAACGGAGAGCGAGGGGTCGTCGATCAGAGCCTCGGCGTCCACGACCTTGCGGAACCCTAGGCCGTCGCAGTCGGGGCAGGCGCCGTAGGGAGCGTTGAACGAGAAGTCGCGCGGCTGCAGGTCATCAATCGAGTGCCCGTGGATGGGGCAGGCCAGGGCCAGCGAGTACTGCAACAGCTCACCGGGCATGGCCTCGGGGTCGTCACGGTCGGGCAGGAGGTAGACGCCAACCTTGCCGGCAGCCAGCTTGGTCGCCTGCTCGATGGCCTCAACAATGCGGTTGAGCGAGTTCTCGCGAATCACGATGCGATCCACCACGACCTCGACCGTGTGCTTGAGCTTCTTCTCAAGACGGACCTCGCCGTCGAGCTCGCGCACCTCGCCGTCGATGCGCACGCGGCTAAAGCCCTCGCGGCGCAGGTCCTCGAAGAGCTTGGTGTACTCGCCCTTGCGACCGAGGACCACAGGCGCAAGCACCAGCGCGCGGCGACCCTGTCCCTGTGCCAGAACCTTGTCGGCAACCTGGTCGGTTGTCTGGCGCTCGATCACGCGACCGCACTCCGGGCAGTGGGGCACGCCCACGCGCGCAAAGAGAAGGCGCAGGTAGTCATAGATCTCGGTGACGGTGCCCACCGTGGAGCGCGGGTTTCTCGACGTTGTCTTCTGGTCGATGGAGACCGCCGGCGAGAGGCCGTCGATAGAGTCAAGGTCGGGCTTGTCCATCTGGCCCAGGAACTGGCGAGCGTAGCTCGAGAGGCTCTCGACGTAGCGACGTTGGCCCTCGGCGTAGATGGTGTCGAAGGCGAGGCTCGACTTGCCCGAGCCGGAAAGGCCCGTGATAACCGTGAGCTTGTCGCGCGGGATGCGCACGTCGACGTTCTGCAGGTTGTGCTCGCGGGCCCCGCGTATGACTATGGAGTTGGATGCCATGTGAGGTGGCTCCCCTCGTCGTTGCTTGCGTGTCTGGTAGCTGGCTCTGCGGGCAAGCGGTAGATGCCGTTTCTCGCAGACGTTTTTTGTCAGCCTTTGAGTTTAGCTAAGCGGTGCCCCAGAGCCCAGCCGAGACCTTCTCGCACACGTTGCGGCAACAATTCGTACGATTGAGGAGGACGGACGAGAAGAGGCCCCGCCCTGCTGAATTAGTGATACCTACGCCGCAAGGAGTCCAGCATCAAACGCTAACCGAGAGAGTGTCGAGCACAGGAACGGCAGACATTACTATCGTTGCAGGAGGTGATGAACCCCAAATACAAGCACCCGGCCAATGGGGCCAGGCGCTACGCAAGACAAACTAGCCGGGAAGCCCCCTCTGTTGCTTGCATCATTTGTCATGACGCAGGCAATCTCTTATGTCAGGAGGCACAGATGAATCAATACAGACGTAGGTATTAATGCTCATAGCCCTCCTATACCACTTTCCTCTGCACAGTTTCGGGAGAGAGCTTCAATTGGGAGAGTACCCACGCAACTTATCGGTTGAATGTTGACACTGTGGGCGGAATGGGATCGACAGTAGCAGTTCTCCAGGCACTGATGGAAGGCACAACCCTGCACACGTTGCCAACTAGGAGGTGAGGCTATGAAATACGCAGGCCTGGGTGCGCCTGAGCCACTGATTATTGCGTGCGTTGCCATAGTGGTTGTGGCTCTCCTGCTTGTCGTACGTTCAATCACCAAGAAGCGATAGGTTAGTACCCAAGAAGGACGTAACTTGCCATTTTCCCCAAAGAAGGTGGCCCGCCCCGTAATAATCAGGGCGGGCCACCTTGATAAGCCGTCGTAACGCCGCGACACTACGGAATCCGCTACGCCTCCTTGGCCTCGGCCTTCTTGTCCTTGGAGTCCGGCATGATCCAGAACTTGAGCAACGGGAAGCTCACGACGACGGCTGCCAGCGTGTTCACAAAGGAGGCCACGGTGCCGGAGAGGCCCGCATCCCAGCCAAAGGTGCCCTGGCAGAAAGCCGTCACATAGCTCGGGAGGATGAGGTTGACCACCACGATGAGCACGGCAAGAAGCGCGTACTTCCAGGCCGCATCCTTGAAGGAGGTGTCGGAGTCGAACACCAGGAACATCTGCACGAAGAAGTTCACAACCTGCGCCAGCACCTCGGCGATGAGGAACGTGACAAAACCGCCCAGGTAGTTGGAACCGGGGGTGGTGTAGTCAAACAGCAGGAACTTGAACGGGCTGTTTAGCTGCATCGCATTGATGAAAATCGCGGTACCCACCCACGTGCACACAAAGCGCGTGATGGTGGAGATGTTCGACAGAACGTTGAACTTGATGAACTGCCAGAGCGTCTTGTGCTCCTCGGTCCAGGTCTTGAAGCTCATCTACTTGCCCCTTCCTTCCCGGCCAC
>URLM01000028.1 GCA_900548775.1 uncultured Olsenella sp.
GCCCTCTTTGGGTTCTTCAACATGTTCATCAAGATGGTCGAGACCTTCCATCCAGACGGCATCATCTGCGCTTTCGACAAGGGCAAGCCAAAGGTGCGCATGGAGAAGCTCCCCCAGTACAAAGCCCAGCGCCCGCCCATGGACGAAGCTCTCCACGAGCAGTTCCCCATGGTCAAGGACCTGCTGCGCGCGCTCGACGTGCCGGTTTGCGAGCTCGAGGGCTGGGAGGGCGACGACATCCTGGGCACCCTCGCACGACGCGGCGAGGCAGCGGGCTACGAGATGCTGCTGTTTACCGGTGACCGTGACATGTACCAGCTGGCTACGGAGCACGTGAAGATCGTCTCCACAAAGAAGGGCGTCTCTGAGGTCCAGATCATGACTCCCGAGAGCGTCGATGACCTCTACCACGGCATCACGCCCGACCTCGTGCCGGACTTCTACGGCCTCAAGGGTGACACCTCCGACAACATCCCAGGCGTGCCGGGCATTGGTCCCAAGAAGGCCGCCGCCCTCATCGTGAAGTACGGCAACCTCAACGAGGTCATTGCCCATGCGGATGAGGTCAAGGGCAAGATGGGCGAGAACCTCCGCGCCCACGTGGATGACGCTCTTCTCTCCCGCGAGATAGCGACCATCCGCACTGATGCCCCAATCGACATCGAGCTCTCTGACGCGAAGTTCCCCACCTTCGATCCCGCCGAGGTCACCAAGGCCTTCTCGGCGCTTGGGTTCACCGGGCTTACGGGAAGGCTCGCGCGCCTTGGGGGCGGAGCTGGCCGTGTCTCAGCTGCTGCCACAAAGGGTGACGCGGATTCTGGTACCGCCGTTGACACCGGTGACGTGGCAGGTACGGAAGTCTCGGTGCCCAAGCCGCTTGAGGGTGAGGCCGCCATGGCTGCCCTGGAGGGCGCTGCAAAGGGGGAGGGCTGGCTCGGCTGCGCCGTCGAGGAGGATCCCTCTGCTGGTACGCTCTTCTCGCAGGGCTACACGCTGTGGGTCTCGGTGTCCGACGACACCTTGCTTCGCTTCGAAGGCGCCGCGGCAGACGCTGCGCTCAAGTTCGCCTTTGCGGAAGGGCACGTCGTGTCGGGCGACGTCAAGGCGCTCTTCCACCAGCTCTCGCCGGTCGACTCGTCGCTTCCAGAGAGCATGCCGGCAAGGAGCGTCGCCCCCGAGCGCATCTTCGACGTGGGCGTTGCTGTCTACCTCCTGGAGTCCGACCGCTCGTCCTTCGAGGTGCGTGGCCTGGCCGAGCAGTTCCTCTCGTCCGCGCTTCCTGATGAGGGCGCGGCCCCCGCGGCTGCCGTCGAGGCAGTTGCCGCACGCGTGCTGGTGCCGGTGCTTGCGCAGCGTCTTGCCGACGACGGATCCGCAGACGTCATGTACAAGATAGAGATGCCGCTCCTGCCGGTCCTCGCGCAGATGGAGCGCGTGGGCCTCTCGGTTGACCCTGATATTCTCGCGCGTCAGTCCGCTGAGCTTGGAGCCGAGATAGACCAGATGGTCGCCGACATCCACGCTATGGCGGGGGAGGACTTTAACATCGACTCGCCCCAGCAGCTCTCGCACATCCTCTTTGATGTGCGCAAGCTTCCTACCTTTGGGATGAAGCGCACCAAGCGCGGGTTCTACTCGACAAATGCGAAGATCCTCGCCGACCTTGCCCAGACGGACGAGCTGGTGGCGAAGGTCCTGGAGTACCGCGAGCGTGCGAAGATCAAGTCGACCTACCTCGACGCGCTACCGGCGCTCATCAGGGGCGATCACCGTATCCACACCACGTTCAACCAGACGGTCGCGGCAACCGGGCGCCTGTCGAGCTCAGATCCCAACCTGCAGAACATCCCCACCCGCTCTGAGCTGGGGCATCGCGTGCGGACTGCCTTCACGGTGCCCGAGGGATCGGTCTTTCTCACCTGCGACTACTCGCAGATCGAGCTGAGGCTTCTCGCGCACCTCTCTGGTGACGAGCACCTGATCGCGGCCTTCAACGAAGGTGCCGACTTCCACGCGGCCACCGCCGCTCGCGTCTTTGGGGTTCCCGTCGAGGAGGTCACCCCGCAGCTGCGAAGTCGCGCCAAGGCCGTGAACTTCGGCATCGTCTATGGCCAGCAGGCGTACGGGCTTGCCACGTCGCTCAAGATTCCGCGGGCCGAGGCGCAGCAGATGATCGACCGCTACTTCGAGGCGTATCCCGGTGTGCGCGCATATCTCGACCAGTCCGTGGCGTTCGCGCATGAGCACGGCTATGCCATCACCATGTACGGTCGCAAGCGCCACATCCGCGAGTTCCAGCAGAGAAACAAGCAGCTTGTTGCCTTTGGCGAGCGTACGGCGATGAACCACCCCATGCAGGGCACGGCGGCGGACATCATCAAGATTGCCATGGCTCGCGTTGAGAAGCGCCTTGCCGAGGAGGGGCTGCGCTCAAAACTCGTGCTCCAGATTCACGACGAGCTGGACCTCGAGGTGCCTGTAGATGAGATTGACGCAGCGTCTGCGCTGGTCAAGGAGACTATGGAGGGCGTGGTGCAGCTCAAGGTGCCGCTCATCGCGGAGGTCTCCTCTGGCGCTACGTGGGCCGACGCGAAGTAGGGGGTACGGTGGCACAGGGAAAGACGCGCATGCGCGTGGTGGCGTACTCCGACGGCTCCTCCCGAGGCAATCCTGGTCCTGGAGGCTTTGGGACCGTGCTGCTCTACACGGATCCCGCTGGGCAGACGCACAGGCGCGAACTCTCGCAGGGGTATCGGCGCACGACGAACAACCGCATGGAGCTCATGGGCGCCATCGCCGCACTGGAGGCGCTCACTCGGCCATGCAGCGTGGAGCTGCACTCCGACTCGCAGTACGTAGTGAAGGCGTTCAACGACCACTGGATCGACGGGTGGATTCGTCGGGGCTGGAAGACCTCGCAGAAGCAGCCGGTGAAGAACGTCGACCTGTGGAACCGCCTGCTCGCGGCGATGGCGCCGCACGACGTGAGCTTTGTCTGGGTGAAGGGCCATGCGGGACATGACCTCAACGAGCGCTGCGACGAGCTTGCCACCACGGCGGCGGACGGTGACGCGCTCGCGGAGGACGAAGGCTTCTCGGACGCGGACGTATAGGCGCTTGGTGCTTACGCGGTTCACGTGACGCCGGTGGGTATTGCTTGGTGGTCATTACTGAGAAAACCTGCCTTCCGGCGAGGAATTGACGCCAGAGCCGAGACTTAGTGCGCAAGCGCTGCGAAAGTCTGCCCTCCGGCGAGAAACGGGCGCCGGAGCAAGGGGTTCCGACGGTATCCCGTACGAGAAGTCCTCTCCGGCGTCATTTTGGCGCCGGAGGAATCGTCCCGTGGGCGATTGCTGCAACAACGGGGCTTCGAGCGCCATTTTTCACCGAAGGCGCCATTCTCGCATGGTCCGTCGTCCTTCTTGTGGGGGAGCCCCTTCTTGTAGGGGGAGGCGTGTGCGCTTTTCGGTGCTATAGTTATCTATGGTTAACTATAGGTCGCCTCAACCACAAAGAGAGGAACATCACATGAAGCCGATTGACGTCATTCTCGTTGCGGCAGTCGTCGCCATTCTCGCCGTTGCCATCCGTCGCTTTGTTGGCACAGCAACGGGCACGCGCGACTGCTGCAGTGGCGCGAAGAAGTCTGCAGGCAAGCAGTTCCGCGCCCGCACGATAGAGGACACAGACGAGAACCACTATCCCTACCAGGCAGATCTTGAGATTGGCGGCATGAGCTGCGAGCACTGCGTGGAGAATGTCACCCGCGCCCTAGACTCTGTCGACGGCACCTGGGCGACGGTCTCGCTCGCGGGCGGTCGCGCGCACGTGCGCTCGAAGTCGCCCATCGACGAGGAGACATACCGCAAGGTCGTCGAGGAGGCCGGCTACCGTCTGGTGGGATGAGACAAAGGGAACTCCCTCTGTCTCACGAGCAGACGGTCTTGCCAATCATGATGTTGAGGATCTCGACGTCGGTGGGGTGCATGCCCACGCGGCCAACGTAGCCCATTGAACGAATGGTCTCCTCGGCCGTCTCGCCGATAAGGCCCTCGCCAGGCCTGAAGTCCACGTTTGCCAGGGCCATGTCGCAGCCGAGAATGGCCGCATCCACCGCGGCAGCGATTTTTGCCGCGCAGCTGGGCTTGGCCCCGTCGCACACGATGCCGCCCACGTTGGCAAGCGTGTTCGCGATGGTCGCCTGGTACTGCCCGAAGGAGCCCCCGCGCAGGTAGCACACTGCGGCACCCGCGCCGGTAGCTGCGGTCACGGCCCCGCAGAACGCCGAGAGCTCGCCGATGAATCGCTTGGCGTGGATGGCGGTGAGGTCCGAGAGCGCCACGGCGCGCAGCATCTCGTCGTGGGGCACCCGCAGGTAGCGGGCGTACTCGACTACCGGCAGCGAGCACGTGATGCCCTGGTTGCCGCTCCCGCAGTTGATGACCACAGGCATGGCGCAGCCGCTCATGCGTGCGTCAGAGCCTGCCGCCGCGGCCGCCCGCGCACGGCAGGAGATGTCATCCGGCCGTGTGAGCAGGAGCGTCTTCCCAATGCGCGCACCCCAGTCGCCCGAGAGTCCCTCGTCCGAGATGGCGCCGTTGAGCTCCACCTGGCGCTCGACCATCTCGCGGATGTCCTCGACGTCGACCTCGTGCGCAAACTCCCAGATTCCTTCGAGGGAGAGGGACGAGAGGCCCGGCTCCTCCGGCTCGCCGTCGGTTTCGCAGGTGTCCTGCTCGCTCGGCGCGACCCCATCCACGCCAACGGTCGCCCCATCGCGCGCAAGCTCGACCACGTTGGTGTGCCTGCCGGCCACGCACGCCACGCCGGTATGACCCTGGGCTGTGGCAACCGCGCGCACGTAGAGGTTAGGCACGCCCTCGGCGAGAGAGACCGAGCAGAACCCTGCCGAGACAAGCTCCCGCGTGCGCCGGCGGTCCTCCTCGCCTACGCCCTCAAGCACCTCAAGCGCCCGCGTGGCGTCCCCGCCAACGGCACCAAGCGTAGCCGCGGCCTCAATGCCGCGCTGGTCGCCCGAGTTGGGCACCGTCACGCTCTTTACGTTCTTGATTATATTGCCGCTGCAAGAGATCTCGAGGTGCTCCGGCATGGCACCCAGTGCGTCACGGGCGAGGGCAGCAACGTAGGCCACGGCGATGGGCTCGGTGCAGCCCAGGGCGCAGACAAGCTCACGCCCCAGGATGTCCAGATAGGTGTCGTAGGTGCTGCGGTCCATGGGCCCTCCAGCCGTCGTTGTGCGCGGCTTCGCGCGCGGTTGGAGGAAACGGTAGCGCTAGAGGGAGCCGATGTCACGCTTGTTGGACTCCTCGCCGTCAAACCTCCGGATGATGTTGGGCAGCTCGCGGGCAAGCCGTGACATGGGGCCATGCCATACGGCGCGCCTCGGCCACGCGTGGCCAACGTAGATGGTGCGAAGGCCGCAGTCGGGATGGGGGAAGTCGCGGCGCGAGTCGTTGCCCACCATGAGGCACTCGTCGCACGTGAGCCCGAGCGCGTTGACAAACTCCTGGTAGAACCGGGCGTTTGGCTTGAGCCTGCGCGAGTTGTCCCAGTTCGAGACAAGCGAGAAGTCCGTTGGCGAGACGTCCGCCCAGTCCATGCGCGCCTCGACGCACGCCTCTGAGAAGGCGGGGTTTGTCGCGAGCGCGCAGGTGAGACCCAGCTCGTGCACCATATCGACGGCGGCGCGACCCCCGCGCTGCGGGCGTGCCGCAACGATGCCGCCGCGCATGCTGGGCACGACCTCGCGCTCGTAGAAGTCGATTGCGTCCGCGATTACAGGGTCGTCAAGCGGGATGCCAGTGAGGGCGTGAAACTCGCGGACGAAGAGCTGGCGGTTGGTGAGGTCGTCCGAGCGAGCCTGGTCCTCCAGCGCGAGATAGCTCCTCATGAAGGGGGCACCCATGAGCGGCGCCGGCGTGCGGGAGATATCGCCGATAAGCCCAGAGAGACCGGCGACATAACGGGTCATGAACGCGGTGAAGTTGATGTCAAGCAGGGTGTCGTCGAGGTCGAAGAGAACCGCCTTGATCATGCTGCCCGGACCTCCTTCCCTGTCTTGCTCGTGACCATGCCCTCGTACCCCTTTGCAGCCCAACAAAACATTACGTTCACATGTTAGGCTACGCGCATCCATCTCATTACCCTACGTGATAGCCGAGCCAGTCCGCTCGCGTTCCAATTTGACCGCTGGCGGCTTCACACTACGTTCATCTTCCGGAAACCTATATATTTTCATGCAGAAAATAAGTGCGGCTATAACAGGACGCAAGAGCGCGAGAGCGCGCGGATGGTTCTGGTACAGGGCTCTGGTGTCTGGTGCGGGGCTTGGTTCTCCTTGGAGGTGGGCGCATGTCGGGTGGCACGGAGTTCGTCGCGGATGCCAACCGCGCTCGCATCATGCGTGCGCTCGTCGACCACGGTCCCCTCTCGCGGATCGAGATTGCCCAGGTGAGCGGTCTCTCTCCGGCAACCGTCACGCGCAACGTCGCCTATCTCATGACGGTTGGCGTGCTCGCGGAGGACACCGCCCGCGTGCGCACGGAGGGCAGGAGCCGCATCCCCGTTATGGTGAACGCGAGCTATGGCCGCATTGCCATCGTGGGCCTCACGTACCGTGGCGCCACGCTCTACCAGTATGACATGGCGCTCGAGCCCTGCACCGAGCCCATCTCGCTTGAGGGAGACTTTGCCCCGGCGGACCTCCCGCGTGTGGTTGCGGCGCATCTCTCGCGCTCTGACGCGGAGTTCGAGAAGACGCTTCGCGCTGTGGGCATTCTTCATTGCGATGATTCCTGGGACGCCGTCCGTGGCCTCGCGGACTCACTCTCGCGCTGCCTCGGGGTTCCCACCTTCGAGCAGCGTGCGGAGGACTGTGCGGAGTACAAGATCCTTCACGACGAGTCTGAGGAGGCGAGCGAGAACCACCTGCTCGTGAGCCTTGGCTCCGAGGTCCTCGTGGGCATCGCCCAGGGCGGGAAGCGCCTTCCGCTGAGAAACGGCTCGTATGCCGAGATAAGCCGACCCCTCGCCAATAGCGGCGAGCCCGAGGGCGCGATCGTCGACCGCCTCGTCGACGTCCTCTCGATCCTCACCTCGCTTTTCACCATAGATGCCATCTTCATGATGGGCTCCGGCGAGGAGGCCCTGCTCGCAGGCGTTCCCGTCGACCTGGGAGACATCGCCAAGGCAGGAAGCGTCTCCGGGGAGCTTCCCAGGGTCGTCGTTGTGAGCCAGACCTCGCGGGAGATGTCACGCATCATGACCGCGCAGGTACGGGGCATGCTCCTGTGCACCGGTTGACCGGGTTCGCACAGGTCATGGGGCCGTGGCCAAACCACGGCATGTCGCGCGCGAAGGCGCGAAAAGGGAAGGGGTAAGCATGGTAGTTCTCGTTAGGTGCGACGACCGCCTCATCCACGGCCAGTGCATGACCGTCGTGGTGAAGGGCAACCATATCGAGCGCATCGTCGTCGTCGATGACCTCACGGCGAGCAACTCGATCCTCCGCTCGGTCTTCAAGGCCGCCGTCCCGGCCGACATGAAGGCTGGCGTCTACACGGTGGACGACGCGGCGCCGCTCATCGAGAAGGCCATGGGGGACGACGTTCGCACGCTCGTGCTCATGAAGTCTCCCATCACGTACAAGCGTCTGCTGGAGAAGGTACCCGAGCTTCCCAAGGAGCTCAACGTTGGCCCCATGTCCAAGCGCAAGGGTACCACGGAGGTGACCCCCACCTCCCACCTCATGCCCGACGAGGCGCAGGCGGTGAAGGACGTCGTGGACCAGGGTGCCCACGTGTTCTTCCAGCAGGTTCCCAGCCAACCCGTCGTCGAGTGGGACGACGTGAAGGGCAGGTTCTAGGTTCCGTGCGCGGACCTAGGCCTGAGCAAGATCCCGCCACGGCGGGATAGGTCCTGGTGTCAGAGGAAAGGAAGTTATTGCCATGAGTTTTCTACAGGCACTGCTCCTGGCACTGTTTGGGTGGATGGGCTCCATCTACTCGCCGGTGCTCATAGGAGGCCTCGCAGGCTGGTACACGATCGGTCGACCGCTTGTCTCGGGCATGATCATCGGCATCATCCTTGGCGACGTCCAGACCGGCATCATCATGGGTGCCGCCATCCAGATGCTCTACATCGGCCTCGTGACCCCTGGTGGCACGATGCCCGCCGACGTCAACTTTGCCGCTTGGATTGGCATCCCTCTCGCAATGGTCGCAGGCGCAGGCAAGGAGTACGCGCTCGCGCTCGCCGTGCCGCTCTCCTCGCTGGGCGTCCTTGCGGTATACGGCCTGTGCGCCATCAACCTGTACTTCGTCCACAAGCAGGATGCCGACGTCGAGTCCGGCAAGCTTGACGCTGCCGCCAAGATTCCCATCGTGGGCCAGATCACCAACTTCGTGCTGCGCTTCTTCCCGATCCTTCTCATCAACTTCTTTGGCCAGGACCTCATCACCGCCCTTGTCAACGCCCTGCCCGTTCAGGTGACCGACATCCTCCAGATCTTCGCCAACATGCTGCCGCTCGTCGGCTTCATGCTCCTCATGCGCATGATCTGCAAGCGTGACGTCGACCTCATCCTCTTCTGCGTTGGCTTCGCGCTCATGTCCGTGCTCCAGCTCGGCATGGTCACCATCGTGATCTTCGCGCTGGGCATCGCCTACCTCGACTACCGCGGCACTGCCGCCGCTGCCCCCGAGAGGAGTGAGTAGACATGGCAAACGACATCACCACCGAGGACCAGGAGATGGGCGGCGCCAAGAAGCTCAGAAAGAGCGCCATTCGCCGCGCGTACTGGGACTGGATGTTCTACAACCTGTCCGTTCAGAACTTCGAGAGGATGCAGGGACCTGCCATCATCAAGATGCTCGCCGACGTCCGAGAGGACCTCTACCCTGGCAACCCCGAGGCTCAGCAGGAGATGCTCGAGCGCCACGAGGTCTTCTTCAACACCGAGCCCTACCTCGGCTCCATCGTCCCCGGCATCGTCCTCGGCATGGAGGCGAGCAAGGCGGAGGGCAACGACGAGATCTCCTCTGAGTTCATCAACTCGATCAAGACCGCGCTCATGGGCCCCTTCGCCGGCATCGGCGACTCGCTCCTGCCCGGCACGCTGATCCCGATCCTGCTCTCCATCGCCCTGGGTATGTCGCCCAACGGCGAGGTCACCGGCCCGATCTTCTACATCGTGGTCTTCCTGGCCATCATGCTGCCGCTCACCTGGTTCCTCTTCTCCTACGGCGTGAAGGCCGGCGCAAACGCCGCCGAGATGGTCCTCTCCGGTGGCATCAAGGACAAGGTCACCCGTGCTGCTGAGGTCGTTGGCCTCATCGTCGTGGGCGCCATCTGCGCGCAGTACTCCAAGTTCAACATCGGTCTCGTCTACACCAGCGGCGACCTCACAATCAACATTGCCGACATCCTGAACTCGATCTTCCCCGAGCTCTCGGTGCTCATCCTCTCCTTCGTGACCTACTGGCTCATGGTCAAGAAGAACTGGTCTGCCGGCAAGATGATGCTGCTCATGCTCGTGATCTCCATCGTGGGCTACTTCACCACGATCCTCACGGTCTAGCAGCTAGGTCCGCATAGTTTGCGGTCTTGGGGGGCGCGTCTGCCATCTGGCACGGCGCGCCCCTTTTGCATTAGAAGGGGGACTGCCCCCTTTGTCTCATGGCATTTAGAAAAAATGGCACCTGACGCTTGAAATTGTGCCTACTAACAGGCTAATCTATCAAGCGCATGCGCATCCGCCATGCAGCGTATCTGTCGGCCCCCGAGAGCATGTAAGTTCGCCTAAGCGTTCGTGCGCGAGCGCGGAAGCGCAGACCATGACGACCGGGGCCCCGTTTCGAGAGGGGTCCACCTTTGAGTGAGATTCAGAACTCGTCCGTCTTCGCGCTGGATGATATTTCCGACGAGGAGATGAACAACCTCATCGACGGTACCGTCACCGATTTCGACGAGGGCGATCTTGTCACCGGTACCGTCGTCAAGATCGAGCGCGACGAGGTCCTGCTTGACATCGGCTACAAGTCCGAGGGCGTCATTCCTGCTCGCGAGCTCTCCATCCGCAAGGACGTCAACCCGGCCGACGTCGTCTCCCTGGGCGACCAGATCGAGGCGCTCGTCCTTCAGAAGGAGGACAAGGAGGGCCGTCTCGTCCTGTCCAAGAAGCGTGCCGAGTACGAGCGCGCCTGGAACCGCGTGGAGGAGAAGTTCAACTCCGGCGAGACCGTGGAGGGCGAGGTCATCGAGGTCGTCAAGGGCGGCCTTATCCTCGACATCGGCCTTCGTGGCTTCCTGCCTGCCTCCCTCGTCGACCTTCGCCGCGTGAAGGACCTCAACGCCTATCTCGGCACCCGCATCGAGGCCCGCGTCATCGAGATGGACCGCAACCGCAACAACGTCGTCCTCTCTCGCCGCGTCGTGCTCGAGGAGGCCCGCAAGGCCGAGCGCCAGGAGATCCTCTCCAAGCTCAAGCCTGGCATGCGCCTCAAGGGCACCGTCTCCTCGATCGTGGACTTCGGCGCCTTCGTGGACCTCGGTGGCATCGATGGCCTGGTCCACATCTCCGAGCTCTCCTGGAACCACGTCAACCACCCCTCCGAGGTCGTCAAGGTCGGCCAGGAGGTCGAGGTTCAGGTGCTCGACGTCGACCTCAACCGCGAGCGCATCTCCCTCGGTCTCAAGCAGACCACTGAGGATCCTTGGCGCACGCTCGTCAAGAAGTACCCCGTGGGTGCCATCGTTGAGGGCAAGGTCACCAAGCTCGTCACCTTTGGTGCCTTCGTTGACCTCGGCGAGGGCGTCGAGGGCCTGGTCCACATCTCCGAGATGGCCAAGAGCCACGTGGACGCTCCCTCGCAGGTCTGCCAGGTCGGTGACACCGTCCAGGTGAAGGTCATGGAGATCGACCTCGACCGTCGCCGCATCTCCCTCTCCATGAAGGCTGCCGCCGAGACCCTGGGCACCGAGGTCGAGGTCAAGCCTCTGCCCGAGAGCGAGAAGCCTGCCGAGAAGGGCGAGGCCGCCGAGGCCGAGGCTGAGCCTGCTGCCGAGTAGGTTGCATCCGCTCGCTTAGTTCTAAGCACATGCACGTGATAGGGGAGTCGCCCTTGTGGCGGCTCCCCTTTTTATGTGCAACTTATGTAGAACACTAATAGTAATCAATCCCAATAATAGAGGATCATTCCTGTGGAATACTGTCACTAGCAATCAGGACCTAATCCTAATAACAAATGAAAGACAGGAGGCAATCATGGAATCCAGACTCAACCACCTTCTCGCCAACGTAACCGTTGAGTACCACAAGCTCCAGAACCTTCACTGGTACATCTCGGGTAGTGACTTCTTCCAGGTCCACGCCAAGCTCGAGGAACTCTACGACTCCCTGCTCCCCGTCGTAGACGACGTGGCGGAGACGATTCTCCAGCTAGGCGGCAAGCCCATCGCCAGCCTGGGCGAGGTCCTCTCAACGGCGACCATCAAGGAGCGCGAGGATGCGCCCGTGCGCAGCGCAGAGATCTTCGACATCGTGCTCACGGACTTCTCGGCGCTTCTCCAAGAGGTCACCTCAATCAAGGTTGCCGCAGACGAGGAGAACAACCACCTGGTGAGCGCCCTCATGGACGACTACATCGCGAGCCTCTCCAAGACCATCTGGATGATTCGCCAGCAGCGCGCGTAACCAGAGAGGACATGACGCAACCACGCAGGGCCGAGCTTCTCGGCCCTGCGTTTTCTACTGAAGGCAGGGTGCCGCGGTTGGGTATAGAAAGAGAGTTAAGCCAGCATTTGGTATCTGGTTTCCAAATGGTTAGCTATCGGAAATCCCTGCGGGGAGGTACCAATTCCGATTGCTACACTAGGAAAAGAACGAAAGGCGTTCCCGTCTCTGCTGTCCTCGGGAGGGGCGGCGAAGGGATCGTCGCGCCACCATGAGAGGGGAGACTCCAATGAAGTCACTCAAGAGCACTTCCGTGAGCCGTCGTCAGGCAATCCGCCTTGGTCTGGGCAGCGTTGCAGCCGCAGGCGTTGTTGCCCTCGCCGGCTGCACCGACACGAGCTCCGATTCCAGCGCTGCCAGCAGCTCGTCCTCCTCGTCTGCGTCGAGCACGGACTCCACCGCCTCGACCCAGATCGACAAGGACGCCTTCGACAGCCTTCTCGCTGCGGGCGAGGTCGCCGATGACGCCACGGTTTCCGCGAGCACCTGGGCAAAGAAGATCAAGGACGCCGGCAAGTTCCGCCTGGGCGGAGTCCAGACCTCCACGCTCTTCGCCTCGCTCGACGAGACGGACAACAAGCTCCGCGGCTTCGACGCTGGCCTTGCCCAGCTGCTCGTCCGCTACATCCTCGGTGACGAGTCCAAGTACGACTTCACCAAGGTGACGTCTGACACGCGCGAGTCCGTCCTCCAGAACGACCAGGTCGACGCCGTCTTCGCGACCTACTCCATCACCGACAAGCGCAAGGAGGTCATCTCCTTCGCCGGCCCGTACTACTCCACGCAGCAGGGCATCCTCGTGAAGGCCGACAACACCGACATCAACTCCGTCGACGACCTCGCCGGAAAGACCGTTGCCGCCCAGTCCGGCTCCACGGGCCCGAGCATCCTCGCCGAGTACGCGCCCACCGCCACGGTCCAGGAGTTCAGCACCGACGAGGAGGCCCGCACCGCTCTTGAGCAGGGCCGCGTTGACGCCTACGTCATCGACGCCACCATGCAGATGAGTTCCATCGTCAAGAACCCCGGCAAGTATCGCCTCGCTGGCGAGTCCTTTGGTCCCGAGGACCCCTACGGCATTGGCCTCCCGCTCGACTCCGACGGCGTTGCCTTCGTGAACGCCTGGCTCAAGAAGATAGAGGACGAGGGCACCTGGGGCAAGCTCTGGAAGATCTGCATCGGTGACCGCACGGGCATCGACACCGTTCCCGAGCCGCCTGCGATCAGCGCCTAGCACCAGGCAACGTTTGGCATGGGCCCTCCGCGTCGTGTGGCGCGGAGGGCCTTGGTTCGTAATCGGAGAGGGGGGAGCCTTGAGCATCTCGGAGCTTCTGTCTGAGTTCGGGGACATGTATGGCCAAGCGCTTCTCGGCACGTGGTGGATGTCGCTCGTGTCGTTTGTCTTTGCCATGCTGCTTGCGCTTGTCGTCACCGTGTTCCGCGTGTGCCCCATCAAGCCGCTGCGCGTTGTGGGCGACCTCTACGTGCAGATTTTCCGCAACATCCCCGGCGTCTCGCTCCTCATCATCCTGGTGTACGCGCTGCCGTACCTCAAGCTCGTGATGGACTACCGCCTCTGCGTTATCGTCACGGTGATTCTCGTCGCCTCTGCCTTTGGGTCCGAGAACTTCATGAGCGGCATCAACACCATCGGGGTGGGTCAGATCGAGGCCGCGCGCTCACTGGGCATGGGGTTTGGCAAGATGCTGCGGCTTGTGGTCATCCCGCAGGCGCTGCGCTCGGCCGTGCTGCCCATGACCAACCTCGCCGTTGCCGTGCTGCTCACGACGGCGCTTGGGTCGCAGGTCCCGCTCGCCCCGCCCGAGCTTACCGGCCTCGTCTCCTACATCAACACGCGCACCGTCGGCGGCATCCTGCCCTTTGTCATCTCCGCCGTGCTGTATGCGGGCACCGCGTTCGTGATTGGCGTTGTTGGCAACGCCATTGACAAGAAGGTGAGGATCGCCCGATGAGTGCAACAAAGATCTCCATGCGTGACGCGCTCTACGAGGCACCCGGTCCTCGCACGCGCAGGCGCATCCGATTCTGGACGGCCGTCTCGCTGGTGCTCGTTGCCGCGGGCATCTGCCTTGTCGTCCGGCGCTTCTACATCACGGGGCAGCTTGCCCCGCGCTACTGGGAGCTCTTCACGCGCCCGACCACGTGGATTTTCCTTGGCCGAGGCTTTCTGGGAACGATCGAGGTCTCCCTCACCGCCGGCGTCATCGCCATCGTGCTGGGCTTTTTGCTCATGCTTGGCCGCATGAGCTCGTCTCGCGTGCTCTCGGCCGTGTGCCGCGTGATCATCAACTTCTTCCGCGGCGTGCCGAGCCTTCTTCTCATCTACTTCTTCTTCCTGGTGGTTCCCACCTACGGCGTGAAGATGAGTTCGTTCTGGATGATAACGCTGCCGGTTGGCCTTGCCGCCTCCGGCGTCCTTGCCGAGGTCTTCCGCGGCGGCATGAACGCCGTGCCCAAGGGGCAGTCCGAGGCTGCGTACTCGCTGGGCATGCGCAAGATGAAAGTCACGATGAAGATCGTGTTCCCGCAGGCCGTGCGCTACGTGATCCCCTCGCTCATCTCGCAGCTGGTGGTTGTCGTGAAGGACACCACCGTCGCCTACGTGGTGAGCTTCCCCGACATGCTGCAGAACGCGCGCGTGCTCATCACCAACTACGACGCGCTCGTCTCGGTGTACTTTGTCGTCGCGATTCTCTACATCCTCGTGAACTATGCCATCAACCACCTTGCGGTTTCGCTGGCGCGCCGCTCTGGTACCAGCATCATCTCACGCACGAGCGAGAACCCCGTCTAGCCAAAGGAGGCTACGTTGACACAGACGCAAACCGGCGAGGCGATCGCCGCAGAGGGCACCCCCGTCATCGAGCTTCGCCACGTGGACAAGCACTTTGGCAGCCTCCACGTCCTCAAGGACGTCAACCTCAAGGTTGGCAAGGGTGAGGTCGTCGTGGTTATCGGCCCGTCCGGCTCGGGCAAGTCGACGCTCTGCCGCACCATCAACCGGCTCGAGACCATCGACTCAGGCGAGGTGCTCATCGAGGGCAAGCCGCTTCCGCAGGAGGGCAAGGAGCTTGCCGCCATGCGCGCCGAGATTGGCATGGTGTTTCAGTCCTTCAACCTCTTCGCGCACCGTTCGATCATCGACAACGTGACCATGGGCCCGGTCGAGGTGCTCGGCGTGCCGCGCGAGAAGGCGCGTGCCGAGGGGCTGGAGCTGCTGCGCCGCGTTGGCGTGGCGGAGCAGGCAGATAAGATGCCCGCGCAGCTTTCCGGTGGCCAGCAGCAGCGCGTGGCCATCGCGAGGTCTTTGGCAATGCATCCCAAGGCGATGCTCTTCGACGAGCCCACCTCTGCGCTCGATCCCGAGATGATCAACGAAGTCCTTGACGTCATGGTCGAGCTTGCCCGCGGCGGCATGACCATGGTGGTGGTCACGCACGAGATGGGGTTCGCCCGTCGCGTGAGCGACCGCGTGGTCTTCATGGCCGATGGTGCGATCGTCGAGGAGGGCAAGCCCGACGAGTTCTTCGAGCATCCCACTTCCGCGCGCGCACGCGAGTTCCTTGACTCGATCAAGGGGCACTAGACAGGTACGCCGGACTTTTTCGGCCGGCGGACACCTGCGGGTTTCTTGGCGCGAGCTTCTCGGCTAATGACGCGGATTCCGGACGTTTAGGCAGCTCTAACCGTCCGGAATCCGCGAAGTCCTTATCTTGGCGCGCTGTCTCGACGTTTAGGCTGTCCTAACTGTCCGGAATACGCGGAGCCAGAAGTGTCACGCCCCAGTCCGCAGCCGTGTGGCCTTTGTCTCGACGCGGCTTCATGAGCCCTCCACGCGAGGCGGTCACGCCGTTTGTCGCCTTGCGGTTTGGGTAGACATGTCTGCGTTGGCATTTCTGCTGGTGCATGCCCGCAACGGGCGAGAATGACGATAGGGGAGACATGGCGCAGGGCGACTATAACCGCAAGGTGCAGGAGTTCATGAGGGGCCGTCGCGGGCCGGATGAGCTGGCAAACCTCTGCGTCTGGGTGGCGGTCATTCTCGCGATAGTCAATCTCTTTGCCCGCACGGGCTGGCTGAGCTGGGTCTCCTTGGCAATCGTCATCTACGCGGTCTGGCGCATGTGCTCCAAGAACGTCTACGCTCGCATGAATGAGAACGAAGCCTTCCTCAAGGCCCTTGGCCCCGCGAAGCCGTGGCTGCAGAACCCTGGTCGCGCCGCTCAGGAGCTGCGTGCCTACAAGCATGCGAAGTGTCCCTCCTGCAGGCAGAAGGTGCGCGTTCCTCGTGGCAAGGGCAAGCTTCGCGTGACCTGCCCCAAGTGCCATGAGAAGTTCGAGGTCAAGTCCTAGGCTGTGCGCTTGCGGCGTGCGTCTGCGTTGCGAGGGGCTTGCCCGCCGTCGCGCGTGCGATGATGATAGTATCCCTTGAACGCAGCACAATCGCAGCAGGAGGCAACCCGTGTACAAGGTGTTTCTCGCCGGAGGCATTGCCTCGGGCAAGTCGACCGTAGCCCGGATCCTGGAGGGTCTGGGGGCTAGGCGCATCGACCTCGACCAGGTCTCGCGCAGCGTGCTTTCGCCGAGAAGCGCATGCTCCGCAGCAGTCGCCGATGCCTTTGGGAAGGACCTCGCCGATCCCGACACGGGCGAGATGGACCGTGCCCTTCTTGCCAGGAGGGCGTTTGCCACGCCAGAGGGGGGCGCGAGGCTTGAGGCGATTGAGCTGCCCTTCATCTCGGAAGCGCTTGCAAAGGAGCTGGACGCTGCAGAGCGTGCGGGCGATGCTCCCGTCTGCGTGGTTGAGGTCCCGCTACTCGATCGAGTCGAGGGCATGCTTTCCCAGGTTGACGAGGTGCTCTGCGTCGTGACCCCGCTCGACGTGCGACGCGTGCGCGCGCAGGGTCGCGGCATGGATCCGGCAGACTTCGATCGCCGAGTGGCCCTGCAGCCCTCCGACGAGTACCTGCGCTCTCACGCGGACACCGTGTTCGACAATGCCCGTGGCGAGAAGGACCTCGCAGACCAGGTCCATGCGTGGTGGACGGTTCGTGAGAACGCAGGCTGGAAGCGCTGTGCGAAGGCCGAATCCCCCAACGAGGGAGCGTGCCGATGAGCGCGCGTTCCCGGCGTGGCAGGGGAGCAAAGCCTCGCAGGAGGCGCGGCCGCAGGCGCGGTCAGAGCTTCTGGCGCTGGTATCGCGTGGTCCCGCTGGTGCTCGTCGGCGCGGTGCTCATTGCGTGTGCCATTCTCGCGGCAACGCCTACCACGCTTGCGCGAAAGGCGCTCTATCCCGTGAGCCATGCGAACGACATCCAGGACTCCGCCGAGCGCCATGGCGTAGATCCGCTGCTGGTCGCGGCCGTGATCAAGTGTGAGTCAGACTGGGACGAGAACGCGCAGTCCTCTGCGGGCGCGCTTGGCCTCATGCAGGTGATGCCGCAGACGTCCTCCGAGCTTGCGCGCATGGGCCTTGTCGACTCTGGCACCTACGATCCGGAAAACCTCCTCGATCCTGCGACAAACATCGAATACGGCACTGCTTACCTGGCATTTCTCGGGAAGAACCTCTCTTCGACAGACCAGGTGATCGCCGCCTACAACGCGGGTATGGGGAAGGTCGAGGAGTGGCTTGCCCAGCCCGGCGAGCTTGCCGACAACATTACCTACTCCGAGACGCGTGAGTATCTGCGTCGTGTCAGCGAGGCCTACCAGGGCTATCGGGACAGCTACCCGAATGGTCTCCTGGTCGACCAGTAGGCTTGGTGGAGCCGCCCCCGAGCATGACCGAGCCTCCGAGAAAACAAGTGCGGGACCTAGAATTAGAACAAGCGTTCTGCTATACTCGAGTTCCGAGGAAAGGAGCAGGGCCATGGCGGTGTCTCAGAACACGGGTGAGCGTTTTGGTGGCGAGCTCAAGCGCTTTGGCGTCGAGCGCGCGGGAACGCCGCTCAAGGTCGTCTCGCCCTTCGAGCCTGCCGGAGACCAACCACAGGCCATCGAGAAGCTCGCGCATGGCGTAGAAGCGGGCCTGCGCTACCAGACGCTCATGGGCGTGACTGGCTCCGGCAAGACGTTCACCATGGCCAAGACCATAGAGGCAGTACAGCGTCCCACGCTCATCATGGAACCAAACAAGACGCTTGCCGCGCAGGTGGCAAGCGAGATGCGCGAGATCTTCCCAAACAATGCCGTGGTCTACTTCGTGAGCTACTACGACTACTACCAGCCAGAGGCCTACGTCCCCCAGAGCGACACATACATCGAGAAGGACGCCTCGATCAACGAAGAAGTCGAGAAGCTCCGTCACCAGGCAACCTCGAGCCTGCTCTCGCGCCGCGACGTGATCGTGGTGGCGTCCGTCTCGTGCATATACGGCATCGGCAGCCCCCAGGACTACGCCGGCCTTGCACCCAACGTGGACAAGGAGGTTCCTCTCGAGCGAGATGACCTCATCAAGAACCTCATTGACATCCAGTACGACAGAAACGACTACGACCTCCAACGCGGCACCTTCCGCGTTCGCGGGGATACCGTCGACGTGTTCCCTCCCTATGCCGAGAACCCGCTGCGCATCTCGTTCTTCGGGGACGAGGTCGAGCAGATCGCCGAAGTGGACAACATGACGGGCGAGGTCGTGCGCGAGTATGACGCCATCCCCATCTGGCCGGCATCCCACTACGTGACCGAGCGCCCGAAGATTACCCATGCACTCAAGACCATCTCGGAGGAGCTCGAGCAGCGCGTGGCCGAGCTCAAGGCCAACAACATGCTGCTGGAGGCGGAGAGGCTTTCCCAGCGCACCGCGTACGACCTCGAGATGCTTGAGAACATGGGCTACTGCAATGGCATCGAGAACTACTCGCGCCACCTTGACGGCCGCGCTCCAGGCGAGCCGCCCTATACCCTCATCGACTACTTCCCCAAGGACATGCTCTGCATCATCGACGAGAGCCACGTGACGGTACCTCAGATTCGAGGCATGCACGAGGGGGACCGCTCGCGCAAGGTGACGCTTGTGGAGCACGGCTTCCGCCTTCCCTCGGCGCTGGACAACAGGCCGCTACGTTTCGACGAGTTCGAAGCACGCATTCCCCAGTTCATCTACGTCTCGGCAACGCCGGGAGACTACGAGGAGTCTGTAACGCAGCAGGAGGTTGAGCAGATCATCCGTCCTACGGGCCTTCTCGACCCCAAGATCGAGGTGCGTCCCGTTCACGGCCAGATCGACGACCTCATCTCTGAGATTCGAGAGAGGGTGGGCAGGCATGAGCGCGTGCTTGTGACCACGCTCACCAAGCGCATGGCCGAAGACCTCACCGATCACCTCCTGGACGAGGGCTTCCGCGTCAACTACATGCACTCAGACACCGCCACGCTCGATCGCGTGGACATCATTCGAGACCTGCGCGAGGGCAAGATTGACGTGCTTGTGGGCATCAACCTCCTGCGCGAGGGTCTCGACATCCCCGAGGTCTCGCTCGTTGCCATCTTGGACGCGGACAAGGAGGGCTTCCTCCGGAACCGCCGGTCGCTCATCCAGACCATGGGACGAGCTGCGCGAAACGTCTCTGGCGAGGTCATCATGTACGCCGACGAGGTCACGGACTCAATGCGCGAGGCAATCGACGAGACACGCCGTCGACGCGCCATCCAGGAGAAGTTCAACGAGGAGCACCACATCGAACCAAAAACGGTTCGCAAGGCGATAAACGACATCTCTGGCTTTCTCGCCGAGGCCCAGGCCAACGTGGGCAAGCGACAGCGCAAGGACGGGGTCTTCTACACGGCATCGGGGGAGGGCGCAGAGGAGCAAGGTGCTCCCGCCGAGGTGTCCACCGCAGAGGCGGTAGCCGCCGAACTCTCCAAGCTGCCTCGTGACGAGGTCATGCGCGTCATCGCCTCCCTTGAGGAGGAGATGGCAACCGCCTCGGCGAACATGGAGTACGAGCAGGCCGCACGCATCCGCGACCAGCTCGTCGAGCTCAAGAGCCAGTTCGAGGGCACGAGCGAGGAGGAGGTCATGAAGCGCCTCAAGGCCGGCGCGAGAAAGGGGAGCGCCCACGCCACAAGGCGCAAGTACCGCGGAAAGCACTAGAGCCTGACTTGCTGGCTTGTCGAATGCGGCAACCGTGTCGTCCGGAGGACGTGAACTTTGCCTGCGGTATGATGGGTGTCGACAGGACAATTGCGTCACGGTTCGTCCGTTTGTTCATCGATTAGGGAGGCATCATGGCTGCGAAGATCGTCGTTGCATGTGGTTCCGGGGTCGCAACCTCTGCGACCGTTGCCTATAAGGTCCAGAAGCTGCTTGCTGCCGAGGGAATTGAGGCAGACGTCCAGGCAGTCGCGGTTGCCGACCTTGACGAGGCCCTCAAGGATGCTGACGCCTACGTCGCCGTGGTTCGCCCTGAGGGCGAGTTCGACGTCCCCGTGTTCAACGGCGTCGCATTCCTCACGGGCATGAACCAGGACGAGGAACTCAAGCGCCTTGCCGATGCAGTGAGGGACAAATAGCGATAGCGTTGCCATGCGCCAGGCATTTCGACAGCTCGTCTCGTACGCGCTCTTTGGGTGCGTGTGCTCTGCAGTCGATATGCTTGTCTTTCTCGCGCTCACCACGTGGGTTGGATGGGAGCCCCTCATCGCCAACGTGTCGAGCGTGGCGGTTGGCCTTACGCTGAGCTTCTTCCTCAACCGCAGGCACACGTTCCATGTGACGGATAGGCCGGCGCGTCGCTATGTGGTCTTCATCTGCGTGGGGCTCTGCGGCATGTGCGTGCAGGAGCTGGTCATTGCTGTCCTTACCACGTATGCTGCGGCGCCCTTCTCGGTGTCGTTCGTGGCTAAGCTCGTTGCCCTCGTGACCGCCGGGCTCATGCAGTTTGTCCTCAACAGGTCAGTGACGTTTCGCCAACGCTAACCCAGAACTTGGCGGCGCCCGGCGCCCTTAGCTCTACTTGCGCAACTCGTCGGAGACGTCCGCCACAACGGCCTCTGCCACGCGCAGACCATCGGCGGCGGCGCTCATGATGCCGCCTGCGTAGCCGGCACCCTCGCCAACGGGCCAGAGCCCACGAACGCCAACGCTCTGCAGGTCGTTTCCACGAGTCACGCGTACGGGCGAGCTTGATCTGGTCTCGACGCCCGTAAGAACGGCGTCTGTCCGGTCAAACCCATGGAGCTTGCGTCCCATCTCGGGGATGGCGGCGCGGATGGTCTCCGTGATGTATGGGGGAAGGCAGCGGGAGACGTCTCCCCATGCTACGCCACGTGGATAGGTGGGTTGAATCCCGCCGACCGCAGAGGAGGGCCTGCCGTGCAGGAAATCCCCAACAAGCTGCGCCGGTGCGACAAACGCGCCACCGCCTGCCTCGAACGCCGCCTGCTCGCACGAGCGCTGCAGGTCGACGCCCGCAAGGACGTCGTCTCCGGGGAGGTCCTCCGGGAACACGTTGGCGAGAAGCCCGGAGTTAGCGTTCTCGCCGGCGCGGTCCGAATAGCTCATGCCGTTGGTCACGACCCCGCCCTGCTCGCTCGCTGCCGAGACCACGTAGCCTCCGGGGCACATGCAGAACGAGAATGTCGAGCGTCCCGAGGGGAGGTGCACGGCGAGGCTGTACGGGGCGGCGCCCAGGGCAGGACTGCCGGTGGATGGTCCGTAGAGCGCGTGGTCGATGTCTGCCTGGAGGTGCTCGATGCGCACGCCCATCGCAAAGGTCTTTCGCTCCATGGGAACCGAGCGGTCGCGGAGCAGCTCGAAGACGTCCCTGGCAGAATGGCCACAGGCGAGCACCACCCTCGAGCAGGGCACGCGCTCCTCGGTGACGATGCCGCTCTCCGGATCCTCGGAGCGCAGCGTCACCGCACGAACGCGTCCCTCGCTCACGTGGAGGTTGACCAAGCGGCAGCGGCAGCGAACGGTGCCGCCCGCCTCCTCGATCATCTCAACGATGTGAGTGACGACGTCGGGGAGGACGTCGCTACCGATGTGTGGCTTGGCGTCCCAGAGGATGCGCCGCTGGGCCCCGGCCTCCGCAAAGGTCTTGAGCACCAGCCTGTGGAACGGGCTCTTCGTACCAGTCTGCAGCTTTCCATCGGAGAAGGTCCCGGCTCCGCCGACTCCAAACTGGATGTTGCTCTCGGGGTCGAGCCTGCCGGTCTCGTTGTGAACGCGTACCACCCGCGACCTTCGCGCGGCGTCGTCACCGCGCTCGACGAGGAGCGGCTCCAGACCGGCCCGCGCGAGCGAGAGTGCGCAGAAGAGGCCGGCGCACCCGGCGCCCACAACGACGATGGGACCCTGGTCGTGAGGCGCTCGCCCCACAGGCATGGGGAAGCCCTTCTCCGCTGCGGAAACCTGGCGCACCCCGCCCGCTTCGCGCCTGGACGAGAGCCTCTCAAGAAGGGCCTTCTCGGCATCGTCTCCGCCTGCAAGCTCCGCACGCAGCGTGAAGATGAGCTGGATATCGCCCTTCTTGCGTGCGTCGATGGAGCGCTTGCGCCTTGAGACGTGAGTCAGCTCGTCCGACTGCACATGCAGGCGGCGTGCGAGAGCCCGACGCAGTACCGTCAGCTCTCGTGCGTCTGACCCGTCGAGCTTCGAGAGTGCCACGCGTATGCCGGATACCTCAATCACGCCGTTTCCCTCCAGCATGGCGGGCTGCCGAAAGGCCTGCCACCATTCCGCTCTTCCACGCCCAGGCAAGGTTGTAGCCACCGCAGGCTCCGTCGACGTCCACTGCCTCGCCGCTGGCAAACGTCCCTGGCGCCCCCTGACATTCGAGCGTCGAGACGTCCAGCGCCGTCACGTCGATGCCTCCCGCCATGACCTGGGCGCGCTTCTCGTCTGCCGTGCCCGACACACGCAGTTTGACGGACTTGGCGCGCCTCACCACGTCCTCGGGTGTTTCCCCCTGCCGCTTAAGCTGGGCTGCCACCGAGCCGTCGAGAAGCCCTGCGGTTCCCCCGCGCATCGCAAGCTCTTGGGCGGTATGCGCATCTACCTCGGGAAGCAGGTCGAGTACCACGCGGTCTCCCGGCAGAGCGTTGCGCGAGAGGTCAAAGCTTACGATGCCAGAGATTCCGTATGGCCTAAAGAGCAGCTCCCCGGCCTCCCTCGCAATCGTTTCGCCGCCTCGAACGAGCGCGGCGGAGACCCGTGTGCGACGCCCGTCGAGTGCGGGGAAGTCGAGTCCCTCGCACGCGAGCGGGCAGAGGACTGGCCTCGGCGGAACAACGGGGAGTCCCAGGCATCCAGCTAGGGACCCGCTGCCGCCTCCCGTGGCAATCACGATCGCGCGTGCCCCAAGATGCCCTTTCCCGCCGTCCCCGAACGCAGGAGTCAGTTCCAGCGCAAAACCCCTGGTACTTTGGGTGACAGCCGTGACCTCGCGTCCGCACGCGAGCGTTACGCCAGCCCTGAGTGCTCGCGCCACCAGCACCTCTCGCACGGAGGACGCCTCGCGCGTCACGGGATAGAGCCTCCCGCCCTCCTCCTCGGCCACGGCAAGGCCGGACGCCGAGAAGAACCCCAGCACGTCCGCGAGGAAGCGCTCACCGCAGACCGCGGACACAAAGCCGGGATGCCGGTACCTCTCGGCCGAAAGCCGCGTGTTTGCCAGGTTGCAGCGTCCACCGCCGGTGGCGAGGATGCTTCGCCCACACTCAAGCGAGCGCTCCACGACAACAACGTGCGCTCCCACCTCGGCGGCAGTTATCGCGGCGGCGAGACCGGCAGCTCCGCCACCCACGACAGCCACGTCTACCTGGGAAGGAAGACTAACCGCGCGTGCCTGTGCGACAAGCTCCCGCTCCCGCGCCTGGCGCGACGGAGCGCGGCTGGCGCGAGACGCGCTTCTCGGCCGAGAGGACATGAACTACTCCGCCGCCCCCGACGACGCCTTGGCGTCATCGAACTCGCAGGTGGAGACCACGGCCGCGACCGCCTTGGGGAGGAATCCCTGGGGAAGCTCCTCCTCGAGGGTGCCGTGGTCGCAGGCAGCGGCAAGTGCGGGGTCGATGGGCAGCTCGCCCAGCGCGTCGATGCCGTACTCGTCTGCCGTCTGCGTGAGGTGGCTCGGGCCGTATGGCCAGATCTTCTCGCCGCAGTGAGGGCACGCCACGTAGGCCATGTTCTCCACCAGGCCGAGGACCGGCACGTTCATCATGGACGCCATGTTGAAGGCCTTGCCAACGACCATCTGGACGAGGTCCTGCGGGGAGGAGACCACCACGACGCCCTCGATGGGAAGGGACTGGAAGACCGTGAGGGGCACGTCGCCGGTTCCCGGAGGCATGTCGACGAGCAGGTAGTCAAGCTCTCCCCAGGCGCACTCCTCGAAGAACTGCCTGAGAGCGCCGGCAATCACGGGCCCGCGCCACACGATTGGGTCGGTCTCGTTCTCGAGTACGAGATTGGCACTCATGACCTCGATGCCGCCCTTGGTGACAGCGGGGACGAGCACCTCATTCACAGCCGTGGCACGCTCGCCTGCAAGGCCCAGCATCTTGGGGATGGAGGGGCCGGTGATGTCTGCGTCCAGGATGCCCACGCGAGCGCCGGAGCGAGCCAGCTCGATGGCCAGGCTTCCGCAGACAAACGACTTGCCCACGCCGCCCTTGCCGGAAATGACCCCAATCACATGGTGGATCTTGGTGTACTCGTTCTGCTTGAAGCCGGCAGGGCCCTGAGCGGCCTTTGAGTGGCCGTGGAGAACCTCGTCCATCTCCTGCCTGATCTGATCCTCGTTGGACATTGCGTTCCTCTCGTCTCGCCGTTGCGCGGCGCGTCTATTGCACGCTCAATTCTACCCAAGGGCGCAGGAGGCGAGAGGGTCGTGCCGCCTGCGGGGCTTGCCGCTTATTCCCGGCTGTCGACAATGGGAAGGCAGCCGATTGTCGACAGCCGGGGGCTTTCGTGATCTGTCGACTGTCGCCCTTAGGCGCGTAGTTTATCGCCATTTCTTAAGCGTGAGGCTGCCGACCTGCGCAAACGCGAGCAGTTTTTAA
>URLM01000029.1 GCA_900548775.1 uncultured Olsenella sp.
ACCAAGAACAACCCCGTGCTTATCGGTGAGCCCGGCGTGGGCAAGACCGCCATCGTCGAGGGCCTGGCCGAGCGCATCGTCTCGGGCGACGTGCCCTCCACCATCCGCGACAAGGACGTCATCGAGCTTGACATGAGCGCCCTCGTGGCCGGTGCCAAGTACCGTGGCGAGTTCGAGGACCGCCTGAAGTCCGTGCTCAAGGAGGTCGAGAAGTCCGACGGCCGCATCATCCTCTTCATCGACGAGCTGCACACCATCGTGGGCGCCGGTGCCACCGAGGGCTCCATGGACGCGGGCAACATCCTGAAGCCGGCGCTTGCCCGCGGCGCGCTGCACGCCATTGGCGCCACGACGCTCGACGAGTACCGCAAGTACATCGAGAAGGACCAGGCCCTTGCCCGCAGGTTCCAGCCGGTAATGGTGTCAGAGCCCAGCGTCGAGGAGACCATCTCGATCCTCCGCGGCATCAAGGACAAGTACGAGCAGCACCACCGCGTGCGCATCACGGATGCAGCGCTCGTCTCGGCAGCCGATCTTTCCAACCGCTACATCTCCGACCGCTTCCTGCCCGACAAGGCCATCGACCTCGTAGACGAGGCAGCGAGCCGTCTGCGCATGGAGCTTGACTCCATGCCGGCCGACATCGATGCCGTCGATCGCCAGCTCACCCAGATGCAGATCGAGGAGCAGGCCCTCATGAAGGAGGAGGACGAGGCGTCGCGCGAGCGGCTTAAGAAGCTGCGCGGCGAGATAGCCACCACCCGCGAGAAGCTCGACGGCATGAAGGCCAACTGGCAGAACGAGAAGCAGGCCATCGACCACGTCCAGGACCTCAAGTCCCAGATTGAGGACGCCAAGGGCCAGATGGAGCGCGCCACGCGTGACGGCGACCTCGCCAAGGCCTCCGAGCTGCGCTACTCGACCATCCCCTCGCTCCAGCGCGAGTATGACGCCGCATCCGAGGCGCTCTCGCAGAAGCAGGAGTCCGGCGGCATCCTCAAGGAGGAGGTCACGTCCGAGGAGATTGCCGACGTGGTCTCCGAGTGGACGGGCGTGCCCGTGTCCAAGATGATGCAGGGCGAGATGGACAAGCTCAAGAACCTCGAGGCCGAGCTCCACAAGCGCGTCGTGGGGCAGGACGAGGCCGTCTCGGCCGTGGCCGCAGCCGTGCGCCGCAGCCGTGCGGGTCTCTCCGACCCCAACAGGCCCATTGGCAGCTTCTTCTTCCTTGGCCCCACGGGCGTGGGCAAGACCGAGCTGGCCAAGGCGCTGGCCGAGTGCCTCTTCGACGACGAGCGCGCGCTCGTGCGCATCGACATGTCCGAGTACATGGAGAAGTTCAGCGTCCAGCGGCTCATCGGTGCGCCCCCAGGATACGTGGGCTACGACGAGGGCGGCCAGCTCACCGAGGCCGTGCGCAGGCATCCGTACAGCGTGATCCTGCTTGACGAGATGGAAAAGGCGCATCCCGACGTCTTCAACATCCTGCTGCAGGTGCTCGATGACGGACGCCTCACCGACGGCCAGGGCCGCGTCGTGAGCTTCAAGAACACGATCATCATCATGACGTCCAACGTGGGCAGCCAGTTCATTGCGGGTGCCAACGCGCAGAGCGACCCGGACGAAGTGCAGCGCAAGGTCAACGACGCCCTGCGCCAGACCTTCAAGCCGGAGTTCCTCAACAGGATCGACGACGTGGTGGTCTTCCACGCGCTCGGCCTCTCCGACATCGAGATGATCGTGGACATCCAGCTCAAGGACGTCCGCGCGCGTCTCGCACGCGAGCGCATAACGCTCGAGCTCACGCCGGCGGCCAAGCAGTCTCTTGCCTTTGACGGCCTTGACCCCGTCTACGGCGCCCGCCCGCTCAAGCGCCTGATCCAGCGCCAGGTTGTGGACAACGTCGCCAACCTCATCATCGACGGCAAGGTCGGCGAGGGTGACACCGTCAAGGTCGACGTGGGCGACGACGACAGGATCTTCGCTGCACGCGACGACGTGGCAAGCGAGGAGAGCCGCCGTCGTGCCGCCGAGGCGGTAGCCGCAGAGGCAAGCGCCGGTGCGGCCGGGTCACCCTCGGGCGACGAGCCGGTCGAGCCCGACTCCGTGGAGTAGGGCGAGAAGGGCAGTGCTCGGCGGCGCTGCGAAGCGCCGCCAGGCAGAACGACCAAGCGGCCCTGGGCTTCCATGGCCCGGGGCCGCTTTCGTGTCATGTGACCTGCCGTTCGTTGGGTTTGGCACGGTCTTCTCAGCGCGGCCATCCCCGTTGGGGCAAAATGGGGGAGTAGGCTGGGCAGACTGCCCTCGACGGTCCGGGGAGGTTGCGACATGGGCGATCCAGAGCTTGAGGGCAACAACAGGCGAGACAAGCTCGCCGGCCCCGACCCAGACGCCACGCGGCTCGTGGAGCCCGAGCCCACGGCGGCCGTCGACCCGGACGCCACGGTCCTCGCCGACCAAGATGCCACGCAACTGGCGGTGTCGCCCGCGCCCGAGGACGCCTCGCGCGACACGGACTCCGCGCAAGACGAGATGCCCACCATCGTCGTCCCCCATGCGGTCTCGTCCGGCGAGGGCCCCGACGGCATCGACGCGATGGATGACCCGTATTCCCCCATCAACGACGCCGACTTCACGCGCGTGACCCCCTTCGCGCCTGTGTCCATAGACTCCCCGGTCACGGCGGACGGCAAGCACCACAGCCGGGTTCGTCCGCTCGCCGTGATCCTGGTGGCGGTCGCGCTTATCGCGGCCGCGGCCTTCGTGGTGAAGTACACCTACGAGAACGAGTACTGGGGCGGCAAGACCGTGCCCGACGTCGTGGGCAAGACCGAGACCGAGGCGCGCTCGACCCTCTCGCCGCTCGGCTTCAACGTGACCGTGAACGACGTCCTCGCCGACGACAACGTGGGCAAGGTCATCTCGATGGACCCTGCCGCCGGAACCCGCACGGGCGAGGGCCTCTCGGTGACGCTCACCGTCGCCGTGGCGCGCACGGTCCCCTCGGTTGTGGGCAAGAGCCAGGCAGACGCAAAGAAGGCGCTGCTCAACGTGGGTGCCGAGAACATCACCATCGCGTACAAGAACTCCAGCGAGGCAGAGGGCACGGTGCTTGCGGTGAGTCCCGGCGAAGGCGAGGCGTTTGTCTCGACGGACCAGATCACGCTCACGGTGGCGCAGCCCTTCAAGGTGCCCGACGTGGTGGGCCTCTCGCTCTCCGACGCCAAGAAGGCCCTCGACGACGCCGGCCTCGCGTCCACGGTCGCGTATGCGGACGAGAAGGGCGAGGAGAACGTGGTACTCTCGACCTCGCCCGACGCTGGCACGGAGGTCTCCGAGGGCTCCACGGTCACGCTGTACGTGCCGGCGCCCAAGCTGAGCGACGCCTACCACATCGCCGAGTACTTTGACATCAAGCCCGCCGACCTCGACGCGTACCTGGTCAAGCAGGGCTATTCCGTCTCGTCCACCGGCGTCTTCTCCAGCGGGAACGCCTACGCGGTCTACACCAACGGAACCGCGACCATCACCGTCACCGATTCGCCCGAGTCTGCGGACGCGACTGGCGCGGGTACGGGCACGAGCGCCCTTGTCGCCGGAAAGCCGGTGGGTGGGGTTCGCCTCCAGGCTGCGGCGTCTGCGGTCTCCTCGGACGCGGCGATCAGCTCGGATGGGCTCTCTGCCGTCATGAGCGCCTGCGGCCTCACGAACCTCGTGTCCTCGTGCACCGCCGACACGGCGCAGACCTCGCGGACCATCGACAAGGCCGGGCTCTCGTTTGTCTGCGGGTACGGCAAGCAGGGCGACTACGTGTGGACCGTGCTTGTCGGCAGCCTCAACGGCTCTGCGACCCACGCAATCGTGACCATCGCACCCAAGAGCCACTACGACGGCCTTGACCTCAGCGAATACGGAAACGACCTGGCGAGCTACGTCGCCATCACGAACTACTACGGGAAGTGACACGCATGGACGAGAAGGACGTCGCGTCCAAAGAAGCAATGCCCCAGAAGAAGCAGGCTGGCGCGGCTAAGCCCGCGCCAGCGCCTGCGCACGAGAAGGTCGACCCGGCTGACCAGCCCTTCATTCGTGCGGAGAACGAGGACGACGACGGCTACGACCCGTACTCGGACCGCCGGCCCTCGCCGGAGCCGCTCTTCGAGCGCGACCCGTGGGACTAGGCCGCGGGCCGCACGCCCCCTTGGTGGGCCCTGCTCGCCCCGCTAGCTCGTGGCACCCCAGTTGACCTGCATGTACTGCCACACGAAGAAGACGATCACGCAGAGCACCGCGATGACGGCGATGAGCGCGACCACCGAGCGGATGCGCATCTTGCGCTCGCGCGAGGCGAAGATGTCGCGCCGCCCCTTGGGAATCTCGAGGTACTGGCCATAGTGGAGGTCGCGGCGCAGCTGGGGCATCTCGGAGCGCGACTTGCGGTAGGAACGCCCGGAGAGCATGGAGCCCCGGTTGGCGTAGTCCGAGTCGTGCGTGAAGCCCTCGAACCCGTCGGCGCTCGCCTGGTTGTCGAAGTCGCTGATGGGCGCGACGGTCTTGTGGGGCGTGCGGGCGCGCGTGTAGCGCTGCGGCCTGGGCGCGGCCTCGCGCGCCTGGGGCACGGGCGTCTCGCCAAATCCTGCGGCGGGGGAGTTCTCGCCAGAGTAATCGGCCATGACCGTCTCGTCGGGAGACGCCGCCTGCGGTTCCTGCGTGACTTCTGGAACGGAGAAGTGCGAGCCCTCGGGTCGAGCCTGCGGGCGAGAAGAAACGTTGCCTGGATTGTCCGGGTCGTCGTAGTTGTTCATGTGTTCGTGCCTCCGGTTGCGGTCTGCACGGCAATACCAACCATCATAGAGCACGCAGCGCGCCGTGCCGCACGTGATGCGAACAATGTGGCGAGCGCGTGCGCACAAAAATCTAAGTCGTAGACACTGAGGAAATCTTTCTTTCTGCGATTAATCATTCCCTTCTCGGGAACATATACCAGCGAACACCAAGGGCGCCGCAAAGAGGCGCCCGCACGATCAAAGGAGTTGAGCATCATGGCAACCATGATTCCGTATGACAGGTACGCGAGGTCTCTCGCAAATTGGCCGTTCAATGCGTTCGACGACTTCTTCACCCCGCTTGCTGGCACCGAGAGCAGCGTCGCATTCAAGATGAACGTCGAGGACGCGGGTGACAGGTACGTGGTCACCGCCGAGCTTCCGGGCGTCGCCAAGGACGAGGTAGACGTCGAGCTCAACGAGGGCAGGCTCTCCATCTCGGTGGACAAGAAGGAGTCCGACGAGGAGAAGGGCAAGAACTACCTCCACAAGGAGACCAGCGAGTGGAGCGCCATGCGCGGCGTCTTCCTCAAGGACGCTGCCACTGCGGGCATCACGGGCAAGCTCGAGGGCGGCGTGCTAACCGTGAGCGTTCCCAAGCAGTCCGAGAAGGCCAACGTCACCAAGGTCTCGATCGACTAGCCTCGTCCCCGAGGCTCCTGGTCCACGAGGCCCCCGGCGCCCCTGGCTCCCTCCGCTCCCCTCCGTCCCCCTCCGTTCTTTATCGGTATCTGTGAAAAGCAATTCTCGCGACCTGGGCAAACGTCGGCCCCGTTTCACAGATACCGATAAAGAACGGAGGGGGGAGGGGAGTTCGGGGGTCTCGGGGTCGGAGAGGTCTCCGGGCCGGAGGGGCTAGATTGCGTCGGCGCGGAGGGCCTCAACGATGTTCAGCGCGTGGCTGCGTCGCAGCGCGTAGGCCACGGAGAGTCCAAGCACCGCCACCACGCCCACAACCGCGCCGGCCACATAGCCCCAGGGCAGCTCGAACGAGATGCCCACGGCAGAGCTCAGTGCCTCCCAGAAGAGCCAGACCACGCCAACCGAGAAGACCAGGCCATACCCCAGGCCGCGCAGGGCGTAGCTCGCGCACTCGGCAACCAGCATGCGGCGGAAGCCTGTGGGCCCCAACCCCACGCTCTGCAGCACCGCAAACTCCCGCGTGCGCAGGATGATGCTCGTGGAGAGCGTGTTGAACACGTTGGCCACGGCGATGAGCAGGCACACCACCGAGAAGATCGTCACCAGGAGCTTGAAGAGGCCAACGATGGCGTTGGTCGATTCCTTCTCGGCCACGTTGTTGTTGACGTATGCCGTTGCGTTGGCGCTCACCGTTGCGTTGGCGACCTCTTCAAGGGCGTTGCCCGTGTCAAAGGGGTCAGCGTCCTTGGCAAGCGAGAAGGGCACCAGAACGCTCGTCGCCGCGAAGAGGTTGGGGTGCGCCTCGAGTGCCGAGCGCGGCATCACCATCGCGAGCGTCGAGGAGGACGTGAGGCTCGTGTCCCCAAGCTGTGTCGGCAGCGAGCTGAGCGTTCCAACAAAGGTGATGGTGCCGGAGTCCACAGCTGCGTCCTCAAGACTGGTCTGCCGCTGAGTTCCGCCCGCGGAGCCCCCCGAGTTCTCCCACGTCTGTACCAGGGCGCCCCCGCCGGAGTCAAGCAGGAGGGTCGACTGGAGGTCGCGCAGCTCGTAAACCGTGGCTGTAGTAGGCGAGCCATACGGGGCAACCGTCTTTACGCTGTTGGACTCCATCCACGCCAGCACGTTGAGCGCGAGCGCCGGCATGCTCGTGCCATCCGCTGCCGTGGTGCTGCTCGCGCCGGCTTCCTTGCAGAGCGTGGCCCAGGTGTCGTCGTCCACAAACGAGACGAGCATGGGGCCTGCGTACGAGCCGTCTGCGGCGGCGCTGCTGTCGCCGGCGTTGTAGTTCGCGGAGAACGCACGGCCGGCTGCCGAGACGCTGCCGGCTGGCAGCGTGGCCTCAAGGGCTCCACTCACGATGACCTTGTCCGGGGTGAGGCCATCCGCCTGGTCAGATATGGACTGCACGTCTCGTACGAGGCCCAGCGTGCCCTTGGACACGGTGCCTTGGTCTGCCTCCTGCCTGTTGTAGATGGTGAGCGAGATATCAGAGCGTCCAACGGCGCTGAGGTCGCTGCCAACATCCATGGCGCGCCCCATGTAGAGCGAGATGGCGCCAGAGAGCACGATGAGGACAACCGAGAGCGCAAGCGACACCACGACGGTGCGGCCACGCGAGCTGGAGCGCGAGAGGTTCCTGCTCGCCAGGAGGCCGGGAAGCCCGGCGATGCGCTCGAGCAGCGGCGTCCGCGGTGCCTTCCCGGCGGCCTGGGCCTTCTCGACCGTGCGCTCTGCTCGCTTGGAGAGCCTGACGTCTTGCTGCTGGCGGATGGCGTCGATGGCCGAGACCCTGCTCGCGCGCCACGCGGGTGCCCATGCGCTGGCGAGAAGCACCAGGAAGGACACCGCTGCCATGCCTGCCACCACGGCGGGGCTTATCACCAGGGGTATGCCCTGGGCGGTCCCCGAGAGCGAACTGCGGAACATGGCGTCAAACGCCCGGGCCGAGCTGCTGAGCATTGCCGCGACCCCGGCCAGCCCGGCTGCGAGCCCCACCGGTATGCCCACAGCGCCAATCGCCGCAGCCTCCATGAGCACCGTCCTTCTCAGCTGGCGCTTTGACGCGCCCAGCGAGGAGAGCAGGCCAAACTGACGCGTGCGCTCGGCCACCGAGATCGAGAAGGAATTGCCGATCATCCCGATGGCGGCCACCACGATGACCCCGCCGATCACGGCAACCATGCCGCGCAGCGACTCCATGACGGTGCTCTCGTCGCTGGCCATGCCCTGGAGCGCCAGCAGATGGCCGTGGAGGTAGTAGTCCTCCTCGCCAAAGATGGGGGCCGCCCAGCCCTTGAGCGCGTCCCGTGTGGAGAAGCCGCTCGCGTCCACCCACACGCGCGTGAAGATGGGGCTCGAGACGTCGTTTGGCGAGACGATCGCGGTGGTGCCGGCCTCCTCGAAGGCGGTGAAGTCGTTTCTCAGGAAGTGCTGGGGCACGTAGAAGCCCACCACGGTGAAGCTGCGTGTGGTCGTAGGCGTGCCGAGGGAGTCGCCGTCGCCGAGCGCGGCGCCCAGCGGCAGCGTGACGGTGGAACCCAGCTCGATGGGGCCGTCGCTGGTGGCGCTGGCGCCCGAGCCGTCGTCCGTGAGTGTGATTCCGGAGAACGTGACAGGCAGCATGACCTCGCCCGGCGCCTCGGGCTCTCGGCCGGAGCGCACCGTGGGCATCACGGTGAGGCTGCGTGCCTGGTCTGCGCTGCCGCGCAGCACCCGTGGCGCGGTCTGGATGGCAAGCAGCGTGGTGCTTAGGTCCGCGTCGCTCGCATACGAGGCAAAGCCTGCCACCTGGGAATCCATGGCAGTCGCCACGTTGGTCTCCGTCGCCAGCCGGCCAAGGGCCGAGTCTGCCTCGGCCGGCTGGAGCTCGTCGTACACCTGCCAGGAGCCCTCGGTCTCTATGGTGCGGCCGAGAAGCGCCGACGCGACGCTCGTGGCGGTGGCCACCACGCCCGTGAGCAGGGCAGTCGAGAGGATCACGCCAATGACGGTGACCACGGTGCGCGTGCGGTTCTTGCGCAGCGACCGAAGGGTGAAGCTTGCGAAGACCCCCATCGCGCTCACCCCCTGCGCTCGTCGGAGACCACGCGGCCGTCCTCGATGGCAATGACGCGCGGAGCCATGAGGGCCACGTCCTCGTCGTGCGTGATTACCACGAGGGTCTGGTGCAGGTCCCTGTTGGACGAGCGTAGCAGCCGCATGATCTCGGCGGAGTTCTTGGAGTCGAGGTTGCCGGTGGGCTCGTCGGCAAGCACGATGGCCGGCGAGTTCATGAGCGCCCGGCCGATGGCCACGCGCTGCTGCTGCCCGCCGGAGAGCTGGTTGGGCAGGTGGTGCTCGAAGCCTTTGAGGCCAAGAGACGAGACGAGCGCGTGCAGGCGCTGCTCGTTCACCTTCCGGCCGTCCATGCGCACGGGGAGCGTGATGTTCTCCTCCACGTCCAGCACCGGTATGAGGTTGTAGAACTGGTACACCAGCCCCACCTCGCGGCGGCGGAAGACCGCGAGCTGCTCGTCTGTGCGCTTGTAGACGTCCTCGCCGTTCATGAGGACCGTGCCCGAGGTGGGACGGTCGACCCCGCCCATAAGGTGCATGAGCGTGGACTTGCCTGACCCGGACGAGCCCACGATGGCAACGAACTCGCCGGCCGCGATGGTGAGGCTCACGTCGTCGAGTGCCCGCACGGCGGCGGGCCCCGTTCCGTAGACCTTGGTGAGGTGCTCTATGCTCAGGATGTCCATGGCACTCCCCTCGATTGCCTGTGGTTGTGCCACCATGGTGCGCCCGTGCGCCCACGCGGCCGTGACGCGCGCGTGACTAAACCGTCACCTTGGGAAACACCAGGTCGAAGCGTGCGCCACCGATGGGACTGGCGTTGGATGCCGTGATCTGGGCGCCCTGGGCAACGAGCAGCGCGCGCGAGAGCGAGAGGCCGATGCCCACGCCGCTTGGGTTGCACACGTCCTCATCGCGGCGGGCGGGGGTGCCTGCGGCGGGGCCGGCCGTGCCGTGATAGAAGCGCTCGAAGACGTGGGGGAGGTCCTTCTCGGCAATGCCTGGTCCGGTGTCCTCCACGCATATGCGGCAGGCCACGGTGTCCTCGCGGGCGGTAATGCGCACGGTGCCGCCGGCGGGTGTGTGCTCCACGCAGTTCTTGAGCACGTTGGTCAGCGCCTCGCGAGTCCAGGCGGCGTCGCCCATGAACGAGCAGCCGGGCTCCACACGCGCCTGGAAGGTTACGCCGGCGAGGTCCGCGGCCACGGCGAGCGGATCTTGCGCCGCCTTGACCAGCGCGGACGCATCCACGCAGTGGCGCTCAAGACGCACCACGCCAGCGTCCAGGCGCGCGAGCTTGAGCAGTGACGAGACGAGCCACTGCAGCTGCTCGAGCATGCGTCCGCAGTCGCGCACGCGCTGGGAGTCCTCGGGCGTCGCGGCCGCCTTGCGCATGAGCTCAAGCTCGATGCCAAGCGATGTGAGCGGGGTTCTCAGCTGGTGGGAGATGTCGGCCAGGGCGTCGGCGAGCGCGTGCTTCTCGGCCTCGAGCTCCTCGTTCGCAACGACGAGCCGCGACACGGTCTTGTCGAGCTGACTGGCGAGAATGGCCAGCTCGCCTTCGCCCATGCCTTTGAAGCTCACGTTGCGCTCGCCGGAGAGCGCGCGGTCGAGGCGCTCGGAGAGTTCGGAGATGCGCCGGTAGCGCAGGGCGGTGGTCGTCGCGTAGAGCGCCAGGAGGACGCAGCCGCACGCGGCCACCCATACGGTCGCTGCGGGACCCGCCTGCGCCCAGGCGCCCGCGCAGCAGGCGGCGGTCGCGGCGGCGCCTATGCCGAGAAACGCGATGAACCTCGGGTCGCGTGGCATGGCTCTACTCCGCCGCGCGGTAGCCCATACCGCGAACGGTGCGGATGAGCTGCGGGTTTGCCGGGTCGTCCTCGATCTTGTCGCGCAGGCGGCGAATGTAGACCGAGAGCGTGTTCTCCTCGACGTAGGCGCCGGAGTCCTCCCAGAGGGCCTCGCGCATCATGTCGCGCGTCACGATGCCGCCTGCTTTGCTGGCAAAGAGCAGCAGCAGGCGGTACTCGACGGCCGAGAGGTCCAGCTCGCGGCCGTTCTTGGTCGCGCGGGCGCGTGCAGGGTCCACGGTGACGTTTCCCAGGTGGAGCAGGTGCTGCGTGGGCTGCGAGCGCCTGAGCACGGTGCGGATGCGGGCGAGCAGCTCGCGCGGGCGAAAGGGCTTCGCGATGTAGTCGTCGGCGCCCATCGAGAGGCCGGCGACGGTGTTGAACTCGTCGTCCGATGCGGTGAGGAAGACCACGGGCAGGTGCGGTCGGGCCTCCTTGAGAGCGCCGCACACGGCGAAGCCGTTGCCCTGCTCGAGCGTCACGTCGAGAAGCACGAGGTCGAAGGGCTTCTCGACGCGCGTGCCCAGGGCGATGGCGCCGTCCTGGCTGGGGGTTGCCTCGACGTCGTAGCCCTCGGAGCGAAGGAGCTCCGTGAGCGTGCGGACGATGTCCGCGTTGTCCTCGACGAGCAGAATGCGCATGGCGCCTCCCGGTTGTGCGGCGGTTGCGTTGCGGTGCGGTGCCGGGGTTGCGACGGTTCGGCGCCCGCACGGCACGTTACCACACCACACTTACCACACCGTGAGCGGCGCGTCCTGTGCAGAGGCGCAGACGGTAAGGTGGCCGTCGGGGGTGCGAGCCTCCGTGAACGTCTCGTTTGTCGCCTCGGCTTCCACGGCGGCTGCCAACGCGCGCACGGCCACGCTGGGACGGTTGTTCTCCTGCGAGAGGTGCATACCCACGATGACCTCGGTCTCGTTGGTCACGAGGTCTGCCAGCGCGTCTGCGGCCTGGGCGTTGGAGAGGTGCCCGTGCCGGCCGTGGATGCGCTGCTTGAGGTAGCCGGGGTAGGGGCCGGCAGCGAGCATGCGCTCGTCGTGGTTGGACTCGAGCGCGAGCACGCGGCAGCCGCTGAGGGCCTGGCCGGCCTCGTCGGTGAGGATGCCGGTGTCGGTGCAGTACCCCAGGGCGTCCGTGAGCTCGCCGTTCTCGTCTGTGGTCGAGAAGCGAAAGCCCACCGGATCCGCGACGTCGTGGCTGGTGGGGAAGACGGTCACGTGCATGCCGCACAGCTCGAGCGCGTCGGTGTGGCCAATGACCTCGAACGGCAGCTGAGAGAGGCGCTCGCGCGCGGCGATGGTGCCGGCCGTGGCAAAGAGCGGGCCATCGAAGTGGTTCGCAAAGACCGGCAGGCCGGCGATGTGGTCCGTGTGCTCGTGGGTGAGAAGGACCGCCCGGACGTCGTCCATGTTGACGCCTAGTTCGCTGGCGCGCGCCAGCAGCGTGCGGCGGGCGATGCCGTCGTCGACGAGCACGCTGCCCTCGGGGCCTTCGAACACGGCGGCGTTGCCCTTCGAACCCGAGGCCAGGACGTGCAGGTGGATCTGTGGGGTCATGTGGCGGTTCCTCTCGGCAGTGTTGGGCGTGCGTTTGCGCGGGCTGCGTGCGGCGGCGCTGCGCAGCGGACAGCGTAGCAGCCTCACGCGACGTAAATTGTCGTGCCGTCACGGCTCCATGTGCGCGCCAAACCCCCGGCGCCCCCTCAGTCCCGGCGCCCGGGCGCCCCAGCGCCCCGGCACCCCGATCCTCCGGCACCCCCAGCGCCCCGGTCCTCCCGCCGACGCCCTCGCTCAGTTGCCGCCAGCGTCCATCCCGAAAAGTGAACACGAAATCAGCTATGGACAACGCGGGCTGACAGTAACTGGGCTTTTCTCGTCGCTCTCCCAGGAGGTCCTATTACGTGTTCACTTTTTACGGCCCGGAATGCCCGGCGGTCCGGATAGCGCGACGCTTGGATTCGGGCATCTTGGAAATGGCTGCGACTAGGGCAGCACGAGCAACGCCAGAGCCTGGCGAGAAAACCAGCCTTGCAAGCTGCGGAAACTATGCCATTCTCGCCGCGAGCGCCAATACGTTGCGACGGCCAAGGTCGTTCTCGTCGTGCGCTGCGAAGTCCGGCGTCACAGCGGGACCAAAATCGCGCTACAGCGCCGAGTCCCGTTCAATCACACGCGCGTGGCGACGACCCCATGCTCGTCAAACGTTATCTCGTAACTCTCAATCGCCATGCGGCCGCAATTGACCTCGGAGAGTTCCCTGCTCAGCGCCCTGCTCAGCCTTCTTCCCCTCTTCCCGGGAAGTAGCGACCAGATGAGCCGCTGGCGCTCTGCGGCGACCCCACGTCTTCTCAGCATGCGCCGCTGCTTCGAGTAGTCCCCCTGACCAGTGCGTTCGAGCAGCGACATCGCCTGCAGCATCACGCGATCAATGCCCCCGCGCTCATAAAAGTCCTCTTTGGTTACCGGCAGGACCGAAAGCCCCTGGACGAGCAGGTCTCGGTCACGACGCTTGTCAGCTACCATTGAGGCCCGCATGGAATCGAGCGTCATACTGCCGGTTACGTCTGAGCTACCGGTGTCGGAGACCTCTTCCCCAAAGTGAGGTCCGCCATCATAGTTAAAACCAACTGTTGTCTTCTTCACGAGCGAGTCGGGCACTCGGCTCTTCTTATCAACCAGCGAAAGCAGTTCAGGTCGAGCAGCAAATCGTGGGTTGAGCTGCAGTTCACCAAGCTCGTATCCCAGCTCATGAAGCGGCATTCGAGCAAAAGCGTTGAGGAGCGCCTCCTGCGGAGACCACGCCTCGTCCATGAGCCACTCTGCTACCATGCGGCTTTGCTCAAGCCCGGCAAGACTGCGCGACTCCGAGACAAACAGCCTTATTTTATCCGCAGTGGTTACAGGTTTGATGTCATAAGTGACGTTGCCGTCGCGTGGGTCGCGGGCGTCGCGCGAGAACCGCCCGCAGAGTTCGAGTCCAACAAGAAGCTGCACAACAGGGGACATGATGGTGCCCATCTCAACAAAGAGCAGCTCGGGGCGAGGGATGCAAATGCCGTTTACCAGCTCGATTGTGGACTCGATGGGAAGCCCGCGCACGTAAACCGTGTTTCTTGCAGTCCGTGAACGGATGCGCGCGCCCGGCCGGGGCACCATCACTTGGGCTTTCCCGTGAACGTCCGACAGGCTGACCCCCACGGATTCCAGGCACGCAGCAATCCGCCTCCGCGTCCAGTACTTGCGCGGCCCGACCGACGGCGTCTCCAGGCGACCGCGGTTTGCCGTGAGCACGCGCCCCGAGCTTCTCCAAGCACGCAGGACGCAGAGGGCAGTGAGCTTGTTGAACGTTATTCTCATGCTGGCCTCCCTTCGGACGCAGTTCCTTTGCGCTGCAGTGCGGCTCCCCCAACGGCAGCGTGGCGAGAGGGTACGCCATCGGGCGCCCGGGTGGCTCTCCGGAAAGTGAACACGAATTCGAGCGGAGGATGCGGGTTGTCACAAAAGCCCTGTTGAGCGCTTGGAGCCAACGTGTGGCGAGAAGAACGTGCGCGTTCTTTGGTGTCAGATTCAAGGGGCGGGGAGGGGCCGGTGTGGGCGACTCCTGCCGAGAAGGACCGCGCTTGGTGGCCCATTGGGCGATGCTGCGACAAATTGCCGTAAGAAGCATCGAGGATAGTGACGTTATTATGCCCTGCTTCGGACAGCTTTCTGACCGAACAGGACATTGTTGGTGAGTGGCAATATTTTCATTGGTTCTCCATATCTATGGTGCGCCATTCAATGGCCTTGCATCGTTACGCGCTTGACCGGTGTGTGTGCTGCTCGCCGTTGCGTCCTGACTTGCAGCCGGTCGGTGTCGCCAACCCGGTGCTGTTGGCCCGGTGTTGCCGGCCCGTACGGCCGCTCCGCCGCCGGTCGGTGTCGCCAACTCGGCGCAGTCAGCTCGGCGCAGCCGACTCGGCGTAACCAGCTCGCCTCCCGCCTCTCGAAAAGTGAACACGAATGCTGGACGTCTGGAGTTGGGGCCAAGAGGCGCGCAGTTGCCGAGAAGCCCGCAACTGCTTTAGCCGAAAACGTGTTCACTTTTCGGTCCCGCAGATAGCCCGCCCCGCAGTGAGTCCCGCCCTGCGGGGACGCACTGGGCCGTCGCGACCGTCGCAACCGTCGCCGTTGTCGCAACCGTCGCGGTCGCGGCCACGGCAGCGGCACGTTTCGGCACCGTCACCGGCCCGCCCGGCCATCGTGTCCAGCGGGTAGAATCGTGCCCGTACACTCGCGCCGTCGCGCCAGAGCCTCACGTTGCGCCCGGTGCCAGCGGCCGGAAGGGAGGAGACCGCACATGCCAAGCGTTGCTCGCAGATACGGCCCCGGGGGAACCGGCAGCACCGCTCCCTTCGAGCGCCCGTCCCGCGCCACAGACGACGCCCTTCTCGCCCCCGTGGTCCTCATGGTCTCCGGCGGCGCGGATTCCACGGCCCTCCTGGTGCTGGCGGCGACATCCGCGCTGGACATCGAGGACGGCCGCGGCCGCGCCCGCATCGCCCGCGAGCGCCTCCACGTCCTCCACGTGAACCATCGCCTGCGCGGCATCGACGCCGACGAGGACGAGGAGTTCGTCCGCGACCTCGCCGCCCGCTACGGCATCCCCTGCACCATCCGCCGCGTAGACGTGGCCGCCCTCGCGGCGGCCTCCCCAGGTGGCAACGTGGAGAACGCCGGCCGAGAGGTGCGCTACAGCGAGGCCACCCGCCTGGCCAACGAGCTCTCGGCGCAGCTCGGCTCGCCCCGCTCGGCCGCGCGCATCCTCACTGCCCACACGGCCAACGACCGCGCGGAGACCTTCGTGATGAACGCCATCCGCGGTACCGGCGCCTCGGGCCTCTCGTCCATCCCGCGCCGGCGCAACCGCGTGGTGCGCCCGCTACTCGACCGCACGCACGACGAGCTCTGCGAGTTCCTGCGCATGCGCGGCATCGTTTGGCGCGAGGACGACACGAACGCCGACACGCACTACCTGCGCGCCTACGTGCGCCACGAGGTCATGCCGGTCCTCGAGCGGAGAAACCCGCGCGTCGTGGCGAGCCTCTCGACCACCTGCGACATCCTCTCGGACGAGGACGCCTACCTCACGGCCGTCGCCGCGCGCACCCTGCGCGACCTCACGCGGCGCACCGGCGAAGGCGCGCTTGCCCTGGACGCCGCGCGCCTCTCGGCCTGCGAGGTCGCAATCGCCCGCCGCGTGGTCCGGGCGGCCATCCTCGAGGTCTGCCCGGATGCCCGTCTCGAGGCGCGCCACATCGCCCAGGTGCTCACGCTTGTCGCGGCGGGGACGGGATCTGCGTCCATCCCCATGGGGGCAGAGGCTCGCGTGGAGTACGGCCTGCTCTTCCTGCGCGCCCGCGCGTCGGAGGCCCACGACTTCTCGGGCTGGCTCGAGGTGCCCGGGGAGCTCCCGCTCGGCGATCCCCGCCCGGGACGCGCTCCCGCGCACCTCTCGGCGCGCCTCCTCCCGGCGCCGGACGGTGCGGACATCCCGGCGCTTGCCCTCTCGCACGGCCGCGAGTGGGCCGGCACCTCGGTTCTTCTCGACGCGCCTGCCTGCGGCATCGACCCCAGCCTGGGCGGCCGGCTCTGGGTCGACTCCCCACGCGCGGGCGACGTCTTGTGCCCCCTGGGCATGCATGGCCAGTCGAAGAAGGTCTCCGACCTGCTCAACGAGGCCCGCATTCCCGCCGCCGATCGCCCGCTCGTGCCCGTGGTGCGCACCTCGCCCACCGGCCCCGTGGTGTGGGTTGCAGGAATCAGGGCCGACGAGCGCGCGCGCTGCACGACACGCACCTCACACTTGCTAGAATTGAGTCTCCGAACAGCATAGACGGCGCGTCGGCCGAGAAGCGCGGCCGGCGTCCGTCGGGAGTGGAGGATCGCAATGGCAGAGATGCATCCGGACGTGGAGAGCGTCGTCCTGAGCGAGGAGGACATCCACCAGATCGTGGCGCGGCTTGGCCGCCAGGTCTCGGAGGACTATGCCGACAAGAACCCCCTCATCGTGGCCGTCCTGCGCGGGGCCTTCGTCTTCACGGCAGACCTCATGCGCGCCATCACCGTGCCCTGCTCGGTGGACTTCATGGCCGTGAGCAGCTACGGAGACGGCGTCAAGAGCTCCGGCGTGGTGCGCATCGTGAAGGACCTCGACACCAAGGTCGAGGGGCGCCACATCATCGTGGCCGAGGACATCCTCGACTCCGGCCTCACCCTCTCCTACCTGGTGAAGCTCCTGCAGTCGAGAAAGCCTGCGTCCATCGAGATCGCGGCCTTCTCGGTGAAGGACATCCCCAACCACACGCCTGCCGTCACGCCGCGCTACGTGGGCGCGCACGTGCCCGACGCCTTCGTGGTGGGCTACGGCCTCGACTACGCCGAGCGCTACCGCAACCTGCCCTACGTGGGCATTCTCAAGCCCGAGGTCTACTCCAAGTAGCGCCCCGGCCCCGGAAAGCTATCGCAAGGAGACGTTTTCGTGTCAGACAACAACCCGCTCGACAAGCTCCCCACGCCGGGAGGTGACAACCGCGGACCCCAGAACCAGCGCAGCTTTGTCATAACGCTGCTCGTCATCGTGGCGATCGTGGCCTATATGGCCTTCTCCACCGACCAGACGCCGCTCTCCACCTCGGACACCGTGGACACGCTGGCAACAAACGAGTTCGTGACCGCGGTCAAGGACGACCGCGTGAACTCGGTCACGTTCAAGACCTCGGACGGCAGCGTCTCGGGCGACTACTGGTCGAGCGAGGACGACAAGGGCGACGAGTCCAAGCTCCAGAAGTTCAAGAGCTACTACGTTGGCGCGGACTCGCTGCAAGAGCTCATGGCCAAGCACTCCAAGACCTCGTTCACCATCGACACCTCGGACGGCAGGGCGTGGGAGACCATCCTGCTCTCCGTGGTGCCAACGCTGCTCTTGGTGGGCGTCTTCGTCTACTACATGCGCCGCATGAGCGAGCAGAACGGCCGCACGATGGACTTCGCCAAGACCAAGGCGCAGACCACCGAGGAGGAGCGCCCCAAGGTCAAGTTCTCGGACGTCGCGGGCATCGACGAGGCCGTGGAGGAGCTCAAGGAGGTCCGCGACTTCCTGCGCGAGCCCGAGCGCTACCAGAAGATGGGCGCCAAGACCCCGCATGGCGTGCTTCTCGTTGGCCCCCCGGGCACGGGCAAGACGCTGCTCGCCAAGGCCGTGGCCGGCGAGGCGGGCGTGCCGTTCTTCTCGATATCTGGCTCTGACTTCGTCGAGATGTTCGTGGGCGTGGGCGCCAGCCGCGTGCGCGACCTCTTCAAGCAGGCCAAGGCAGCCGCACCCTGCATCATCTTTATCGACGAGATCGACGCCGTTGGCCGCCAGCGCGGCGCGGGCCTGGGCGGCGGACACGACGAGCGCGAGCAGACCCTGAACCAGCTGCTGGTCGAGATGGACGGCTTCGAGGACAACTCGGCCGTCATCCTCATCGCGGCGACAAACCGCCCCGACATCCTCGATCCGGCGCTGCTGCGCCCCGGCCGCTTTGACCGGCGCGTGACCGTTGACCGCCCGGACGTCAAGGGGCGCGAGAAGATCCTGCGCGTCCATGCCCGCAACAAGCCCTTCGAAAGCTCAGTGGACTTTGCCTCCATCGCCAAGATCACGCCGGGTTTCACCGGTGCGGACCTCTCAAACCTCATGAACGAGTCGGCCCTTCTCGCCGCGCGCAGGTACAAGGACAAGATCGGCCAGGACGAGGTCGAGGAGGCCATGGAGCGCGTTATCGCGGGCCCCGAGCGCAAGAGCCGCGTGATTACCGAGAAGGAGCGCTGCGTCATCGCCTTCCACGAGAGCGGCCACGCGCTTGTCGGCCACGTGCTCGAGAACTCCGACCCGGTGCACAAGATCTCGATCGTGAGCCGAGGACAGGCCCTTGGCTACACGATGCAGATGCCCGAGGAGGACCACTTCCTCGAGACGCGCGACGGCATGCTCGACCAGATCGCCGTGCTGCTCGCCGGTCGCACCGCCGAGGAGCTGTTCTGCGAGGACATCACCACCGGCGCGAGCAACGACCTCGAGCGTGCCACCAAGCTGGCCCGCGAGATGGTCACGCGCTACGGCATGAGCGAGGAGCTGGGCACGCAGGTCTTTGGCGAGGCGCAGCACGAGGTCTTCCTCGGCCGCGACTACGCCCAGCACAACGACTACGCCGCCGAGACCGCCAAGCGCATCGACGACGAGGTCGAGCGCATAATGCGCGAGGCCCACGCTCGTGCCCGCGAGGTCCTGGAGGCCAGGCGTCCCCAGATGGAGACCATGGCCGAGGTCCTCCTCCAGCGCGAGACCGTCGAGGGCGAAGCCGTGAACGCGCTGCTCGACGGCACCTGGGACGAGTACGTGGCCAAGCACCCCGAGGTCGCAGCCGACAAGCCCGTCGAGGCCGAGGCCGCAGCCGAGAAGCCCGCTGAGGCCGAAGCCGAGAAGCCCGCTGAGGCCGCGGCCGACAAGTCCGCCGAGACCGCGCAGCCGACAAGCCAACCGACGCCGTGAGCGACGCCACCGCGCCTAACGACGCCCCCGAGCAAGACCCCACAGAGAGGAACACGAATGTCGATTAACGAGCAGAACTACGCCTATGGGGCGTCGAAGTCGTCCATCCGCGAGATTGCAGCGTACGGTGCCGCGCGCAAGGCGCAGATTGGCGCCGAGAACGTCTTTGACTTCAGCCTTGGCAACCCGTCGATCCCCTCGCCGGATGCCGTGCGCGAGTCCATCGAGCGCTCGCTCCAGCTGCCGCCCACGCAGCTCCACAGCTACACCCCGGCCTCTGGCCTGCCCCTCGTTCGCGAGAAGCTCGCCGCGTCGCTCTGCCGCCGCTATGGCGAGAACACCGCGACAGCCGGTGACCTCTACCTCACCTGCGGTGCGGCGGCGTCGCTCTCGATTAGCTTCCATGCGGTGGTTAACCCCGGTGACGAGGTCATCGTGATAGCCCCGTACTTCCCCGAGTACCGCGTGTGGATCGAGACCGCCGGCGCCACCTGCGTCGAGGTCATGGCAGACACCGAGACCTTCCAGATCGACACCGAGGCCGTGCGCACGGCCGTCACGCCGCGCACGAAGGCAGTGGTGATCAACTCGCCCAACAACCCCGTGGGCTCGGTCTACTCCGCGCAGAACCTCGCCGCGCTGGCGGAGGTGCTGCACGAGCGCGAGGGTGCCCTTGGCACGGCAATCTACCTGGTGGCCGACGAGCCCTACCGCGAGATCTCCTACGGCGCGGAGGTCCCCTGGGTCCCGGCGATCTACGACCGCACGCTTGTGTGCTACTCGTACTCCAAGAGCCTGTCGCTTCCTGGCGAGCGCATTGGCTGGGTGCTCGTGCCGCCCACCAACCCCGACCACGACCGCCTCGTTCCCGCCATCGCCGGCGCCGGCCGCTCGCTGGGCTTTGTCTGCGCACCCGCGCTCTTCCAGCGCGTTGTGGCCGACTGCTGCGACGTGCCCTCGGACGTGGAGGCCTACGCGCGCAACCGCGAGGCGCTCACCCGCGGCCTCTCCGAGCTGGGTTACCACTACATCGAGCCTCAGGGCGCCTTCTACCTGTGGGTCAAGGCCCTGGAGCCCGACGCCAACGCCTTCTTCGAGCGCGCAAAGGCGCTCGAGCTTCTGCCCGTGCCGTCCGACAGCTTTGGCTGCACCGGCTGGGTGCGCATTGGCTACTGCGTGAGCTACGAGACCATCGTGAACTCGATGCCCGCGTGGAAGAAGCTGGCCGAGAGCTACAAGTAACAGACTGCGGCGGACGCGCGTCAATGCGGTGCGCGCCCGCCGTGTGTGACCTGCCGGGAGGGGACAGAGCATGACGTCTCGCACGTCTGGGAACACCTGCGGAGACTGCGTCTTCTTTGGGGAGCGCACGGGCATCGTTCGCACGCGCAACGTGTGCGAGCGGCCCGGCGAGAATCTCCGCGCGGTCGAGAAGGACGCGGCAGCCTGCGGGTTCTACCAGGCATCGCCCCGGGCGTCGTTTGGGCTTGGGGCCACACCCGCTGCAGCGCCCGCGGGGCGCCCCGCGCGTCCCGCCTCTGGCCGGCAGATCCTCTGCGACACGCACTGCCACACACTCTTCTCGCGCCACGCGTACTCGACGCTCGAGGAGAACGTGCGCGCCGCGGCCTCCCAGGGTATGGAGCTTCTCGGCGTCACCGACCACTACTCGAGCATGCTCTACGCCCGGCAGACCGTCCAGGACTGGCAGTACTTCCTCAACCTGTGGGCGTGGCCGCGCAGGTGGCACGGCGTGCGCCTGCTCCGCGGCTGTGAGGCGGACATCGTCGACTTCGAGGGCAACATCTTCGGGCACGATATCTTCTTCGACGAGGCGATAAACGGCAGCAAATACCGCCGCCCCCACAACCTCAAGAAGATGGCGTTCGCACAGTGCGACTACGTGATTGCGAGCGTTCACAACAAGGACTTCACCGAGGGTGCCTCGCGCGAGCAGATCACGCGGATGTACCTGCATGTCTTGGAAGACCCCAAGGTCCTCATCCTGGGGCACGTTGGCCGCACGGGGCTCGACTTTGACTTGGACACGGTGCTTGGCGCCGTAAAGGAGCATGGCAAGCTCATCGAGGTCAACGAGTCGAGCCTCATCGCACAGAAGCGCGAGGGCTCATACGACCGCTGCCGTCAGATCGTCGAGCGCTGCGCCGAGCTTGGCGTGAGCATCTCGTTTGGCTCCGACGCCCACGTGGCGTCGCTCGTGGGCCACCACGAGGCCGTGGACGCTCTGCTCGACGAGGTCCACTTCCCGCAGGAGCTTGTCGCCTGCAGGGACGCTGCCACCTTCGCCGACGTCGTCGAGTCCGCGATAGGCCCCATGGCGGAGTAGCCCAGATCTTCTCGGCAATCCCTTCGGCGGTGCATGCGCTCTCTAAACGGGGTAAAGTTAGCCTGAACAGACTGATTGCCCCAATCGGCCGTAGTGCACACGCACACGGCAGTCGCAAGGAGAGACATGACACTCGACGCGCTCGAGATCGGCAAGGACGCCATCGTCAGTTCGGTGGACTGCGAAGAGAAGTCACTGCGCCAGCACATCTTTGATATGGGCCTCACGCCGGGCACCGAGGTCACCATGGTCAAGTACGCGCCCATGGGCGACCCGCTTGAGATTCGCCTGCGCGGCTACGAGCTCACCATCCGCGCGGCTGACGCGGCACAGATCTCACTCGAGAACGTCCATGACGCGCACGAGAAGGTCCGCCTGCAGGTGGCCTCGGGCGTCACGAGCCACCCGTCCATCGGCGAGAGCAGGCTTCGTCCCCGCGCCGCGGGGAAGGTGGTTCCGGCGGGCAAGCCCCTCACGTTTGCTCTAGCGGGCAACCAGAACTGCGGAAAGACCACGCTCTTCAATCAGCTTACTGGCTCCAACCAGCACGTGGGCAACTTCCCTGGCGTTACCGTCGACCGCAAGGACGGCCAGATGCGCAGCCACCCCGAGGCCACCGTCACGGACCTTCCGGGCATCTACTCGCTCTCGCCCTACACGGGCGAGGAGGTCGTGAGCCGCCAGTTCATCATCGACTCGAAGCCCGACGCAATCATCAACATCGTTGACGCCACCAACATCGAGCGCAATCTCTACCTCACCACGCAGCTCATGGAGCTCGACGTTCCCATGGTCGTGGCCCTCAACATGATGGACGAGGTCACGGAGAACGGCGGATCCGTGGACGTGAACGGCCTGGAGTCCTTCCTGGGCGTGCCGGTGGTCCCCATCTCCGCTGCCAAGGACGAGGGCGTGGACGAGCTGGTCGAGCATGCCATCCACGTTGCCCGCTATCGCGAGCGTCCGGGTCGCATTGACTTCTGCCGCCCGGACGGTCCCGACGGTGGCGCCGTCCACCGCTGCATCCACGCCATCGGCGAGCTCGTCTCCGACCACGCGGAGCGCGCCGGCCTGCCCGACCGCTACGCCGCGACCAAGCTCATCGAGGGCGACGAGCTGGTCATCAAGGCGCTTGGCCTCGAGAAGAACGAACTCGACGCCGTAGAGCACATCATCTCCCAGATGGAGGAGGAGTCCGGTTCAGACCGCCTTGCGGCTCTCGCCGACATGCGCTTCTCGTTCATCGAGGCCATCTGCGCCCGCTGCGTCAAGAAGCCGCAGGAGAGCCGCGAGCACGAGCGCTCCGCCCGCATCGACCGCGTGCTCACCGGGCGCTTCACGGCTATCCCGTGCTTCATCGGCATCATGGTCGTGGTGTTCTGGCTCACGTTCGACCTTGTTGGCGGCAACCTCTCGGACCTCATGGCCACGGGTGTTGACGCGGCTTCCGGTGCCATCGACGCCGCGCTCACCGCCGCAGGCGTGAACCCCGTGATTCACTCGCTGGTCGTTGACGGCGTGATTACCGGCGTAGGCACGGTCATCTCGTTTCTTCCCATCATCGTGACGCTGTTCATCCTACTGTCGATCCTCGAGGATTCCGGCTACATGGCGCGCGTGGCCTTTGTGATGGACAAGCTGCTGAGAAAGATTGGCCTTTCTGGCCGAAGCTTTGTCCCCATGCTGGTGGGCTTTGGCTGCTCGGTGCCGGCCATCATGGCAACGCGCACGCTGCCCTCGGAGCACGACCGCAAGATGACCATCATGCTCACGCCGTTTATGAGCTGCTCGGCCAAGCTGCCGGTCTACACCCTGCTGTGCGCCGTGTTCTTCTCGAAGGGCGCACCGCTCGTGATGGTCTCGCTCTACGTGATCGGCATGGTCGTGGGCGTGCTGGTGGCGCTGGTCCTGAAGCACACGGCGTTCAAGGGCGAGCCGGTGCCCTTCGTGATGGAGCTCCCGAACTACCGCATGCCCAGCGCCGGAACCACGCTTCGCCTGGCTTGGGACAAGGCGAAGGACTTCCTCACCAGGGCGTTTACGATCATCTTCCTGGCAAGCGTTGCCATCTGGTTCCTGCAGACCTTTGACGTGCGGCTCAACATGGTGTCCGACCAGTCGCAGAGCCTGCTTGCCATCATGGGCTCGGCCATTTCGCCCATCTTTGCGCCGCTGGGCTTTGGTGATTGGCGTGCCTCCACGGCGCTGGTGACCGGCTTTGCCGCCAAGGAGTCCGTCGTGGCAACGCTCACCGTGCTCGTGGGCGATACCCCCGCCGCGCTGGCCACGCTCTTCACGCCATTCTCGGCCTTTGTGTTCCTGGTGTTCGTGCTGCTCTACACGCCGTGCGTGGCGGCCATCACTGCGGTGCGCAACGAGCTCAACGGCCGCTACGCGCTGTACGTGGTACTGCTCCAGTGTGGTGTGGCATGGGTGGTGGCGTTTGCCGTGCACGTCATCGGGGTGCTGCTTGGCCTAGCGTAAGGCCGGGGCCGCTCCCCACGAGCGCCCCGTGGTCGCCCCCAGCGGGCGCCCCCGCCGCCCCCAGCGGGCGCCCGCTGGGGCAAACGAGAAGAAAACCGACACATAACAGTGTCAGTAATGAGAAAAACGTCGAATTTGTTCTCAGATACTCCGGCAGAGAGGCTCACTGCCGAATCCGTGCCGCGGAAGCCCCCGGCTGGCGCCCCTTCGCCGATCGGGCGGCCGCCGGAGGCCACCCTACAGCTCCAGCTCGAGCTCGATGGGGCAGTGGTCCGAGCCGTACACGTTGT
>URLM01000030.1 GCA_900548775.1 uncultured Olsenella sp.
CCCACCCCCACCTCCTCCCCACTCCGTTCTTTATCGGTATCTGTGAAACGGGGATGACGTTTGCCCAGTTGGCGGCCAACGCGATTCACAGATACCGATAAAGAACGGAAGGGGGACGGGGAGAAGTGAGCTAGGAACCACTCGCCGTTTACGAAAGATTTTAAACATATTTCAAAACCTGGAATCATCTTGAGCGGCTTGGTGGAATGATACTCTCTGTTTGGTGGAGCGCCTCGGCCCATGCGTCGCTGCATGGCACCAGAGGAGCCACGTGCGGTTGCCCGCAGGATAAGGAGAAGCCCATGCCCGCGTTCACTTCCATCAAGGCCAAGGCCATCGGCATCGCTGTCGACCAGGGCGTCAACATGCTCTACGACGACTTCGACGGCAACCTGCCCAAGGTCGAGTCTCTCATCAACAAGTTTGCCGGTTCCGGCGACTCCATCAACGAAGCCCAGCTCAGGCTCTTCAACATGGTCATGGGCTACGTGAAGGATCCAACCAACAACTGGCGCCGTCTTGTCGACAACATCATCAACAACGTCGACAAGGACGTCGTCAAGACCTTCGTGCACAACTTCTTCGTGAACTCCGTGACCATCGGCGGCGCGCGCCAGCGCGAGGTCAACGACACCGAGGGCTGCAACTGCCCGTGGGCCATCCTCATGGACCCCACCACCCGCTGCAACCTGCACTGCAACGGTTGCTGGGCGGCCAACTACACCAACGCCAACCACAAGGACCTCACCTTCGAGGAGCTTGACTCCATCATCACGCAGGGCAAGGCCCTCGGGACCTACATCTACCTCTTCACCGGCGGCGAGCCCATGGTTCGCAAGCACGACCTCATCCGCCTGTGCGAGAAGCACCCGGACTGCTTCTTCTCGGCCTTCACCAACGGCACGCTGGTGGACGAGGCCTTCGCCGACGAGATGCTCCGCGTGAAGAACTTCATGCCGGCCTTCTCCATCGAGGGCTTCGAGGAGGCCACGGACTCCCGCCGCGGCGAAGGCACGTTCAAGCGCGTTACCCACGCCATGGACATCCTGCGCGAGCGCAAGCTGCCGTTCGGCGCGTCAATGTGCTACACCAGCGCAAACTACGACTCCATCACGAGCGACGAGTACATCCAGTTCCTCGTCGATAAGGGCGTCCTCTTCGCGTGGATCTTCACGTACATGCCCGTTGGCCTGGGCGCTCCCGTGGAGCTTCTCGCCACCGCCGAGCAGCGCGCCGGCATGTACGACAAGGTCCGCAAGAACTGGCGCAACAACGTGCCCATCTTCTTCGCGGACTTCTGGAACGACGGCGAGTACACGGGTGGCTGCATTGCCGGCGCCCGTCGCTACATGCACATCAACGCCGCCGGCGACGTGGAGCCGTGCGCGTTCATCCACTACTCCGACTCCAACATCCGCGAGAAGACCCTGCTCGAGTGCTACAAGAGCCCGCTGTTCAAGAGCTATCAGGCTCACCAGCCGTTCAACTCCAACATGCTGAGGCCGTGCCCGCTGCTGGACAACCCCGGCAAGCTCTCCGAGATGGTGCACGAGACGGGCGCCAGGTCCACGGACTACGTGCACCCCGAGGACGTGGACGAGCTTGAGAGCAAGACGCAGGCAGCCGCTGCGGCATGGGCCGAGAAGTCCGCGCCCATCTGGGCTGCCAGCCCCAAGGGCAGGCTGTCCGATCGTCTCGCCAAGGAGACCGGCGACCCCAACGTCTGGGTGAAGTACTAGGGGTTCGCGGTTCTCGGCAGGTGGTTGCGCAACGGGTGGCGCAGTCCCGGCGTTTCGTCTTTCCTGCAATTTCCGAGCGGTTAGGGTAGCTTAACCGCTTGGTTTTTCTGTTGGAGCGATGCCGGCGGTTGGTCCCCAGTTGTGAAGACGCGAGTGTTCGCCGTTTAGGCCAGCCTAAACGGCTGGATCTCGCGGATTGATGACGACACCGCCGTAATTCGCCGGTTAGGGCGCCCTAAGCGTCCAGAACGCGCGACCTTCTCGCCAGGCTGCGCTAGGCGGTAAGATATGGCCTGCTTGAAAACGGCTGTGTCGGCCCAAGCGGCCCGCCGGCCCTCTCGAAAGGAATGCGAATGATTCGCGAGCTCTGCAAGGACGACGCCGTCCTCTCCAAGAAGTGCCAGCGCGCCACGCCCGAGGACGCGCCCCTGGCGCAGGACCTCATCGACACCCTCCGCTCCGTCGAGGACGGGGCCTGCCTGGCGGCCAACCAGATTGGCGAGACAAAGGCCGTCGTGGTCTACCTCGACGACAACGGGGACGCCCACGTCCTCTATAACCCCCGCGTCATGATGGGCCTCAACGCCACGCGCACCGTCGAGGGGTGCCTCTCGCACGACGAGCCCTCAAAGGTCACCCGCTACGCAAAGGTCAAGGTCTCCTACGACGAGCTGGTGGACGGCAAGTTTGTGCCGCGCCGCCGCGACCTCACCGGCTGGGAGGCCCAGATGGTGCAGCACATGGTCGACCACTGCAACGGCAAGCTGGTCTAGGAGGTACTTGTGGCGGACGAGAAGAACGTCATCGACCTCGACCTGCCGGCGGGCAAGCTCTTCGCGCAGTACCCGGACCTTCAAGGGCTTCTCGCCGAGATGGGCGTCGGGGACGTTGACGCCGAGAAGACCCTGCCCGAGGTTGCGGCAGACCTGGGGGTCGAGACGAGCGTGATTGCTTTTGCGCTGGAGGCATCCGGTTACGACGTACGGGGCCTCAAGGCATCTGGCGACGGTTACAAGAGCCCACTTGGCGACGTGATGAGCGTGCTCTTTGACAACTCCTTCCACGGCGAGCCGCTGCCGGAGACGACCTCCTCTGGCCCCATGCTTGCTCACATGGAGATGGCCATCCGACGCGCGCAGGAGGAGGGCAAGCTCCCCAAGTGAGGCAAAGGGACGGTCCCTTTGCCTCATCCACGGCGCCAGAGCAGCGTTTTTTGCAATCGCGTTGACGTTTTTCTCGCCTTCGGTGCAAAACGGGCGCCCGAAAGGCCCTTATCGACAGGATTTACTCAATAGCAAGCCCTCCGGCGCCAAATTGACGCCGGAGGGCTGATTTTAGTCTTGCTGCTGCTCCCTCCGGATATTTTTTGATCATGTGTACATTGTTAAACACATGACCGATTTCTACTCGAATTCAATTAGTATGAATTGCGTACAAGCACATCGAGGCAGCATGGGATTCTTTCGCCGGTAATCATACACTTACGTCGTTATCTGTTGAACCTTGAGGGGGCACGCATGGCAGAGAAGGGCTTGAACAGGAACGCACAGCGATCCATTCGCCTGCTCAAGGAAGCGTTCATGGAGCTGCTCGCCGAGAAGCCGTACGAGAGCATCACGGTCTCGAACGTGGCGCGTAAGGCAGACCTCAACCGAGGCACGTTCTACGCGCACTTCGACAACGTGGACGACCTCATGAGGTCCGTGATGTCTGACACGGCGGATACCATCTCGGAGTTTCTCTCCAAGGCAGTGGAGAGCGGGTTCCTTGAGGACCCTCTGCCCGTTCTCGCTCAGGTCGGTGCATACCTCGACCAGAACCGGGAGCTTACGCGCAAGCTCGTCGAGTCGAGGAGCGTCGAGCCTTTTGTCCTTGCGCTCGAGAGCAGATTCCGTGAGTGGGTTCAGCAGCGAATTCCCGCGCGCACGGCCGAGGAGAAGCTCGCCTGCGCCATGCTCACGGATTACCTTGCGGGTGGCGTCCTGCAGACCTACCGGTCCTGGCTGGTAGGGGAGTACCCCGGCGTGGAGATCGAGGAGGTCAACAAGTATCTCGGAGAGTTCGTGCGCTCGACGGGCAAGGTGCTCTCTGGGCTGCAAGCGGGGAAGTAGCCGATAAGGTCGCAGTGCGCGCCTCCTCCTGCTCCGCTCGCGAGGTCTTCTCGCGCTCTCTCCTCTCGCTCGAGAAGAAGCACGCTGCAATGGCGCACAATATACGCATTGGGAACGCGAGACGGAGGCAACATGGAGACCAAGGACTTTACCCTGCATCGCGACGGTGTCGACGGGGACTTTGACGTGACGCTGTACGGTACTGCCGGCAGGCCGGTCATCGTGTTTCCCGAGGGGGACTCCTCGTGCTCGAGCTGGGAGGACGGCGGCATGATCGACGCGCTCGCCGGGCTCATCAACGCCGGGCGCGTGCGGCTCTTCTGCGTTGACTCGGCCGACGGTTCCAGCTGGTATGCGGGCTACGCTCCCACGGAGTATCGCCTGGCGAGCCTTGGCGGGTACTTTGATCTGGTCGAGAATGACCTTGCCCAGCTGGTGCGCGAGGAGGCGCCCGGGGCTGGTGCGCCTCTCGTTGCCGGCGCGGGCATTGGCGCGCTTAACGCAACAATTGCAATGCTTCGCAAGCCCAGCCTCTATGGCGGGCTTCTCGCGCTCTCGGGTACCTATGATGCCGCGCGGGTCGTTGGTAACGCTATGTCCGATGGTTGGCGTGCCTTCTCGCCCGTGGACGCGGTGCGCGGCCTGTGTGACAATCCGCTGCTGGTAGAGGCCCTTGCCGGACGGCAGCTCGCGTTTGTGTGCGGAACCGGTGCTGGTGAGGAGGCCGGGGAGACCCAGCGCACGCTCCAGGGCGAGCTTGAGTCTGCGGGCGTGGCGGCTACGTTCGAGTACTGGGGCGCCGACGTTGATCACAGCTGGGGCTGGTGGCGGGAGGAGGCAAGGCAGCTCCTTCCGTGCCTGCTCGACGAGGGTGGCCTTGACCGTCGGCATGCCGCGTCGATTGTGGGGGACGCACGGGCGGTCGCCAAGACGGCCGGCGTGGACCTTGCCGGTGCCGGGGAGCGGCTCGAGCAGGCCAAGCAGCGTCTTTCGCAGGCCCGCGACACTCTTGCTGCGGCGGAGGAACGAACCAAGGACGAGGAGAAGTCCGTCGATGAGCACGCCAAGGAGGCGGAGCGTCTTGCCGCTGCGGCACGGGATGCGTGGGCCGAGAAGGACCGCATTGCCGCTCTGTTGGAGGATGCCATTCGCAAGGGCAATGAAGCCCAGGTAGAGGCCGATAAGGCTGCAGCAGAGCTCTCCTCGGCGAGATGGATTGCCGGCGAGGCCGAGGCAGCGGTCGCAAGCGCGAAGTCCGAGCTTGCTGCCGCAGGGGATGAGGTCGCTCGAGCCGAGGAGGCCGTCGAGGTGGCGCGTGCGCACGAGGCCGAGGCAAAGGCAAAGCTCGAGGTGGTGCTCGCGGAGGCGGCGGGTTCGGAGGTAGGTGCGGCGAAGAAGCCCGCCGCCGCGAAGAAGCCGGCCACCAGGAAGTCCACCGGGGCGAAGAAGCCCGCAACGTCTGGGGCCAAGAAGCCCGCCGCCGCCAAGAAGCCCACCGCTGGTACCAGGCGTTCTTCTCGCACGTCCAAGGCATCCGGCGGAGAGAGCGCCATGCGTTAACCCGTGTAGCAGTGGGCGTGCTGCAAATACCAACGCTCCGGCGAGAATTCGGCGCCGGAAGGCCCGCTTCTGACAGGATCCCGTACGAAACGCTCCCTCTGGCGCCATATTCTCGCCGGAGGGAGCGTTATTGCAGCAATCGCGTACGAAAGAGGTCCTCTGGCGCCAATTACTCGCCAGAGGCCTTATTCCTGCAGGCAGATAACACTGATTCGGACGGCGCTAGGCGAAGGCGCTCTGGCCCCTATAGCAACGGGTCGAACGCGCGCGCGTACTGGGCGAACAGTCGATCGAAGAAGTACGTGACCCCGAAGGTCGCATAAATCCGGTGAAGCGACGACCCCTCGCTCGCGTCCTTCCCAATGGCGAGTACGTCATCGAAGATGGCGTGCAGTGCCGGGTCCTCGCTTGCCGTCACAATGACCTTGTAGGCGCGGCACCGCTCGATGACCGCGCGCTGCCTGCGGGCAAAGCCGTTTGACGTTGTGACAACGATGAGCAGGTCGTTGGGGGTGAGACTGTCGAGCATCCTGGTGCTTGGAGAGTCCTCGGGCACCAGGTGAACGGTCTTGTCCTCCACGAGCATCGCCTGCTGGAACTCGCGTAGCGCCAGCGTGGACGACTCTGTCGAGAAGACCACGATTCGCTCGCACGTGTTGAGCGAGTTCACGATTGGCAGCAGCCCGCCCCTGGCGACAAGCTCGTCTATTTCGGTGTATATGGCGTCGAGATCCCGATGCAGGTTACGGTGCTCGTCCCTCTCGGCCCAGGCATAGACAAGGTAGTGACGGCGCAGCGCGTTGAACTCGTCGTCGGAGAGTTCTCCCGCCTCCTTGATGTGGAAGCCAATCTCGCTCATGCTGCCTCCTAGCTGCTGGGTCGCCAGCTCGTACGGATGACAACAGTCTACGCAACACGCACGCTGTACACGTCCGCTCGCCCGAATGACCCCGCGAGCGTATGCATTGGCTAGGACGCCTCATGAGAAAACCTGTTGATGCCCAGCGAGAAAGAAGCCGGAAGCGTTGGCGATGGGCGCGTCAGCGGTCGCGTGCACAAAAATTGCGGTTGCCGGCCCATTTTCGGAGAATCGCCGAGTACGAAGCCTCTAACTTTTTGCGGAGCCGCAGGTAGAGAAATGGCACCTGCTGGGTGATACTAAGCAAAACTCCCAAAATGGGCCGGCAACCGCAATTTTTGTGCAAAGGGGTCTCTGGTGAGCGTAAAAATATCAAAGTTACTAATGCTTGCAATGGCCGAATGACCATATCAGGTTCCGTTTGCCGGGAGCTGCAGGCATTTGCGGTCATCTCTCCCGCTGACCGTCAATGCCGTGCTATCGATTGGCCGCACTGGGTATCAATGGGGCTGGCGCCTGTTTGCACGAGAAGGGAAACAGCATGTACAACTTCACGTTCCACGTCCCCACTACCATCCACTTTGGCAAGGGTCAGATCTCTCACCTCGCCGAGCTTGCCAAATACGGCAAGAAGGCCCTGCTCTGCTATGGTGGCGGATCCATAAAGCGAAATGGCATCTACGACGAAGTGCTGCGCATTCTTGGAGAGTCGGGCGTCGAGGTCGAGGAACTCTCGGGCGTCGAGCCCAACCCCCGCATCCAGACCGTCCGACGAGGTGTCGAGACCTGCAAGGCAAAGGGCGTCGACATGGTCCTCGCCATTGGCGGCGGCTCCACGATCGACTGCGCCAAGGTGGTTGCTGCCGGTGCCCGCTATGACGGCGACCCCTGGGACCTGGTGATTCATCCCGAGAAGATCACAGCCGCACTCCCCATCTTCTCTGTGCTCACGCTCTCCGCGACCGGCTCGGAGATGGACCCGTTCGCCGTCATCTCGGACATGACCAAGAACGAGAAGTGGGGCACCGCCGCCGAGTGCCTCAAGCCCACGATGTCCGTCCTCGATCCCACGTACACCTTCACCGTCTCGCGCCGCCAGACGGCCGCGGGCACGGCGGACATGATGAGCCACACCTTCGAGAACTACTTCACCATGGAGCCGGGCGCCTTTGTCCAGCAGCGCATGGCCGAGGGGCTTCTCCGCACGATGATCCACTACGGGCCCGTGGCACTCGAGGAGCCTGACAACTACGAGGCCCGCGCCAACCTCATGTGGGCAGCGTCCCATGCCATAAACGGCCTGGTAGAGGCCGGCGCCGCCAATGCCTGGTGCGTGCACCCCATGGAGCACGAACTCTCGGCCTTCTACGACATCACCCACGGCGAGGGCCTGGCGATCCTCACGCCCGCATGGATGGAGCACGTGCTCTCCGTCAAGACCGCGCCAATGTTCGCGACGTACGGTCGCAACGTCTGGGGTCTCCAGGGCACCGAGGACATGTCCGTGGCGCGTGACGCCATCGCCAAGACGCGCGAGTTCTTCTTTGTGACCATGGGCATGCCCGCCAACCTGCGCTCCGTTGGCATCGAGGACGAGAAGAACTTTCGCGTGATGGCCGAGAAGGCCGCCGCCGGCAGCAAGGGCAGCTTCGTGCCCCTCACGGCCGACGACATCGTGGAGATCTACCGCGCCGCACTCTAGCGCCCTCGCAACAGGCATTTCCACCAACGCGCCCCTCCCGGTACCTTGCCGAGAGGGGCGCACGCGTCCTGGGGGTGCCGCGTTGGGGGCGTTCAGCCGAGAGGGGCGCGCCGTGTTGGGTGCCTCAGAGCACGGTGCCCTTGTAGTTGGCCTCGTAGGCACCGGAGAACCCCAGCTCGACGGCCGCGCCATCGTAGGCCTGCAGGTTGGGGTTTCTTCCGGCTCCCCAGCAGCCAAAGACCCAGGTGCCATACTCGTCTATGGTGCGTTGCGAATAGGACATGAGCTCCGCCCGCAGCCGCGTCTCGTATGACGGCGCACCTGGCCGGTCCTCCTCGGAGATAAGCGCCCCAAGGCGAGAGGTGAAGCGGGGAACAATCTCTCGGGCTCGAACCTCCCAGATGAGCGAGAGCTTGGCGATGAGGTCTGCTCGCTCGCAGAACGCATAGGACTTGGGCGGCAGCATGAGATGGGCGTCTGGTCGGTATGAGGTGCCAAAGAGGTAGGCTGCCCGCTCCAGCACGATGGACTTCTCGCATGTGCGGGCGTTCTCGAGGTCCTGCAGGTAGGACTCGAGGAGGGGCTCAGGCCAAAGCGCAAGCTGTGCTCCCCGAAAGCGATTGAGCACCAGCCCAAATGACGTTGCGTCACAGGGAGGGTCAGGGTCCTGGAGCGCTCGTTCGAAGTCCTCATCCTCGCGGCCCAGAACTGTCTCGACAAGCTCGGAAACGGACATGTGTCTCACCTCTCGCGCTGGTCGCTTCCTCGTGTTGTTGCAAAGAGGGGCGCCAGCTGAGCCAGCGCCCCCTGGGGGGTGTCACGCTTTGTGCGCAGCGTACCCTACTTGCTCTCGACCTTGCCGGGGAGCAGCAGCGCCGAGATCGTGGACACCACGTACGCGCCGATGCCAAAGTAGAGTGCAGGCACGTAGGACTGGAAGGTGTCGAAGAGGAAGGCGCCCATGAAGGTGCCGAACGACGGCCCGATGCCCATGATGATGAGCGTGGCAAGTCCCCAGATCTTGCCGAGGGACGCTCCGCCAAAGACGGTGCCCGCATAGCCCGCGGCGCCGCCCGGCTCGATGCCCCAGTACACGGCGAGCAGGACCATGCCCACGATGACGACCGGCAGGTTGCCGGAGAGGGCAAGCAAAACGCCCGCTATGCCAAAGAGCGGAGAGATCACGAGCATCATTCGGCGTGCCGGGCGCTCGACACCCATGCGCTTGACCAGGGCGTCGGATGCCCTGCCGGTGAGCGGCATGGTGAAGATACCCGCGAGGCCAATGACCATGTAAATCACGTTGGCGAGCGGCATGCCCAGTAGCGACGGCTGCGTCCAGCCGAGGTCTACGGTGAAGTAGCGCACGATCTGCGACCAGATGAGGAACTCTCCCATCACGGCAAACATGAAGGCGAAGATGTCGCACCAGAGGGCGCGAGTCTTAAACGCCTCGCCAACGGTCCAGACGTGTGCCGGCTTGGCGGCGTCTGCCTTCTTCTTGGGCAGCGAGTCCAGGCCAAAGGGCTGGGCGCCGACCTTGTCGGGCATGGGCTTTGCCACGGCGGCAGCGATGAGGAGCATGACGGCCATGATAACCGAGAGGACCTTCATGCCGGCGGACCAGCCAGCGCTCTTAAGGATGGGGGAGACCACGATGGTGAGAAGGAGCTGTGCCATGGGGGCGCCCATGAAGGCGAGTCCCCACTTGGTGCCGTACTCGGTGCCCACGTACCACTTGCGGCAGGAGATCGTGGACGAGACCCACAGCATGCCCGTGCCCACGCCGGCAAAGATGCCATAGGTCACGAGGTACACCGGGAACGACCAGCTGGCGCCTTCGGGAATGAAGGACGTGAGGAAAAAGCCGAGGAAGCAGCAGATGGCACCTATCGTGTAGGCAGGGCGGGTGCCCTTCTTATCGATGAGGCCGCCCGAGAAGTACGCTGTGATGGCATAGAAGGTCATCATGAAGCAGTAGCCGAGCGATGCCTGCGTCGAAGTCCAGCTCATGCCCTCCATGAGCGAAGACTGCATGATCGAGAACGAGGAGCGATAGCCAAAGAGGCAGAAGACTGCGAGCCAGGCGGCAATCACGGTGCAGGTGCCGTACTTCTTCGCCGTCTCCTTGGTGATCTGCTCGGTGGTAAGGGGCTCTGGCGCCGATTTCTGTGCTGTTGCTTGTTCAACAGACATGGGAACCACCTATCTTTGCGAATCGGTTAGATTACGTATAAAAATGCCCCGGGGAACCATGGTCCCCCGGGGCGCTGCCCAATCCCTAGGGTTGGAGCATGTTGGTGGCGCGAGAGAGGCTATGCCTCGACCTTCTCAGCGGCTCCCCGCTCGAACTTCTCGCAGTTCTTCGCGCCGTTGTCGGCAAATGCCCAGAACCTGTCCTCAAAGCCCGTGCAGGTTCCCATATTCTGCTCGCCTGCCAGGTAGTGGCTGCAGAACTTGCACTTGAAGCCAGGGGTGAACTTGGGGCAAGTGGGCGTGTCGATCTGGACGGTGATGTCACCGTTGGCGTGGCAGATGCCCTTAGCCACGTCGATGGGGATGTAGTTCGCGCAATCAGAGTGCTTGCACATCGTGGGAATCCTTTCTCGAGAAGGTCGTGGGAATGCGTGGCTGGACTAGATGGACTCGTACTCGGTACGGGCGATGACCTCGTCCTGGATGGGCTTGCCAATCTCGACCCAGTACTGAGTGAAGCCAGCGACGCGGATGAGCAGGGTGCGGTAGTTCTCGGGGTGAGCCTGTGCCTTCTTGAGCACGCGGGAGTCCACGATGTTGTACTGGATGTGGAAGCCGCCCTTGCGCATGTAGGCGCGGGTGAGGTCCAGGAGCTTGCGGGAGCCCTCGACGCCCTTGGTGGCGCTGGGGTGAATCTTGAGGTTCATCTGGGAGTTCTGCGACATGGAGTGGTCCCAGCCCGTCGCGGACTCGAAGAGGGCGTACTGGCTGTGGGTGTCGGTGCCGGGGTAGGCGGACATCGAGGCGTCAGCGAACGTCGTGCCCTCAAGACGGCCATCAGCGGTAGCGCCAGTAACGGCACCCTCGGGACCGTGCGTGGAGACGGACATCTGGCAAACGTAGAGCGGCTCGGCGTACAGGGACTCGAACTTGTGCGGCATGTCCTCGCAGAACCACTGCTCCCAGTCGTAGAGCATGTCGTCGACATAGGGCTCGTCGTTGCCGTACTTGGGCGCACGCAGGCAGTCCGCGTGAATCTCGTCGTAACGGCCGTCATCGTCGTCGCGCTTCTCCTGGTCCTTCAGGGACTCGGAGCCGACCTCCTTGGACGTCTTATAGCCAAAGTTGTGGTCAAGGGCGTCCTTGAGCTGGTCAAGCGTGTACTTCTTGTCGTCGTAGACGAGCTTCTTGATGGCAGCGAAGGAGTTGATCTGGTTGCACATTCCGCAGCACTCGATGTTGAACGTGGCGTTGTAGCGATAGCCCTTCTGGGCGATGCCAAGGCCGCGCTCGAGGCAGTTGGGCTTGAGCAGCGAGTTGACCATCGACGGCGTGAACTTGCGCCAGACGTCGTGCTGGATGTTCATGCACTTGTTGAGAACCTCGACGGACTTCTCGTAGTACTTCTTGTACTGGTCGACAAGGTCGTCGAACGTGTCGAAGGTGCGGTTGTGCGGCTCGAAGACCTGAAGGCCGGTGCGGCGGTCGAAGCCGTTGTTGAGCGTGAGCTCGAGGATCTTCGGGTTGTTCAGGAAGTGGACGCCAACAGAGGTGGGCTGGCCGGAGCCGCCGGGGATCCAGTAGAGCTTGCCACCGTGGTGCAGGGGCATCCAGGTGCCGGGCGAGGTCTCGAGGCAGCCGCCCACGGACCAGGCGCGGGACTCGCGGACGGTCATGCCTTCGTGCTGGTACTGGTTCTGGATGAACTCCATGCCAATGCGGTTGTTCATGATGGCGGGATATCCGGCACCAGTCTTGACGCATTCCATGCACTTGAGGAGGAACTCCTCGGGCGTGGCCTCGTCGTAGAGCAGCGAGAGCGTGGGCTGGGTGGTCTGGCACTTGATGCCTGCCTCGAGGATGAGCATCTCAAGACGGTTGGCTGCAGACTTGCCCTCGCGGTCAAGGCCGCCGATGCACACGTTGTTGAAGGTGTTGCCGGAAAGGACGCCGCCCACGACGCCGGTGCATGCGAAGGCGTCGATGCAGGTCATCTTGACGCGGTAGAGCTCGTTCCACTCCTCGGCCTCGGCCTCGGTGAGGCGGCCAGCCTCGATGTCCTGCTCGAAGTAGGGGTAGAGGACCTGGCCAATGCGGCCGGGAGACAGGCCGGACATTGCGTCCTCGTTGAGCTCGGCAAGGTGCAGCAGGTAGATGGCCTGGAGAGCATCCTTGAAGGTCTTGGGCTTCTCGTGGGAGATGCGGTGCATGCGCTCGGAGATCTCGGTGAGTTCGGCGCGGGAGGTCTCGTCCTCGGTGCAGGTGAGCAGGCGGTCAGCCTCGCGGCCGTAGTTGTCGAACCAAGCGGACAGGCCACGGCAAAGCTCGGCCATCGACTTGTAGTAGTACAGGCGGTCCATGCCGGAGATGCCGTCACCGCCGGCCTCGCCGGCGACCTCGCCCGCGCGCTTCTCGCAGAAGTCGATGAGGCCGTCAAAGCCGTACTCGAGGACATAGTAGTAGTTCATGACCTCGCGGCCCTGAGGGATGGTGAAGCCGGAGTCGAAGTTCGACACGACCGACTTCATGATGTTTTCCTTGACCTTGTACTCGGGCACCATCTGCTCGTACTTGCGACCCACGTCCTCGACGGACTTGCCGGCCCATGCGTAGGCCAGACGGTGCATGGCGGGGACGATCTCGCGGCGGACGCCGTACTTGCCTCCCACGGAGACTACGTTGCCAAAGCTCTTGGTTACGTTGCCGCCACCAGCACCAAAGTGGGATACCTCGGCGCTGGACTCGGCACCCGTGGCAAGGGCGGCCTTGTAGAGGTCGGAGTCCTTGTCCATGAAGAAGCTCTCGGTGAGCCAGGGCAGCGGGGCGGAGCCGCGATAGAAGCCGGCCTTGGCGCCAACGAGCAGCTCGTGTGGCCAGATGGGGGTGTCGAGGTGCTGGAAGACGCTCTTCAGGCCGTAGGCGCGGCGCATGATGGGGACTTCGCCCTCGTGCTCGGTCGCGGCGCGCGTGTACCAGTAGGACTCCTGCACGTCGAGCGATGACAGGGTGTCAAAGTAAATGTTGCGCAGGTAGTTGGCGCGCGGCGTGGGCTCCTTCTTGATCTCGCGGTCCTGGATCTCCTTCGGGGCCTCTCCGTTGGCCTGGCTCTCGAGCGACAGCCCTCTCTCTGCCAGGACCTCGGTCAGCTTCATCGGATGGAGTTGTGCCATTCTGACCTCCTCGATAGAAAACCGTGACGGCTCTGTGCCGCCTCTTACCAACCGTCATTGTGCGTGGCAGGCAGCAATTTGGGATGGGCCCAGGCTCGTGTTTGGCGGTTGTATCTTCTTGGCGTCAACTGGCACCAAAGGTCGTATCTAGGACCAAAGTCCTATGCCCGTCCCCCGAATTCCGCCCCTCGACACAACCTTGGCACTACGGACGAGACGCGCCCATCACCAATAATCAAGGGCTAAACGGACAGTTTTCCAAGCTGAGATGCTTGCAAATGCGAGAGGAGACAGACAAATGAGGAGGAGTCTTTCCGCACCGTTGAGCGACAGGGACCGGGAGCTCAAGGGAAGGATCTTCGACATCCAGTCCTATAGCGTCCATGATGGTCCCGGGTGCAGGACGCTCATCTTCATGTCTGGTTGTCCCTTTCGCTGCAAGTGGTGCTGCAACCCCGAGAGCTTCTACAATCGACAAGGCAAGCTGTATCGTGCCTCAAAGTGCGTGAACCGCGCCGACAAGCGCTGCACGCGCTGCCTGGATGCCTGCCCCTATGGCGCGGTGAGCGACAACTCGCAGGACCCGGACCATCCCATGAAGTTCGACTGGGAGAAGTGCCACGTCTGCACCACGTTCGAGTGCGTGAAGGCATGCTTTGACGATGCCCTGGTCACGATATCCGAGGAGTATACGGTCGAGCAGATCATGCACATCCTCGAGCGCGACCGCCACTACTGGTCTGGCAATGGCGGCGTGACCTTCTCGGGCGGCGACCCCATGTTCCAGCCCGAGTTCCTTCTCGCCGTGCTGGAGCGCTGCGACGAGGCATATATCCACAAGGCCATCGAGACGGAGGCCTCTGCCTCGACAGACGTCTACCTCAGCGTGATGCGCCACATGGACTTTGCCTTCAACGACCTCAAGAGCATGGACACCGACAAGCACCGCGAGTACGCGGGCATGGGAAACGAGCAGGTGCTGCAGAACATCCGTGCCTTTGCGGGCTCCAACTGCACCGCTCGTCTCATCCTGCGCACGCCGGTCATCAAGGGCTTCAATGACACCGAGGAGGACTTCGACAAGATCGGCGCCTTCATGAGGGAAGTGGGGCTTAACGAGCTCAACATCCTCCCGTTCCATCGGCTTGGCGTGAGCAAGTGGGAGGAACTCTCGATGACGTATGCCTTCGCGGACGACAAGCCCACGCCGCCCGAGAAGCTCGAGAGCCTCCGCAAGGTGGTCCAGGGGCATGGCGTCAGGTGCTACGTGGGAAGCGAGACGCCGTTCTGATGAAACCGCTGCGGGATGCGGTGTTCTTCTCGTCGCATCCCGCGTGCTGCCTAGCCAAAGATGTTCGACATGAAGTCGTCTGCAACGAGGACGCGACGCAGCGCCTCTACCTCGTCGTGGTTGACGGAGCCATCTGCGGAAATGCGGCCAAGTGCCTCCGACGGGGCGTAGCCGTCGAGAATTTCCTCGCAGAACATAAGCATGAGCGCACAGGCCCCATCTGTCGTTGCATGGTCGATGTCAAGCGAGAAACGCTTGCCCTCGTTCCCAAAGACGCGGTCGAGTTCTACCCGGGCGTTTGTGCCTTCCCAGAGGTCGCCGAGGTAGGAGAGGACACCCTCGATTGAGCCGTAGCGCGGCACCAGGTCGAGCGTGAGGTTAACCATTTCGTGGACGATGGCCTGAGATTGCTGAGCGAGGTCGACGCTCTGCGTGAGCACGTCGGTCCAGCGTAGGGCGTCTGACTTTACAAGCGTGCCACCCGGACCCTCGATCTTTGTGGGGGGTGCTTCTTTGTCAACGATTTGTTTGTCGGCGACGCGAAGCATTTGCTCGAGTGGAACCGATCGCTGCAGCATGCGCTTTCCGCGCACGAGGAGCATTACCACGTAGTACAGCCGGTCGAAGAGTATCGGCTCGAAGGTGAAGATGTTGGCACCTGCGCGGAACGCGGCGAGGCGCTCCTCCGGGGAGTCGTGTGTGGAATAGATGACAGCTGGCTGCTCAACGATGTTGTAGAGCTCGCGAAGGCGTCGGCATGCTTCGTACCCGCTCATGTCCTGTAGCTCTACGGAGAAGATCACCACGTCGATGCGGTAGGTGCGGACGATGCGGAACGCCTCCTCGGCGCGGTAGCAGAGGACGACGTCACAGCCATATGCGCTAAGGCCCTCCTTGAAGCGCTGACGCGCTTCGTTGTTTGAGCATACGAAGAGGAGCTTGGGAGGTCGCATTGCGCTACACCGCCATGGTCTGGCGCTTGTCCACGTCGAGCGAATCCGAGTACTCGCAGATGAGCTGCACGCGGTTCCTCACTCCGAGTTTGGCGAGGATGCTGCTCATGTGGGTCTTCACGGTCTTCTCGCTAAGGAACAGGCGATCGGCAATCTGTGAGTTGCTCAATCCGTCGCACACGAGGAGAGCGATCTCGTTCTCTCGCGGGGTAAGGACGGGGGAGAGAACGCGGGTGGGGGCGGGACTGTCGGAGCTTGCCGTTGCGTCGAGGTGAATGTCGAGGAGACGACAGACGCACTGAAGCCACGAGGTGGCATTCTCGAACTCCTCGTGACTGATGACCGGGATGTCGAACTTCGCGCGAAGCTGCTCGGCATGAGGGGTGTCATCGAACACAAAGCCGTCGCAGCGCCACAGAGCTATGAGGCGCGCGTTGAAGCAGACAGGAACGACGAAGGTGGTCACCCCAAAGTTGCAGGTTCTGACCAGTGGATCGAAGACCCGTCTGCTGTCGAAGTAGCGGACGATGTCCGACACGTCATGCCCCACGATACCCGAGCAGTCATGTGGGACGCCCGATTGGACGAAGTTGCAGAAATCGACCTTAAGCGACGGGACGAGAAGGGGATTGCCCTGCGTGTCGACGAGGAGAAGCGGAATGTGATGGTCTCGGACGAAGCAGTCCTGGTAATCCTGAAGCGCACCCTTGCCGACCATGGAGATCCATCGGCTCGCGCTAATCTCCATGGGCTTTCGGTTCACACCGCCTACGCTCCTCAGCATTGCACAAACCTCCCCCCAGACGGCCTATTCACTCAACGAGCCTGTTGCCGCTCTTTGAATCCCCTCCTTGCGCGGGTGGCCCCCACCACTCGGCTGCGGAAGACCGCATGTCTCCGCTTTCTTGTCCATTGCGCCCCCTCCGACGGCGGACAGAGCGAATTGTTCGGCAAGCGTGGCAATTAGATCGCAACAATTCCGGCGCATCAGCGTCGCTTGCACGCGACTTTGGGCGCGAGCTGAGCCGGCGCCCCCTACCAAACCATCGTTCTTTATCGGTATCTGTGAACTGGAGGTCGTGTTTGCCCAGTTGCCGAGAAGAACGATTCACAGATACCGCTAAAGAACGATGTTGGGCACAGCCAGGTGGGCGGCGACCACTCGCGACTGGCACCTCAGACGCTTCGCCCGGTACACATTCGGACACGAATCTGTGATGCGCGCAGGTCGATACACATTTGGACAACGAATGTGTATCGATCCGTTGGCCTGGCCCGAGGGTGCGGCGCGTCTCTCGCCTGGCAAGCGGATGCAGCCCCCATATACTGCTCGTTTGTCGATGCACTCCCGATTTTGGCATTTATCGGTTCCCGATTATGGTTTTCTCAACTCCTGATTGTGGTACTGTTCACTTATCGATTGTGGGGTTTCGATTGGAGAACTACGGTGATACAGCGAGACATTGCGTCGTGGACGAGAAAGAACGCCGACTGGTTTCCTGTGGTCTCTATTACGGGCCCGAGGCAGAGTGGCAAATCGACCCTTGTCAAAGCCGTGTTTCCCGAGTACCAGTACGAGAATCTCGAAGATCCCGGCGTATTGGCAATGGCGCTCGATGACCCGGTTGGATTTATCCGCCACAGGCCACAGAAGCTCATTATTGACGAGGCCCAGCTTGCGCCGGAGCTATTCAACGTAATTCAGGTGGTTTCTGACGAAGTGAGCACGCCGGGACAGTATGTGCTCTCGGGTTCGCAAAACTTTCTGCTGCTTAAACAGATTACGCAGTCTCTTGCGGGAAGGGTTGGCCTGCTCAAGCTCATGCCCCTCTCGTATAGGGAGGCGCATGGAGCGGTATCCAAGCTAGGGGTGGAGGACTTTGTCATCCGTGGTGGGTATCCACGCTTATATGATGTGGACATCCCACCTGAGGTCTACTACGAGAACTACCTGAGCACCTACATAACGCGTGACGCATCCGGGCATGTTGATCCAAGCAACTTGAGCGTCTTTAGAAACTTCATAGCGGCTTGCGCAGATGGGTGCGCCAACCTCCTTAACCTCACCAGCCTTGCCAATGACGTGGGGATAAGTCCAAAGACTGCGAGGTCATGGCTATCGCTTTTGGAATCGAGTTACGTGGTGCAGCTCCTCCAGCCATATCACGCCAACCTCCGGAAGCGGCTCACAAAGACCCCAAAGCTCTTCTTCTATGACACGGGGCTTCTCTGCCACCTACTTGGAATAAGGACGACAGACCAGCTCCTGACCTCGCGTCACAGGGGGGCGGTCATCGAAGACCTCGTCATCTCCGAGACGGCCAAGCGTCACATGAATGCCGGCAGGCAGCCACAGCTCTACTTCTATCGCGATGACAGTAAAATCGAGGTTGACCTGCTCGACATGACCAACCCCACGGCTACAGAGCTGGTGGAGATAAAGTCTTCGGCGACGTATAGGTCTTCGTTCACGAGACACCTGGCCAGCGTCGGGAATCTGATCGGCGTTGATGTTGCCAACCAGTCAGTTGTCATGAATGCGGACAAGACCGTAATGGTAGGGGGCAGAACGGTGTGGTCGATGAGGGACTGGCTACTTCGCGAGTAGGCTATCTCCCGGTCCTACGCGAGCGGTGCCACGTGGGCGGGCACGCCTCCCACGTACGAGAGGGACGGCTCGCCGGCGATGAGCGGCCGTGCGTAGCGCAGGTACGCCTCGGTCACGCCCATGCCGTCCTCGCGGATCATCTCTGCCGGCACGGCCTTCACGGCATTGGCCACCCGGTTCACGTCCACCAGGTCGTATCGCGCCTCGTAGGGAGCGTCAGACGTGCGCACGAGCGCGCTCATCACGCCCGAGGCCCCCTCGAGCGCGGCTCCCACACCCCGGGCCCCAAGTCCTGCGGCCTCGGTGAGGTCGGTCTGGCTCGCCAGGTGGGCGGCGCAGCGCTGCGTGGTGCACAGCTCGACGGCGCGCGTCTTGCACCCCAGCTTGCGCTTTGTGAGGTCTGCCAGGTAGCGGCTCGTGCCCGAGAGCGCCGCAGCGTGCCCAAAGGCGTCGAGGCGCGCCTCGGAGCCTGCGCGCTCGCAGACAAGCGTGCCGTCTGCCGTGCGCACGCCCTCGCTTACTGCCACGACTACGGTGTTCTTCTCGGCAAGAAGGCCCGTCAGCCTCTGGAGGAGGACCTGCTCGTCAAGCGGCACCTCGGGGAGGAGCACCAGGTCGGGCGCGTGCCCGCCCGCCTCGCCGGCCAACGCGGCAGACGCTGCGAGCCAGCCGGCGTCGCGGCCCATGATCTCGACGAAGGTCACGCTCTTGAGGTCGTAGACGTCCGCGTCGCAGGCCAGCTCGTCGACCGTGGCAGCAATGAATTTGGCGGCGCTGCCGTAGCCGGGCGTGTGGTCGGTGAGGATGAGGTCGTTGTCGATGGTCTTCGGCACGCCCACAAAGCGAATCTCGGAGCCCTCTGACTCGCCGTAGCGCGAGAGCTTGGCGATGGTGTCCATGGAGTCGTTGCCGCCAATGTAGAGCACCGCGCGGGCGCCAAGCTCGGCAAAGCGCTCGAAGAGCTTGCGGTAGGGGGTCTCGTCTGCGGTGGGGTCCGGCAGCTTGTAGCGGCAGCTTCCCAGGTAGCTCGATGGCGTGTGCGAGAGAAGCTCCAGCTGGGTGGGACTTGCAAGCCTCTCGTCCAGGTCAACCGTGCGGCCGTCGAGAAGCCCCTGGATTCCGTAGCGCATGCCCACGGCGCGGAGACCAGCGGCGCGCGTGGCGCCCACGACGCCCGCCAGGCTCGCGTTGATCGCCGCCGTTGGTCCGCCCGACTGTCCTACCAGCACGGTATTGCCCAAAGCCATGTCTGCCCCTCTCGCGCTACCTCCACCTGCCATCCATCTGCCATGAGGATAACGCAGCGCATGCGGCGCGATATGCGGCATAGCAGGTTCGTGAGCATGTTAGGAGAAGGTAATTGTGTCGTTCTCGCGTGGTAAGGTATCACGGTCCCAATATCAGCTGAAAACCCTGGGAGTTGCATAATGTTCGAGGCGCTAGCGAATTTTTTCTCGCTTATCGTGCAGCCGGCCTACGACCTCACCGGCAGTTGGTGGGCGGCGATCTTTCTCTTCACCCTGTTCTCCAAGGTCATCCTCATGCCCCTCTCGGTGTGGTGCCAGAAGAACAGCATCGTGATGGTGCAGCTCATGCCCGAGCTCTTCCGCATCAAGTGCCGCTACTACGGTGACCGCGAGACCATCGAGGAGAAGCAAAACGAGCTCTATCACGAGAAGCACTACCATGCGCTTCTCTCGCTCATCCCCCTGGCCATCCAGGTGGTCATCCTCTTTGGTCTGGTGGACGTCATCCACTCCATCACGGACTCCGGCGCCCCCGGCACGGAGTTCCTGGGCCTCGTCCCAATCGAGAACGGCGGGGCGTCGCTCATCATGCCGCTGCTTGCGGGCCTCTCGGCCGTGGTCATGGGCTGGGCCTCCAACCGCATCAATCCCCTCCAGCGCGAGCAGTCCCGCGCCGAGAAGAACATGACCAACGGCCTCTCCATTGCCCTCTCGCTCTTCCTGGGCTTCTACGTGGTGTGCGGCATGGCCTTCTACTGGGTGTGCTCCAACCTGCTCTCCATTGCGGTGCAGGCACTGTGCAACGTGATCGTGAAACCGCGCGACTACATCGACTACGAGGACCTCAATGCCGCGCGCGACGAGTTCAACGCCATCGAGGAGGCCACCAAGGGCGACCGCAAGTGGTACCAGCCAGACCCGCTTGCCCGTCGTGCCAAGGCAGACTACAAGCGCTTCTTCAAGGTCAACGGCAAGCACCTGGTCTTCTACTCCGAGAGCTCCGGCTTCTACAAGTACTTCCAGGGCGCTATCGAGTGGCTGCTCAACAACTCCGACGTGCGCATCCACTACCTCACGAGCGACCCCAACGATCAGGTCTTTGACATCGCCAAGCGCGAGCCCCGCCTCATCCCGTACTTCCTCGACCAGAAGCGCCTCATCACCCTCATGATGAAGATGGACGCGGACGTTGTGGTGACCTCCCTCGGCGCGCTGGACGTGTACTACATCAAGCGCTCCTACATCCGCAAGGACATCGAGTACATCTACATGTGCCACCACATGACCTCGATGCACATGACGGGCACCAAGCAGGAGTACGACAACTACGACACCATCATGTGCGTCGGCCCCCACCAGAAGGCAGAGATCCGTGCCATGGAGAAGGCCTACCACACGCAGAAGAAGAAGGTCCCCGCAATTGGCTACGACCTTCTCGACCGCGAGATGGCAGACTACGAGAAGATGCCGCACGAGAAGCACGAGCGCCCCATCATCCTCATCGCGCCCTCGTGGAACACGGACAACATCCTCGACACCTGCATCGACGACATGCTCAGCCGCCTGCTTGGCCACGGTTACCACGTGATCCTTCGTCCCCACCCCGAGTACGTGAAGCGCTACCGTCCGCGTTGGGAGGCGCTTGTCGAGCGCTACTCCAAGGTGAGCCCCGATGAGCTTGCCATTGAGGCAGACTTCTCCGGCCACGGGTCCATCCTCGAGTCCGACGTGCTGATTACCGACTGGTCCTCCATCGCCGAGGAGTTCTCGTTCACCACGCTCAAGCCCTCGCTCTTCATCGACACCCCCATGAAGGTCATCAACCCGGACTACGAGCAGGTTGGCATCACGCCCACCGACATCACGCTCCGCAACCAGATTGGCCGCTCGCTCGACCCCGCCGACCTCTCGGAGCTCGAGGACGTCATCGATGACATGGTCACGAACTCCTCTTCTTGGAACGACAAGATCCGCCAGATTCGCGACGGCTTCATCTACAACCTCGGCCACGGTGGCGAGGCCGCGGGCGAGTACATCCTCGGCGAGATTCTCGCAAAGCAGGAGGGCAAGGACATTACTGCGGCTGGTGCGTTTGGGACGGGGAATCAGGGCGACAATGATGACTAGCCGCTCCCAAAAGGGTGCGCACCGCATTGCTGGGCGCCTGCTGGTCCTTGTGTGGGACGTCCTTGGCCTTTCTGCGATAAGTGCCTGCCTGCTCACGGCGATGGCCACGCCCGCCCTCGCGTACGTGGACCCCTCGGTCATGACCTACACGATCCAGGCGCTGGCCGCCGTGGCGGTGGCGCTCTCGGCGGTGCTGGGCGTGGCCTTCAGGCGCACGCGCAAGGCCCTCATGAGGATCCTGCACGTGGACGAGGGGGCGGGCCGCGTGGCCGAGCCCGCGGTCTCCCGCGTCGACCCCTCCGGCAAGGCCGCGGCCGACGCGGCGGCGCGGGATGCGCTTGCAGCCGCGGGCGGCAACGCGCGCGGGGCCGGCGGAAAAAGGCCCGAGAACGGCTACTCACCCAGCTGGCCGAGGCGTCTTGTCTCCGGCCTCCTGGTCGGGGCGCTCTTTTCGTTGACGCTTATGATTTCCGCCCCATACGAGCTCATCGCCGGTAACAACACAAGCCTCATTTTCTCCCTCTCGCAGACATGGCAGGTGTTCGTGCTGCCGGCGGTTACCGTGGCGGTTGCCATCGCCTCCGTTCTCGTGCTCCTTCGCGGGCGTGCCTTCAATGTGGCGCTGATGCTCGCCTTTGGCTTCGTGCTTGCCTCCTACGTTCAAGCTATCTTCCTTAACGGCAATCTTCCGAGTGCGGATGGCTCTGTGGTCGACTGGACCCAGTATGCGAGGACGGCGGTGTGGACCACCCTGGTCTGGGCAGCGGTACTCCTTGCGCCACTCGAGTTGAGCCGTATCAACCGCTCCGTTGCGCAGAGCGTCGTCTCTTTTGTGGCCGCGGCGTTGATCGTGATCCAGGGTGTTGGCGTGGCGAGCCTGTTCTCCTCAGGCTCGGCAACCACGACCAAAGAGACTTCAGAATACACGATGACGGAGCGTGGACTGTTCACGGTCTCTCCCAAGAAGAACATCATCGTGTTCGTGCTCGACATGTATGACACCTCGATGGACCTTGTTCCTGCTGTCCAGCAGAATCCCGCCCTTCTCGACGAGATGACGGGGTTCACGTGGTATCAGAACTCGAGTGCCGTCGTCACGCCAACCCGAAACGCCATTCCCACGATGCTCGTAGGGCAACAACGCGCCAACAGTGCGGCGCCTGACTACACGGAGGGACACCAGTACTTGACCGACCTTACCAGCGCCGGGTATGACGTAGGCCTCTACAGCGATATCCTCCCGACGGACAACCCTTACTACCGGGACAATGCGTTCAACATTGTTCCCACTGACGGGCGGCCCGCCGATGCGGCCCTCGACGTGGAGGGAACGCTGCGTGCGCTCTACAGATGCTCCCTGTTCCGCGACCTTCCCTGGCCGTTCAAGCCGTTCTTCTGGTTCTACACGGACGACATCAACCAGGCGATGGTAGAGGCTAGCGAGCAGCCGACAGGCGAGGCCGACCCCAATCGCGGCTCGGAGGTTCCCTACACGACGAACGACATCGGATATGCAAGCGACTTGAAGTCGATTGGGCTCGCTGCGGTGGACGAGGGCGAGACAGGCGCCTTTAGGTTCATCCACCTTAACGGGGCGCACTATCCCTACACGATGGACGAGTACGGTCAGCCTGGGACCGGTCTCTCTCGTGCGCAGCAGGCCGTCGGCAGCATGAACACGGTGAGCGAGTACTTGAGGCAGCTCAAGGCCTTGGGGCTCTATGATGATGCGACGATCATCATTACCGCTGACCACGGCTACTTCGCGTCATCCGACGCGTTTGCCCTTACTGATTTTGCTGCAAATCCGATTATGCTCGTGAAACCACCCGAGACTCATGAACAGGGAAGCCAGCCCTATACCGTCTCTCAAGAACCGGTGAGCAATGCCGATGTTCTGCCCACAGCGCTGGCTGCGCTTGACTGTGACAAGTCAGAGTATGGCGTCGATATGCTTACGGAGGATGATCCCGGCCGCGTGAGGTACTTCAGTCTCTTGAGCAAAGACAGCGAGGGTGTCGAGCATGGGCTTGTCGAGTACGAGATAACCGGCGATGCCAATGACATAAAAAACTGGCATCCAACTGGCTGGATTCAGGATTTCTCCACCGGCTTGTGGGTCCAACGGAGTCAATAGGAGAATGAAGGAGGCTTGTCCATTCGAGGCTGCCCAGTAATGGAAAACGTAGCGATTTCGAGAAGATCGTTGGCGAGCGACTTTGACGGGACGCTCTTCTTTGGGATTGGCGGTCGCGTCCATCCGCTCCATCGCTTTCTCCCTCGTGACCTCGCCGCTATCGAGGAGTTCCGAGCGGAGGGCGGCCTCTTTGGCGTGTGCACGGGACGCCCGCTCGGTGCCGTTCTCGACGATGCGGGGAACGCCCTCAGCTTTGACTTCGCCG
>URLM01000031.1 GCA_900548775.1 uncultured Olsenella sp.
GCGGGCTTGTCGAAGTTGCCGTTGGTTGCCTTGGTGAGCGCGCCCATGACCTTGCCCATGTCACGCTTGGACGTGGCGCCGAGCTGGGCGATGAGGGAATCTGCCAGCTGCTCGAGGTCTGCCCCCTCGAGCTGGCGCGGCAGCAACTGAGAAAGGACGTCGGCCTGGGTCGAGAGCTCCTGGATGCGCTCGGCGTGGGATTCGGCGCCGGCCTTGCGCAGGCCGTCGAGCTCCTCGGCGGTGACCTTCTGGAGCTTCTTCACGGCCTTGGTGATGTCGGCCTCGGTTGCGTCGCGGCGCTCGTCGACCTCGACCTGCTTCACTGCCTGGTTGACCTGGCGCAGGATGGAGACGCGGACCTTGTCGCGCGCCTTCATAGCCAGCTTGATCTGCTCGAGCAGCTCTTCCTTCTTCATGTGGTACTTTCCTCCCTGATCGCAGCGGGTGGCATCGGCGATACCTACGCCTCCGCCATCTGCTGCTTCATCTGGACGATCTTCTCGCGGTACTCCGGCATGGTGGCACCCAGGATCTGGGTGGCGTAGATGGCCGCGTTCTTGGAGCCGCCGATGGCCACGCAGGCCACGGGCACGCCAGAGGGCATCTGCACCATGGAGAGAAGGGAGTCCATGCCACCGAGGTCGCTCGTCTTCATGGGGACGCCCACGATGGGCAGCGGCGTGTAGGCCGCGACAACGCCGCCCAGGTGAGCGGCCTTGCCGGCGGCGGCGATGATCACCCTGAGGCCTCGGTCTGCCGCAGTGGAGGCCCAGTCGTGGACCTTCTGTGGCGCGCGGTGCGCCGACGCGATTACCAGCTCGTAGGGAACGCCCAGCTCGTCGAGCTGAGCGGTGCATGCCTCCATCGCCGGCATGTCCGACTTAGATCCCATGATGATTCCCACCAGCGGCTTGTCCGCCATAGGACCCCCTTAGCGTTTGGGTTCAAAGACTCTCACAGTATAGATGGAGCTGGGCAGGCGGAGTTGCGAAGGGCATATCATTAACCAACAGCAACAGACAACGAGCCGACATGGCACGCCGGCCACGAACCGAGGGGCACCGCATGGACGCAAAGGACCTTGTTCTCTACAAGCGAGAGGGAGCGTACATCCCGCGCGTTGCCGCCGTGCACGACCTGTGCGGATACGGCAAGTGCTCGCTGGGGATCGCCATCCCCGTGCTCTCGGCGGCGGGCTGCGACGTGTGCCCGGTGCCCACCTCGCTCTTCTCGGCGCACACCAAGTTCCCCACGTTCTTCATGCACGATACGACTCCCATTCTGGGGGACTATCTCGACGCCTGGGAAAAGGAAGGCATCGTACTTGATGCAATCTACTCAGGGTTCCTGGGCTCTGCGGCGCAGGTGGGCGCCATCCAGAGGCTGTACCGCGAGCATCCTAGGGCGCTTCGCGTGGTCGACCCGGTGATGGGCGACGGCGGGAAGATGTACCCCACATACACGGTCGAGATGTGCGAGAAGATGCGCGCACTGGTTGATGGCGCGGACATTCTTACGCCAAACCTCACCGAGGCACACCTGCTTACCGGCATGCCCTACCACGGTCAGGATCTCTCGCAGGCCGAGGTGGAGCGATATGCGGCCCAGCTGGTGGAAATGGGGGCGCGGCTCGTTGTGGTGAAGGGCGTGGTCCGTGGCGACGGCCTTATCAGGAACTACATTGCTGGCGAGAAGGTCGACCTGGTGGAGGTTGTGGGCGAGCAGCTGCCGTTCATGACGCACGGGACCGGCGACCTGTTTGCCTCGGCGCTCACGGGGGCCGTGATGTGCGGGCGCAGCGTGTACGACGCGGTGGCGTTTGCCACGGACTTCGTGCGGGATGCCATGCGCATCACGCAGCTGCAGCCGGACAACGAGGTGCGCGGGGTGTCGTTCGAGAGCCTGTTGGGGCAGGTCGCCGTACTCGTGAGGTAGATGCGCCGCCGGGCGGGACGGCGCGCTTCTCGCCTGCTGGCGGAGCTTCTCGCCTGCTGGCGGCGCCTCTCGCCTGTTGGCGGCGCCTCTCGGCTGCAAAATTCGATCGTTTAAGCCTGGCTAACCGATCGGAATCTGCAGTTTCAGAACTAAGCTGCAGAAATTGATTGATTAGGGCAGGTTAACCGATCGTTTTTTGCAAGAATCAATTGCGCCCACCAGGCTCCTCTATTCTCGCCGGGGAACGCCATAGCGTTCGAGCAGCGCCTTGAAGAACGGCCGGTTCTTTGCCTCCTCGAAGCTAAATCGCATGATGGAGGCGTTGCACAGCGTGAGGCGAGACTCCCGCCGTCGCTCGGCGAGAAGTGCCTTGCCAGAGACCTTCTCGCCTGTACCGCCTCGGTCGGCATACTTCGATGCGCCGTCAAGCTCGCCAAATATCGGGCGGGCCACACCGGTCTCCCAGACGTAGTCGACCCTGAACTCGCATCCCGGGTGCGCCGGGTCTTCCACAAGAACCTGCAGCTCAGGCACGCAAAACCCCAGCTCGATCATAATGCCGCGCGCCACCGACTCCCCGCCGTTCTCGGAGCGGCCATCCGCCCAGCCAATAGTTTGAAGCGCCTGCCGGGAACCGCGAGCACGCGGCTGGGCGCGCACGAATCCCGCAAGATCCTCTCGCGCAAGGCCATAGTCGCGAAGCGCGGAATCCGCAACGGCAAGGCCCGCAGGCATGGGAAGCGTTCGCAAACAGTCTGCAATGGTCCTATCCAGCGGCGTTGCCTTTACGCCTGCCACAACCTCGAATTTCTCGTAATCGTCCGTGAGAACTGGATGCCTCACTACGTGCTTCCCCCGTGATGCAGCGCAGGTACCTCCGCCCAGTATATGTACAGCAGAGGGGTTCGGCTCGGCAACCTGCAAACCATGGGCCATCGCAGCAGAAGTCCCGCAGAACACCCACTCCGGGTGCAACGCTGCAGCGGCTCGAATCACATGCAACGACTTGACGCTTGGCGAGAGAGACCTCCAGTAGGCGATTCTTGCGTACACTCGCGGAAAAGGCGCCACCACTGTTCCGGCTTTTGCCCGCCGGTCGAGAAGCTGCCTCGTTCGATCGCCCTTTACGCAGAGGCACATGCCCCGCGACTCCGCCGCCGCAAACTCTTCCTCGACCTCTGCCTGCACCGAACTCCAGTACCCCCTGCTCACGACTAGCCCCCTCTGGTCGCCTTGGTGAGCTTCTTGTACCGAGACCGGAGGCATCTATAACTGACGCTTGTCTTTCGGCATTCTTCCGCGCAGCTCAGATGGGCTGTTTGTCATTTTTTGCTCAAAGGAATTACGTGAGTGGTAGCATGCCAGCCGCGAGAGGAGGGTCCTGGCAATCTGCAGAGAATGGCTGTCATCCCCAGCGTCACATCGTGCGCCGCACCATTAGTGTTTGAGGCTGAACTTGCAGATTTCGATCGATTAGGCTGCCCTAACCAATCGAATTATGCAGCAAGATAACGATCCTGCAGATTTCGATCGATTAACCAGTCCTAACCGATCGAAATATGCATGCAGCAAAGGCGAGACGAGCGAGGACAGCGATGCCCACTCACACCATGTCGCGCTCCCAGCACCCTTACTTCGTGCCGGTGCCAGACCCGCTGTTCGACGAGTCGCTGCTGTTTGTCGACGAGTCGCTCTCCGCCGTGCTGCCCGTGAGGTCGTTGAGAATCGCGACCGGCGTGAACGACGTCGTGACCTGGTCGCGCAGCTCCTCCTGCAGCGTCGAGTCCACGCCCGTGATGCTGCAGTTGAAGTTCACACCCGTGGAGCTCTGGGTCTTTGACCACACGAACGTGATGAACGAGGTCACGTCACCGGTGGGCTTGAGGAAGCCAAAGAACTGCGAGGTCTTGAACTTGCCGTTCTCGTCCATATGGACGTTCACGTGGTAGATGACGGTGTTAATGTTGGGGTTGAGCAGGCAATTCACCGAGAAGGCCGACGCCTGCACCTGCGAGCCGGCAAAGCACTCGAGGGCGTCGCTCGACGTGGTGTCGATGACGGTCACCTCGACGGTGCCGGTGTTCTCATCCGCCTCCTGCACCGAGAAGTCCTCGGGGAACTGCGTGAAGCCGTTGCCCCACTCCACGCCGCCACGCAGGGCAGACGCCACCGTAGCAACCGTCACGTCATGCGCAAGGTCCGCCGTGTTGGAACGGCGCACCACGCCAAACAGCACCTGGGCGGCCACAACTATGACGAGAAACACCATCACGAAGCCGACGGCGGTCTTCGCGATGACCTTGCCCACGTTGGAGCCGGAGGGGTCCTCTGCGGAAAGCGGGTCGATGTCGACGCCGGTGCCCTTCTCCTTGCGACGACGTCGCTCGCGGCGGGCAACCTCCTCGTTGGAGTGGCCCGTCTCGTCAACGGTCTCGAAGAGCTTCTCGGCCTCGTCGGCGGTCAGCGCATTGGTCTGGCGCCTGGCCATCTCGTTCTTCGGCTTAGCCATCGAGGTTCCCCTCGTTCGCGGGATCGTTCACGGGGCCAGCCGCCTCGCCCGGCGCAAGCCGGTGGGCAATTGCGTCGCAGATGAGGGCGCCCACCACGGTCTTTGCGTCCTCGATCCTACCGTCGAGCACCGCGTCGACCAGCTCGGAGAGGTCGACAAGGTCAACGTTGATGAACTCGTCAGCGTCGGGGCTGGACTGGTGAAAGCTCAGTCCGGTGGCCATGTAGATGTGGATGAGCTCGTCGCAGAAGCCGTCGGAAGAGGCAATCGTGGTGAGATAGGCCATCTTCTCGGCCTGCATGCCGGTCTCCTCGGCAAGCTCGCGATGCGCGGCGTCGAGCGGGTCCTCGCCTGGGTCGAGCTTGCCTGCGGGAATCTCGACCGTCACGCGGTCCAGCGCCGTGCGGAACTGGCGCACCAGGCAGATGCGGCCCTCGTCGGTGAGGGCAACAACGGCAACGGCGCCGGGGTGGCGCACCACGTCGCGCACGGCGACGCGGCCGTCGGGAAGCTTCACGCGCAGGCGGTTGACGTTGAAGATGCGGCCGGTCCAGGCCACGTCCTCCGAGACGGGATGCTCCTCGAGGCCGGCATCGCGCGGGTCGTCCTCGCCAAGCACCAGATCGCGCGCCTGCGGGAGGCCCGACATGTGATCCTGACTCGACCGATCTCCGTCGAAGGTGAGGCCATCGGCGGCAGAGCGCATGTCAGCGGTTGCCGAGCGGAGGTCATCCATCGTGGGGACCGCCTCGACGTACTGCGGTCGAATCCGGGAATCGTCAGCCGACGAGTCCTCGTAGGTGTACCCCTCGTCCCTCTCGTCCGTGTCCTGCACCCGTGCCACTGTCTAGGCCTCCCCGTTCGTCTTCCATCGCGCCACGTTGGCGTTTCGTCGCTATGCGTTGCTCCTGGGCAGAACCGCCTTGGCACCAATGTCGTGGCGCAGGGTCTTGCCCTCGAAGCTGATAAGGTCGCAGGCAGCGTACGCCTGGCGGCGGGCCTCCTCGAACGTTGGCGCAACCGCCGTCACGTCAAGCACACGGCCACCGGCCGTGACCAGCTGCCCGTTTGCGTCGATTGCCGTGCCGGCATGGTAGACGGTCACACCCGGAAGCGCCTCTGCGCGGTCAATCCCCGTGATGGGCTTGCCCTTCTCGTACGCACCGGGGTACCCGGCGCTGGTAAGGACCACCGAGACGGCCCAGTCGTCGTCCCACGTGACCATGTCGGGAGAGAGCGTCCCCTCGTCGCAGGCGAGAAAGACGTCGACAAGATCCGCCTGCATGCGCGGCAGTACGACCTGGGTCTCCGGGTCGCCAAAGCGCGCGTTGAACTCGAGGACCTTGGGACCCTCCTTGGTGAGCATGAACCCGCCGTACAGGCAGCCGGAATACGTGATGCCCTCGGCGCGAAGCTCGTCGACCACGCGCTGCTCGATGGCGACCATGGCCGCATGCTCCTCGGGCGTGACCATTGGAACGGGCGAGTAGACGCCCATACCACCGGTGTTGGGACCCTTGTCGCCGTCGAGGGCGCGCTTGTGGTCCTGCGCCGTTGCCAGCGGCACCAGCGTGGTGCCGTCGGTAAGCGCGAGAAGCGAGCACTCGGGACCGTCGAGGGTCTCCTCCACGATCACCGTTGCGCCGGCCTCGCCAAAGCGACCCGAGAAGCACTCGCGCACGCCAGCCAAGGCCTCCTCGGCGTTCTTGGCAACGATGACGCCCTTGCCCGCGGCCAGGCCGTCGGCCTTCACCACGCAGGGTCCGTCGAGGCGACGCACATACTCCTCGCAGGGCCCCTGCTCCATGAAGGAGCGCCAGGCGGCAGTGGGCACGCCCGCGCGCGCCATGACCTGCTTGGCGAACTTCTTGGAGCCCTCCATGCGCGCGGCAGAGGCGTTTGGCCCAAAGCAGGCGATGCCAGCGGAGCGCACGGCGTCTGCCACGCCGTCCACGAGCGGGGCCTCCGGCCCAATGACAACGAGACCGATGCCGTTCTCGCGCGCAAAGTCCGCGACATCGACGGGCGAGTCCTGGTCGACGGGGGCAACCTGGGCCATGGCGTCCATGCCTCCGTTACCGGGTGCGACCCAAAGCTTGCCCGCGCGGGGCGACTCGGCGAGCTTGGCGAGAAGCGCGTGCTCGCGTCCTCCCGCACCCAGGAGAAGAATATCGACCTTAGATTCGCCCACGTGTCCTCCCTCGTTCATCCCAATGGCATGACGCGCCCGGGCTGCCCGGGCGCGTCATTGCAGCGCTTAGTCCCAGTAGCGGTTGATGGTCTGCTCGCGGTCGGGTCCCACCGTGATGATGGAGACGCGCACGCCAGCGAGCTGCTCGAGGAAGTCGATGTAGTCCTTGGCCTCGCGCGGGAGCTGGTAGAAGTTACGCACGCCAGAGATGTCGCACTTCCAGCCGGGCAGGGTCTCGTAGACGGGCTTGGCGTGGTAGAAGACGGACTGGTGCTCGGGGACGGTGGTGTAGCGCTTGCCGTCGCACTCGTAGGCAACGCAGACCTTGATCTCGTCCAGGCAGCCAAGAACGTCGAGCTTGGTGATGGCAAGGTCGGTGAGGCCGTTCACGCGGGCGGCATAGTTCACGACCACGGCGTCATACCAGCCGCAGCGACGCTTGCGTCCAGTGGTCACGCCGTACTCGTGGCCAACCTCGCCGAGCTTGTCTCCAACCTCGTCGAAGAGCTCGGTGGGGAACGGACCAGAGCCAACGCGCGTGAGATAGGCCTTCGCAACGCCCAGCACGCGGTCGATGCGGGTGGGGCCAACGCCCGAGCCGGTCACTGCACCGCCGGCAGTGCAGTTGGAAGAGGTCACGAAGGGGTAGGTGCCGTGGTCGATGTCGAGCATGGTGGCCTGAGCGCCCTCGAAGAGGATGTTCTTGCCGGCCTCGAGCTGCTCGTTCAAGAAGAGCGAACTCTCCACGATGTACGGGCGGATGCGCTCGGCGTAGGTCAGGTAGGTCTCGCAGATCTGGTCGACGGTGTAGGTGGGAAGCTCGTAGACCTTCTCGAGGATGGGGTTGGTGTAGGCGAGGGCCGCTTCGAGCTTCTCGCGGAAGATCTTCTCGTCCAGCATGTCCTGGATGCGCAGGCCGGTGCGGTTCATCTTGTCCATATAGCAGGGGCCGACGCCGCGCTTGGTGGTGCCGATGAGGTTCTTGCCGAGCTTCTTCTCGTGCGCGCCGTCAAGGTCCTTGTGGTAGGGCATCACGATGTGCGCGTTGCCGGAGATCTTGAGGTCCTTGCAGGAGATGCCCTGGGCCTCGAGGGTGTCGACCTCGTCGAGAAGGACCTCGGGGTCAACGATGCAGCCGTTGCCGATCACGGGGTAGACGCCCTGGTACATGACGCCAGAGGGAACCTGGTGAAGGGCGAGCTTGTGGCCGCCTGCGATGACGGTGTGGCCGGCGTTGGCTCCACCGGCGTAGCGGCAGACGACGTCGAAGTCTCCCGAGATGAGGTCCGTCACCTTACCCTTGCCCTCGTCGCCCCACTGCGTACCCACGAGAACTGATGCAGGCATTGCTCCCCCTCATTAGAGTGAAATAGGCGGGCAGACGGCGCGAGGCGCACGGTGCCCCTAACCACGCAAGTATACGGCATGGACAAGCCTACTCGTGAGCGGTGCCGGGGCGAGCGGAAACATCCCACACCCATAACAAGTTTGCGCATGGCGCCGACACGATCAGCGCCGCCGTGGGCGAGAAGAGCGCAGCCGCTAGTCGTCGTAGCGCGTCGTGACCTCGAGGAACTTGGTCTTGTTGCCCACGAAGGTGAGGGGGACGTCTCCGAGAGCGCCGGATCGGTTCTTCGCGATGATGAAGTTGGTGACGCCCATGTCCGGGCGGTCGTCGCGCGCCGCCTCCTCCTCGTCCATGGAGCGGTCGAGAAGGATGACGATGTCGGCGTCCTGCTCGATTGCGCCAGACTCGCGCAGGTCCGAGAGCTCGGGGCGCTTGCCGGTACGCTCGGTCACGCGACGGGAGAGCTGCGACAGGGCAATGACGGGGCACTCCAGGTCCTTGGCCATGATCTTGATGCCACGTGACATCTCAGAGACCTCGGTGGCACGGCTGTCCGCGCGGCGCATGCCGGCAGGAGGAGAGAGAAGCTGCAGGTAGTCGACCACAACCAGCCCCAGCTTCTTGCCGTGGAGCATGCGGCGCGCCTTCGCGCGGATCTCGGTGACCGTGGTGCCGGGCGTGTCGTCGATCATGATGTCCAGGCCAGAGAGCTCGTCCGTGCCACGGATAAGCTCGGGCCACTGGTCGTTCTGGATGTGGGCCGATCGAATCTCCTGAAGGCCCACGCCGGACTGGGCAGAAAGCAGGCGCTGGGCAATCTCGATCTTGCTCATCTCGAGCGAGAAGAACGCGACGGACGCCCCGTTGAACGCCGCGTTAACGGCCAGGTTGAGCGCGAAGGAGGTCTTGCCCACGCCGGGGCGGGCGCCGATGACGATCATCTGGCCAGCACGGAGGCCTAGGAGCTTGGAGTCGATGGTGGGGAAGCCCGTCTTGACGCCCAGCTCGGCGGTCTGGTTCTCGCACATGTCCGAGAGCTGGTCGAAGAGGTCGCTCATGATGGAGCCGATGGGCTGGTAGCTCGAGCGCACATCCCTGTTGGTGACGTCGAGCAGCATCTTCTCGGCCCGGTCAACGACCTCCTTGGTATCCTCCGGAGCGTCGTAGGCAAGGGCGGTGATCTGCGCGGCGGCCGAGATCATGCGGCGCAGCGTTGAGTCGCGGCGGAGCATCTCGACATGGCGCCGCCAACCCACGAGGGCAAGCGAGTTGTTGCCAAGGTCGAGCAGGTAGGGCCTGCCGCCCACGCGCTCGAGCTCACCCTGGCTCTTGAGGAAGTCTGCGAGCGAGATGGTGTCGACGGCCATGTTGCGCTCGAACATCTCGCGCATGGCGAGGTAGATCTTGCGGTTGGAGGGGATGTAGAAGTCATCCGGCTCAAGCTCGATGAGGCATTCCTGCAGCACGTCCTGCGAAATCATCATCGCCGAGAGGACCGAGGACTCGGCCTCTGGGTCCTGAGGCATGGCGACGTCCGACGTCGCCGTCATCTGGGTGGGATTGATGTCGTAGCCGTCCTGTGCCACCGTTCCATGCCCCCTCGTTATGCCTTTGGGAATCGATTTTGTCTCTTGGATGCTACCGCAAACGCATGGGAAGCATCCGTCCTTCTCCGTCAGGTGGAGCCACGCCGCCTACCTGCGACTATGCGAAAAGCGTCCTGGTCTTCAACAAGCGATGTTGAAAACGTCCCACTCTGAGCGGGTGTTTTAGGAGTTTTCAACGTTTTCAACAATTTGGCAAGCGGCGTTGCATCGGACGAGAAAAACGTCGAGAGCAAAGGCCTTAAATATTCATTACCTGAGAAACCAACCAGCCTGTTTGGCGAGAATATCCGGTAATTAGGTATTTCCCCAGTTAGACGGGTCAATAAAATGCATTATTCGAGCGTTTGCCCCGCATGCCACACGTGCATGCGGGGCAAATTTGTGGTAGTGCACTCGCTCGATGGAGTCCGGACCGATGCTCCTCAACTGCGGTGATTGTTGAAATCACCAGTTGAGAGCGGGTTTGGTCGAAAACTCCTGAGCTACTCAGCGGCCTCGACGGACTCGGGCGCCTCGTCGGCAGCCTCGGCCTCGGGGGCCTCGGGCTCCTCCGCGACGGGCTCGTCGCCAACGAGGACGATGACCTTCGCGTTGATCTCGCGGTAGAGGTTGATCTCGACTGCGTGGCGGCCGGCGGTCTTGATGGTGGCACCGCGGACGATGCGCTTGCGGTCGACCTCGACGCCAAGCTGGGCCTTGATGGCGTCGACGATCTGCTGGGAGGTGACGGAGCCAAAGAGCTGGCCCTCCTCGCCGATCTTCGCGTCGACCTTCACGAGCTTCTCGTCAAGCGTGGCCTTGGTGGCCTCAGCGTTGGCGATGCGCTCGGCCTCGCGCTTGGCAATGCTGCTGCGGCGCTGCTCGAGCTGCTTAAGGTTGCCGGGGGTGGCAGGCTGGGCGATCTTGTTGCGGAAGAGGTAGTTCTCCGCATAGCCCTGGGCCACGTCTACGACGTCGCCCTCTCCGCCCTTGCCCCGGAGCTCACCCAAGAGGATGACTTTCATGGGACACTCCTTCGTTCAGTCGGCTATGCCGACTTCTGATCTTGATCCGCGTTGCTCTGGATGGTGGTCTTCACGCCCCTGGGGAGGTGGCGGAAGTTCTTCCACACATCGATGAGCCCCACGATGGTCATGACGTAAAACTGCTCTTCGAGAAAGAGCCCGGCGACGATGGTGCACGCACCCGCAAACGCCCCCACGTGCCTGGACCTTATGAGCCAGGCGATGACGGCTAGACCCTGGACCGCAAAAGCAATCCTGAGCGCCACCAGCAGGTTGGCAGAGACCATGTTCACGGCGTTGGTATACGCCGGAGGAACAAGTCCCACCGCCGTGAGACCAAGGATGTCGGCCACGAGCACGCCGACGAGCCACACGGGAACGTCGTACTCCGCAAGCGTTGGCATCGCTGTGCCTGGTCTCTCTCGCCTTGCCGACGCTCGAGCGCCGAGAAGCGCGCAGAGAAACTCGACCAGCGCAACAACGAGATATGCACTCGGCCAGTAGGCCTGGAGCATCGCTCGCGTTGACTCGACCTGCTCCGTCACAGAGACGGACGCGACGCCAATGCCGCTTGCGTACCCGTTCACGAGCTGCGTGATCATGTCGGCCATGGAAGAGCCCATGGACTGGAGCTGGATGACGTCGACGCCGATAAGTGCGAGGGTCCCGCAAACGATAAGCGCAAACGCAACCGAGAACGAAAGCTTGTCTCGCGCCACAGCCCACGCCGTCCCAATGCCAACGGCACAGGCAACGAGCACGCTCGGTACCGTGGCAACCTGTGCCACGAGCGCTACGACAGCCGCCGGCACTAACGTGCAAGCGAGCGTCGCGAGTGCCTGCAGGCGGTTACGAGCAGCCAAGGTGACAACCGCACCGTAACCTACGGCAAAGCACCCAAGCATGGGGATGTACCCGGCAATAACGCCACCGAGTGCACAGATGAGGAGAGCGGCAACGAGCGACGAACCGCCACGAGGTGCCTTTGCGCCGCCCTCCGTAGGAACGATTCCGCCCTGCTCGGACAAACCATCCTTGGAGCGAGACGCATCCCAGAGCGCAAGTGCCCTGGTCTGCTCGTCTGTGCGCTTCTCCACCGTCATGACCTAGTGGTTCTCTCTCGAACCCCGCACCTAGCCGCGGTTGCGGCCACCGCGGCTGGAGACCACGGGGACGGTGTAGGGCAGGAGCGCCATAACGCGGGCGCGCTTGATGGCAACCGCGATATCGTGCTGGTGCTGCGTGCAGGCGCCAGTGACGCGACGGGGCTTAATCTTGCCACGGTCGGTCATGAACTTGCGGAGGAGCTGCACATCCTTGTAGTCGATGTACTCGGTTTCCTCCTTGCAGAACTGGCAGTACTTGCGACGCGGCTGGCGCTGAAACTCTTGCTTTTTCTGCTGCTGAGCCATGTCTGGTTTGCCTTTCTAACGGCGGCCCTGGGGCCGCCTAACTGTTACTAGAACGGAATGTCCTCGTCGTACACGTCTGCCGCGGGGGGCGTGGAAACAGGCGGCGCTGCCGGTGCGGGTGCGGAGTAGCCCGGCTGCGCGGGATACTGCGCGGGCGCTGCCGGCTGGGGTGCCGCGGCGTAGGGAGCCTGCTGGACCTGCTGAGGCGCACCATACTGCGGCGCAGGGGCAGTCTGCTGCGGAGCGGCGGCCTGGTTCCTGGACGAGAGGAACTCGACCTCGTCCACGACGACCTCGAGCTTGCTGCGACGCTGACCTTCCTTGGTCTCCCAGGAGCTATAGCGGAGCTTGCCCTCGATAGCGACCTTGGAGCCCTTGCTGAGGTAGCGCGAGAGCGGTTCGGCACGAGCGCCAAACACGACGCAGTCGACGAAGTTGGGCACGTCCTCCCACTCGCCGGTCTGCTGGTTGCGACGACGGTCATTGACTGCGACACCAAAGGAGAGTACCTGGGTGCCACCGCCGGTAGAACGAAGCTCCGGGTCCCTGGTGAGGTTGCCCGAAATGTTCACCCTGTTAATGCTCACGTTGCTCACTACCTCTCTGTGCGGGCGCATGGCCCGCCTTCCGCTGGCTAGTCCTTGTCCGTGCGGGCCACGATCATGTGGCGCTTGACGGCATCGCTGATGCGCAGGACTCGGTCGAGCTCTGCGATCTGGGAAGGATCTGCGTGGAAGTTGATGAGGGTGTAGTCACCCTCGGTGAGGTGGTCGATCTCATAGGCGAGCTTGCGCTTGCCCCAATCCTCAACGGAGTCGACGGTACCGCCGTCAGTGGTGATAGCGACCTCGATGCGCTTCATGACGCCAGCGCGAGTCTCCTCGTTGCTCGTGGGATCGACGAAGAACAGCAGTTCATAAGCCTTCATGGTGTCACCTCCTCTGGGCTGATGGCCCTGGATCGTGAAGGTTTGCGTCCAGGGCAGGAAGCATGCGATTTGGTATCGTATCACAGCACCCGAAGACAACTCCCCCGTGACCTGCGAATGTGTGTCCGAATCCACAACCTCTTCTGCGTCCTGCCGCATGCGCCCCGCACTTTCGAGACCACGCGTCCCTCTTGCCTTTCCAAAGGGTACGGCTCGTCGCTGACAACAATCTGACGCTGGACGGACAGGCTACTGACACAGAGCTGACAGGCACCGCTCTGGGGGCGGCGAATGCCGTCCTTGCCCACAACGAAAACTCGTAGCGAGATGCTCATCATACACAACTTCTACACATTTTCCGATTCACCGTTCGCGCCTAGACATCGCGACAAAGAAAAAGAGCAGGCACCACCTGGCACCTGCTCTCGCATTCAAATGGCGGAGGGGGAGGGATTCGAACCCTCGTACCCCCGAAGGGGTAAACGGTTTTCGAGACCGCCGCATTCAACCACTCTGCCACCCCTCCGTGGGGTGAAAAGCGGCGCCCCAGTGGGACGCCGCTGGATTTACTGGCGGAGAGTCTGGGATTTGAACCCAGGATACGCTTTAGGCGTATACACGATTTCCAATCGTGCTCCTTCGGCCACTCGGACAACTCTCCAGGAACCGCGACGGCTAGTATATCGTATCTTTGCCGTGGAAGGGAAGTCGTTTTTTCTCCACTGCTTCTTCTCGCACAAACGGTCGTCCAAAATGGCCATTTGCGAGAAGATAGACGCCTGTCCAATCACGGGGGAGTCAGGATGCCGGAGCTGTTTTCAAAGTATGGTCCCGAGATGGCTGCCGTTTCGCTGCCCGCTTGGCTTGACCTGGCAGCACTCATGGTCGGTGCGGTATCCGGCGTCCTTGTCGCGCGCGAGCGAAAGCTCGATCTTGTCGGGTTTGTCGGCCTCGCGATGCTCTGCGGCCTGGGTGGTGGCCTCATTCGAGACGTGACCATGCAGGCGGGCTCGGTCTACATGCTCTCCTCGCCCTATGCCATTCCTGCGGCAGCTGGCATGGGCATCTTCGCCTTCTTGTTCCCAAGCCTCTTCGATAAGTTCTCAAACCTCATCGAGTGGGTTGACATCGTCTCCGTGGGGCTCTTTGCGCTCATGGGGGCCGACAAGGCCATTGTCTATGGGCTCCTGCCGTTCTCGGCCATTCTCATGGGAACGCTCACCGGCGTTGGAGGCGGCATGCTCCGTGACGTGTTTCTGGGCGACATCCCCCGCATCTTCAAGCCGAGCAACTACTATGCGCTGTGCGCTCTCGCTGGCTCTACCGTCTACTATGTGGCGGTCATTGTCTTTTGGGTGGCAAAGCCCTGGGCGGCCTTCCTTTGCGTGGCGGTGACCGTAGGCCTCAGGCGCTGGTCGCTCCACTACAACGTGATCTCGCCAAACGACGTGAACCTTGCCCCACGCGTAGCCGGTGGGGTACGCAAGCTCACGCGGCGCGTTTCGAGAAGCAGGAGCTCTGCGAGAAGGAGCCGCAGTTCCGCTCGGAAGCACAACGACTAATGTCTGCACTCAGTCGCGTCCTGGAAAACGCACCGAGAATGACGGGCGAACTGTTTAAGTGTGCACTTTTCTCGGCACGCGCTCGTTCGAGCCAGCACGCGGTCCTCCAGTTCCCTGCTGGCGACGCTCTACACAAAGAAAGGGCACCACGGTTTTATCCGCAGTGCCCTAGGCTGATTAGTTCATGTGCAGTGCCAGCCGGGCCTACTTGTCAACCAGGCCGTGACGCACGCGCCACTTGCGGCGCTCGACCTCGGAGAGGATGCGCTTGCGCATGCGGATGTTCTTGGGCGTAATCTCGACCAGCTCGTCGTCCATGATGTACTCGAGCGCCTCCTCCAGCGTGAACGTGCGCGGCGGCGTGAGCTGCACTGCGATGTCTGCGGTGGAGCTACGCTGGTTGCCAAGGCTCTTGGTGCGCGCGATGTTCACCACGATGTCGCCGGGCTTTGAGCGCTCGCCGACGACCATGCCCTCGTAGCACTCATCACCGGGGCCAACGAAGAGCGTGCCGCGGTCCTGCAGGTTACCCAGGGCGTAGGCAACGGCCTTCTCAGTGGACATGGAGATCATGGCACCGTTCTGGCGCTTGCCAAGCTCGCCCTCCATGGGGCCGTACTCGAGGAAGTTGTGGTAGAACACGGCCTCGCCGTGGGTCACGTTGAGGATGCGGTTCTTGAGGCCCATGACGCCGCGCGTGGGGATCTTGAACTCGAGGTGGTCCTGCTTCACGCCGGAGACCATGTTGGTCATGTTGCCGCCGGAGTTGCCAAACAGCTCGATGACCTTGCCAGAGTACTCGCCGGGGCACTCGACCACGGCCTCCTCGATGGGTTCGAGCTTGTGTCCGTGGCCGTCATCCTTGAAGAGGACGCGCGGGCGACCGACCTGGAACTCAAAGCCCTCGCGGCGCATCTGCTCCATGAGGACCGAGAGGTGCAGGATGCCGCGGCCGGCGACCTCGACGCCGGTCTTGTCGGGCAGCTCCTCGATGCGCATGGTGACGTTGTTCTCGCGTTCCGTCATCAGGCGCTCCTTGAGCTGGCGGCCACCCACGATGTCACCGTCACGGCCAACGAGCGGCGAGGTCGAGGCCTCGAACACGATGGACATGGTGGGCGGGTCGATCTCGATGGGGTCGAGCTCCACGGGGTTCTCGGGGTCGGTGTAGACGTCGCCGATGTCGGTGTGGTCAACGCCCACGACGGCAGCGATGTCGCCCGCCTGCGCCTCGCTGCACTCCTTGCGACCCAGGTAGTCGAAGGTGAAGAGCTGCTTGACCTGGCTCATCTCGCGGCTGCCGTCGTTCTTTACCACGAGGATCTTGTCGCCGGCGTGGATGGTTCCAGAGTAGATGCGGCCAATGCCAATGCGGCCAACGTAGTCGGAGTGGTCCACGGTCACGCACTGCATGGCCAGCGGCCCCTCGAGGTCCACGTCGGGGGCGGGCATTGCGTCGATAATCATGTCGAGCAGCGGGTACATGTCCATGTTGCCGTCGTTGGGGTCGAGACGCGCGAAGCCGTTGACGGCCGAGGCGTACACCACGTGCTCCATGGCGAACTCGAGCTCCTCGTCGGTGGCGCCCAGGTCCATCATGAGGTCGAGGCAGTCGTTCAGGGCCTTCTCGGGGTTGGAGCCGTCGCGGTCGATCTTGTTGATGACGACCATGATGGCCAGGTGCGCGGCGATGGCGTGCGAGAGCACGAAGCGCGTCTGGGGCATGGGGCCCTCTGCGGCGTCAACCAGCAGCAGGGCGCCGTCGGCCATCTTGAGCACGCGCTCGACCTCGCCGCCAAAGTCGGCGTGGCCCGGGGTGTCGATGACGTTGATCTTGACGCCCTGGTACTCGATGGAGATGTTCTTGGCCAGGATGGTGATGCCTCGCTCGCGCTCCTGGTCGTTGGAGTCCAGGACGCGCTCCTGAACCTGCTGGTTCTCGCGGAAAGCGTGAGTGGCCTTGAGCATCTGGTCGACCAGCGTGGTCTTGCCGTGGTCGACGTGGGCGATAATTGCGATGTTTCTGATCTGCTCCTGGAGCATGGGCACCTCTCGTCTGGCTCGCCGGCGAGACAAACGCCGGCGCTTATGGATTTCGCGGCAACTTTATACCAGCGCGGGGCCAAACGGACCCCACAGCACGCCGTTCCACGCAAACTGCTACATGGTACGCCAAGATGGACCCATGGTATGACTGAAATTACCCCAGCAGGTTCTCGACCTCGCCGGCGGGGGCTGGGTCCGTCCAGGCGAAGTTGTCACCTTCGCCCTTGCCGTCCACGAGCGAGAAGGCCGAGAAGCTCGTGCGGCCGCGCTCGCCAAACTCGAGCAAGACCGCATCCTGGTAGGCGCCGCGCTCGTCGGCAACCGCTCCCTCGTAGGCAAGAGCGTAACGCACCGGCGCACCGAGCTTCGCTGCGGCGTCCCCGCAAGAGCGTGCGAGATCACGCACCTTCTTGCGGGCGCCCTCGAGGCACTCCTCCGGGCCGTCGTCGGCAAAGGTGTAGCTGGCCACGTTGCCTGCCGCATCCTCCACGGCGAGGATCACGTTAAGCTCTACGCCCTCCGCAAGCACGTCGAATGCCTGGCCCATAAGGGTGCTCGAGAGGTCGTCCAGCTCCGGCGATACTCCCTGTCCGTCCTTCTCAGCGCCCATGAGGCCTCCCTGCTACCTGTGTTGTCTTTGACACACATGGTAGCCGTTCCGGCCCACGGCATGGTGGTACTCTCCTCCCCACCCCCGTTCTTTATCGGCTTCTGTGAAACGGACGTTGCATTTGCCCAGTTGGCGAAAAGCAGAATTCACAGATACCGATAAAGAAGGAACAGGAGAGGAGGGAGGAGGGAGGAGAGTCGCGGCAGCGAGGCATCAGGCCACTAGAGCAGGCGTCCGAAGCGGCGCACATAGGCCCTTCTCGCCAGCAGGACGAGAACCGCGTAGCCAAGCACAACCAGGGGCAGCACGGCGAGAAATGCCACGGGCAGCGGTGCCATGCCAAGGGCAGCCCCAACCCCCGTAAACGGGATGACCAGCGACAGCACGATGGCACCAGTGTCAAGCAGCAGCACGCGCCAGTCCGCCATGCTCTGCACGAAGGGGATGCGCTCGGTCCGAACCAAGTGCACGAAGAGCACCTGCGTGCACATGGATTCGACGAACCACCCCGCCTGGAAGGTCGCAGCGAAGAGAGCCGTGGCGGCAGGGTTCCCCACAATGGCCTGCCAACTACCCCCGGCCACGCTCGGGCACACCCAGAAGAACAGCAGCACAAAGGTCGCCACGTCGAACACCGAGCTTGTGGGTCCAATCCAGCGCATGAAGCTCGCAATGGAACCAGGCCTCCACGTCTGGGGAACCCGCAGCTCCCGTGCGTCGACGCTGTCCCAGGGGATGGCGGCGCAGGCGCAGTCGTAGATGAAGTTGAGAAGCAGCAGCTGCACTGCGGTCATGGGCAGGAAGGGGAGAAACACGCTCGCCACCAGGACCGAGAAGATGTTGCCAAAGTTGGAGCTGGCCGTCATCTTCACATACTTGTTCATGTTGAAGAAGGTGCGCCGCCCCGCAACGATGCCCCGCTCCAGAACCCCAAGGTCCTTCTCGAGAAGGATGATGTCCGCCGCCTCCTTGGCCACGTCCGCGCCGGAGTCTACCGAGACGCCGCAGTCGCTAGCCCCCATGGCAGCAGCGTCGTTCACGCCATCTCCCATGAAACCCACCACGTGTCCGCACGAGCGGAGCGCCCGCACGACGCGCACCTTCTGGTCGGGCGAGAGCTTTGCGAACACGGTGGTGTGCTCCACCTGCTCCGAAAGCTCCTCGTCTGAAAGCTTGGCGACCGCCGCACCGTCAAGCGTCCCCTCCACGTCAAGTCCGATCGTCTCGCACACCGTGCACGCAACCCGAAGGGAATCGCCGGTGAGGACCTTGGTCGCAACGCCATGCTCGCGCAGGGCGGCAACCGCCTGTGCGGCGCTCCTCTTTGGCGGGTCGAGAAATGCCAGGTAGCCAATGAGCGTCATGCCGCGCTCGTCCTCCCCGGAAAGGACCCCCGCCGCCGCAGGGTTCTCCTTGCGAGCCACGCCCAGCACGCGCATGCCCTTGTCGGCAAGGTCATAGGCGGTGGAGAGCACCCGTTCGCGAACGTCGCCCCCAAGGGGGACCACACTGCCGTCGTATTCGACCTCGGTGCAGACCCCAAGGACCTCCTCGATTGCACCTTTGGTGACCATGAGGCGGCGTCCGTCGTTGTTCTCGACGACAACGCTCACGCGGCGGCGCTCGAAGTCGAACGGAACCTCGTCAACAAGGTGCCAGCTTGTTGACAGCTCGTCTGCGTCTATACCGGGAACTCTGCGGGCGGTCTCCTCGGTCGCGCGCGAGATGATTGCCGAGTCTATGAGGTTGCGCACGCCTGTCTCAAAGAAGCTGTTGAGAAACGCGTGGCCGAGCACCCGCGGATCCTCGCTTCCCATGAGGTCTAGGTGCCGCTCGAGAACGACGTGGTCCTCGGTGAGCGTGCCGGTCTTGTCGGTGCAAAGCACGTCCATGGCGCCAAGATTCTGGATGGCGTCAAGCCGCTTCACGATCACGCGGTCGCGGGAGAGGTCCACGGCACCCTTCGCAAGGCAGGTCGTCACGATCATGGGCAGCATCTCGGGCGTGAGACCAACGGCAACCGAGAGCGAGAAGAGCAGCGCCGAGAGCCAGTCGCCCTTCGTGAGTCCGTTGATGGCGAGGACGAGAGGCGCCATGACCACCATGAGGCGCAGCAGGAGCCTGCTCACCGAGGCGATTCCCTCGTCATAGGCAGTCTTGCCGCGCTTGGCACCAAGACTTGTCGCCATGCCGCCAAACATGGTGTTTGCACCAGTGGCGACAACCACTGCCACCCCACTCCCCGAGACCACGGTGGAGCCCATGAGCACTATGTTGTCGAGATCCCCTGCGGTGCGGGTGTCATCGGAGGGTGCAGGGCGAGGCGTTGCCACACGCTCCACGGGAAGGCTTTCCCCCGTGAGCGACGACATGCCGAGGAAGAGGTCGCGCGCCTGGATGAGCCGCGCGTCCGCCGGCACGATGTCGCCCGATGCAAGGTGCACGATGTCGCCAACAACCACGTCTGCCAGGGGAATCTCCACGCGCCCCTCGTCCGCGCGCTCGACGTTGCAGGTGGTCTGTATCGTCTTGGCGAGCGCCGCCGCGGCGTCGTCGCTCTTGCCCTCCTGCACGAACCTCAAAGTGCCGGAGACGGCGATCATTGCGAAAATGATGATGAAGGTCGAAGGGTCGCGCTCGGCGGGTGCAGCCAGGATCACATCAGTGACAAGAGACACCACGGCGAGAAGCGCGAGGATTCCCGTGAAGGGGTCCACGAAGGCCTTCGCAAAGCGCACCGGCACAGGGTCGCGATGGGCGTGCGCGACCTCGTTTGAACCCCATGCAGCACGGGACAGCTCGACCTTCTCGGCAGAGAGGCCGTCATGGCTGGTGTTGAACTCGTTGAGAAGCTCTTCCGTTTCGAGCGAGGAGACACGGCGCAGCCAATCGAGCTGGGACGACTTCCCCGTTTGCGTCTCCGCACGGTGAGCGATAAGCCCCGTCCTTGTCAGCCTGGACAGGAACCCGTTGGTGAGCAGCCTCATGGGCCACCTCCGATCCGGGGATGCGCGCAGGGACGCAGTACGACGTCATCTGCGTAGGAACCGGCGGCAAGGCGGGCACACAATAGGCTTGAATGAGCAGGGTGGGGCCGCGCCAGCGCTACCGGCGGCGCCCGTCTCCCCTTTTGGCAGGCGCCAACCTCACTGAGCTTGCGTTTTCTCGAGCATGACTACCGTCGCTCATGGATGGCACCTCCTTGGCGTCAGGGGCTCCCGCCCCTTTGAATCAGTTACTCTCACTATACCCCACCCTCTTTAGCTAGCCCTCCCTCTTTAGCCGGTCTCCCTTCTTTACCCAACCCCCCTTCTTTATCCTCCCTCCCTTCTTTATCGGTATCTGTGAATCTTGTTAGCCGGCAACTGGGCAAACGTGAAGTCTGTCTCACAGATACCGATAAAGAAGGGAGGGAAGGGGTGAGGGGGATACCAGGGAACGAGAGAAAAGAGGACCCCGCGGCAACAACCGCAGGGCCCTCGAACATGTGGTGGAGACAATGGGGTTCGAACCCACGACCTCAGGCTTGCAAAGCCCGCGCTCTCCCAGCTGAGCTATGTCCCCTTATAAATAATCACCCCAGCGGCGACTCGGCTAACGCTGGGGTGACTATTGTCAAAAGGTGGTGGGCCTGACAAGGTTCGAACTTGTGACCTCCCGGTTATCAGCCGGACGCTCTGACCAACTGAGCTACAGGCCCAACGCAAGAAAGAATACTACACCCCCGTCCTAGGCTAGGTCAACAACATATATCGAGAAATTTTGGGGGATTCGTAGTGGTGCAACAAAGGAGATTGAAGACGGTGCTCCCTCCTCGTGCTTCTGGCACCCGCCTGGGCCATCCACTCTGCTCCGTTGTTCCAGTTTTGGTAGCTCTACGTAGAAGTTTTCGTGACCTCCGTTGTATGTTTTCGCAGTTTGGGTAGGATAGGCGGGCAACAGCACGACAGGGGGTACCGCATGCTCGTAGAAATGGATATCAAGACAGTGGTGATTGGCGGGGGCCCGGTCTCCTCACTCATCGTCCTCATGCCATCGAAACAGGATGAGAAGGAGCCGCTCAGCCTTCCCATCCGCATTGGATCGGTAGAGGCAACGGCTATCAGCATGGGCGTGAACCCCGACAGCAGCGCTCGGCCCATGACGCATGACCTGCTCAAGTCCGTGCTTGAGTCCCTAGGCGGACACCTGCGCAGCGTCATCATTAGTGACGTCTCTGGAACCACGTTTTTTGCGCAGCTCGACATTGTGAACGAGGAGGGCAGGCAGATTCTGGTCGACTGCCGTCCATCGGACGCAATCGCCCTAGCTGTGCGCTGCGGGGCGCCGCTCTTTGCCGAGCAGGCAGTTCTCGACGTGGCCGCCATGCCAGATTTTGGCGCCATCGAGGACCAGGAGCATGACCAGGAGATGAAAGACTTCCACGACTTTGTTGAGGGCCTCTCGCCGGATGACTTCAACGTAACCGACGGCGGCGACGGCGCACCGCAAAAATGAGACAAAGGGACAGTCCCTCTGTCTCATCGAGTCACAAGAAAAGGACCCGGCAGCCAGCTTACCGGCTGTCGGGCCCTCTTGTATGAGACAAAGGGACTGTCCCTCTGTCTCACTCGTCCTCGTCGAGAAGGTCGGGCGAGACCTCCTCGTCACCGCCGATGTCGACGGACTCCTCCTCGTCGGCATCCTTGGCACCGGCCGCCGCAAGGTCGAGCATGCCCTGGTTGGCGTCGTGCTTGGGTGCCTTCTTCTTGTGGGCGACCATGCGCGCCACCGCCGAGACGTGATCGCTCTCGGAGAGATTCATGACCTTCACGCCCTGCGTGGAGCGACCGAGCTTGGGGATGTCGCTGGTCTTGACGCGGATGACCACGCCGTCGACCGAGACGATCATGAGCTCGTGCTGGGGCCCCACCACGCGGCAGGCCACGAGGTTGCCCTTCTTGGCCGTCATGGCAATGGTAAAGACGCCCTGGCCGCCGCGCTTGTGCTCGGGGTAGTCGGCCACCGGGGTACGCTTGCCGTAGCCGTTCTCGGTGATCACGAACAGGTCTCCGTTGCCGTTGGAGATCTCCATGCCCAGCATGGAGGCGTCGCCCTTGAGGTTGATGCCACGCACGCCGGAGGTGTCCCTGCCCATGGCACGGACGTCGGACTCGTCAAAGAGGATGGCCTTGCCATCGGTGGTCACGAGAATGACCTTGTCGCCGGGGTGCACGCGTCTCACGTTGACAAGCTCGTCGCCGGCCTTGAGGTTGATGGCGATAAGCCCGTCGCGACGGGTGCGGTCGTACTCGGCCATCGCCGTCTTCTTCACCATGCCGTTCTTGGTGGCGAACATGAGGTAGTCGTCGACCGGGAAGTCGCGGCAGGTGATCACGGCGGCGGGGTGCTCGCCCTCGGCGAGCGAGAGCACGTTCACGATCGCCGAGCCACGTGCCTGACGGCTGCCGATTGGCAGCTCGTGGACCTTCAGGCGGTAGACGCGCCCGAAGTTGGTGAAGAACATCACGTAGTCGTGGGTCGAGGCCACGAAGAGGTCCTCAACGAAGTCGTTGTCCTTGAGCGAGAGGCCCTGGACGCCCTTGCCGCCGCGGCGCTGAGAGCGGTAGGTCGCAACCGGCAGGCGCTTGATGTAGCCGGAGTGGGTGACCGTGACCACCATGTCCTCCTCGGCGATGAGGTCCTCGACGTCGAGGTCCTGGGCCTCCTGGGAGGAGATGCTGGTGCGGCGCTTGTCGGCGAAGCGCTCCACGATCTGGCCGAGCTCGTCCTTGATGACGCCGAGAATCTTTTCGCGGTGGGCGAGAAGGTCCTGGTAGTAGGCAATGAGCTTGTGGAGCTCGTCGATTTCGGCGGCGAGCTGCTCGCGGGCCAAACCGGTGAGCTTGCGCAGGCGCATGGCGAGAATGGCGTCGCACTGCGGGTCGTCCAGGCCAAAGCGCTCGTTCATGCGGTGCTTTGCCTCGGCCTCGGTCTCGGAGGAGCGGATGATGTGCACTATCTCGTCGATGTTGTCGACGGCGATGAGCAGGCCCTCCTTGATGTGGACGTCCTTCAGCGCCTTGTCGAGGTCGAACTGGGTGCGCCTGGTCACCACGTCAATCTGGTGGTCGATGTAGTACTGCAGCATCTCGCGCAGCGTGAGCGTGCGGGGCACGCCGTCGACCAGGGCGATGTCGATGGCGTTGAAGTTGGACTGCAG
>URLM01000032.1 GCA_900548775.1 uncultured Olsenella sp.
CCGTACCGCGAGACCATCCGTCGCGTTGCCTCCGCGCAGGGACGTCACAAGAAGCAGACCGGCGGTGCTGGCCAATATGGCGACTGCTGGCTGCGCATCGAGCCCAATCCCGGCAACGGCTACGAGTTTGTGGACGAGGTCGTTGGCGGCCACATTCCTCGCGGCTTCATCCCTGCCATAGACAAGGGCGTTCAGGAGACCATGCGCGAAGGCGTGCTTGCCGGCTACCCCATGATCGACGTCAAGGTTGCCGTGTACGACGGTTCGTACCACCCGGTCGACTCCAACGAGATGGCCTTTAAGACCGCCGCGCGCATCGGCTTCCAGAAGGCCGTCGCCCAGGCCGAGCCCGTGCTTCTCGAGCCCATGGCACACCTGTGCATTACCGTGCCCGACAGCTACGCCGGCTCCGTGATGGGCGACGTCTCCGCTTCGCGCGGCCGCGTCGAGGGCATGTCCGCGGGTACAGGCGCTGCGGTTGGTGAGACGACCATCGAGGCGACCATACCGTACGCCGAGGTCACCGACTACGCCACGCGGCTGCGGTCGCTCTCGCGCGGTACTGGCGAGTTCGAGATGGAGCTCTCGGGCTACGAGCAGGTTCCGCACGACATCCAGGCTAAGCTTGCCGCCGAGTACGCCGAGAGGCGCGCCGCGGGCGAGAAGTAGACAACGCGTTATTGGCGTTTTGCGAGGTACATAGGGGTAACGAGGCCGGCTCATGGAGTCGGCCTCGTTCGTCTTCAGGAGAAATTCTGACAGCTTTCTTGCAGGCTTCTTCCCGGACTTGAGAGGTGACAGACCGTGGGGACACGACTGATCGTTGGGTTTGAATCCGCATTGAGCTTTTGGCGCTCATCGCGCGTTGCGCGTCTGGCAACCGGCGGCGTGCTGCTCGAGGAGGCTCGCTCGGTCTACGGCGTTGGGTCCAGAACCTTGGCGGAACGGGCGCGAGTGGCGCTTGGCGATTGTGGCTGTGACGGTCCGCTCGACGTTGTGCTTCCCCCGGGTGGGGTTCGACATAGCTGCCCATTGATCAGGGATCACAGGTGGAATGGCCCACCAGTAGACGAGGGTCTTTTCAAAATCGACGAACAGATTTACGTCTATCGAATGCCTGCCGTGCTTGTCCAACTTGCTTGCACGTGGGACGAGATTGATATCGCAACGGTCGCCATGGAGATGCTTGGAACCTACGGCCTTTCTGACCAGCTGGAACAGGGGTGGAGCGTAGACCTTGCCCCCTTGGTTACCTACGGAGAACTAACAAGCTACATTAGGGCGGCGGAGGCGCTCGGGATTCGCGGCGCAAAGCGTGCGGGGGAAGCGCTTAAGCTTGCTGTTCCAGGATCAAACTCGCCGCGAGAGACGGCGCTTGCTCTCTACCTCAGCTATCCGAGGCGGCGCGGTGGTGCCGAGCTCAGGGGCTACGTCATGAACAAGACGATTGAGCTGTCGGGCGAGCAGGCACAAATAGCGGGCCAAGGTCGCGTGAAACCAGATTTCCTATGGGAGGGCAAGCGCGTTACGGTGGAATACGACAGCGACCTCTCGCATCTCAACTCACTGCAAAAGACCAAGGACGAACGGCGCCGGAGCGCGTTGGAATCAGTGGGGTATAAATCGCTGGTAGTAACGAATGGAATAGCGGCAGACGAAGCCGCGCTTAGCGCGTTGACGACGCAGCTGGAGCGCTGGCTTGGATATCGAAGAAAGTCATTGAGCGAACGACAGGCCATGCTGAGGTCGACACTCGTGAGGCGGCTCTTTGGATAGCGCCCCGTTGCATCGTAACTGGTTGCTTCACACGTTGACAGAGCTTCTGGGGGTCGTAGTCGTTCGGGTCGCACGCTGGGCGAGAGTCCGATGCGTCGAAAGCGCCTTCGTTACACTGATTTTCGCTCTCGTGCATCGAACTGGCCTTCGTTACATGGGTGTTAGGAGAGGGCTCAAGTATCGAACCTCATATCTTGTGGGATGCTCTATCTATGGCACAACATGTGGTATGTAAAGAAGATCTCCTACTTAGGGGTACGCGAGAACTGGGTGTAACGAAGGCGGGTTCAGCGCACTAGGCCTGAAAAAAAGTGTAACGAGGACGGTTTCGATGCAACAACGCCCTCCTCGCGCTTCGCGCGAGGAGGGCGGGGCGCCGCAGGCGCCCCGCTATGAGGCCTCCAGAATACCGATGAGTGCTCGGTGGTCGGAGCCACTGACCTCAACGGTCTCGAGGTTGCTCACCACAATCCCCGAGGACTTCGAGTACACAAAGTGGTCGATCTCGATGAGTGACGGCACGTGGCTATTCGCAGGATACGTCATGTGGAATCCCTGTCCGCTCTGTTCGCCGGCATCCACAAACGTGCCGCCCAGCAGCTCACGGAAGCGAGCATGGTCCCAGGTCGAGTTGAAGTCGCCACAAAGCAGATAGGAGTGGTTGTACTCAGAGAGCGACTGGATGACAGAAAGCCCCTGGCTCCACTCGCTCTGGGCACCGCGTACGGGAGAGTTGGGGTGTACCGCAACTACGCGTACGGTCCTGCTTCCCACGGTGATATCGGCCGCGGGCATCGAACTCGTGTTGATGGGCAGTAGGTTAGTTGATACGTCCGACATGGGCGCTAAGGTCCAGATGCCGTTCCTGCCGCCGTTGTTGATCTGCGAGGCGGCGTCGGAGACCACGTGATATGGCAGTACCTCGTCGAGGCCAGCCTCGCTCAGGGCCTGGACCTCGGCGTCCGACAGCTCCTCAAGACACAGCACCTCGGCGTGATAGCGCTTCACCACGTCAACGATCTCGGCCGCCGAGGCGTTTCCATTGCGGGTGTTGAGCGTCATTATTCGCGCGGCGTTGTCGTCTGTTGATGCGGAAGTCTCAACGCTTGTGAGCGCCGACGAACTTACGCGTGAAGTTGGAACGAAATAGCCAACGCGCCACACGACAAGTGTCGCAAGCGCGGCGCTACTCACCACCAGCAAGATTCGACGATGCCAAAGCGCCGAGAGGACCAGGCACACAAGCACGGGCACAAGGAGGATTGGCACAAACGAGACCAGCTCGGGAACGGCGCGTCCGTCGGAGGCAGATGCCGGCAGGCATCTAATCCCCATGAGTCCAAGGCAGGCCAGCATCACGAGCCACGCCAGAAGACCGGGAAACCTGTGGCGACGCTGGCTTGGCCTGTGGCCAGGCGTCTTTGCCCCGTGCGTCGGTTCAATCGCTGGGCCCGCCACCAGGGGCTCCGTGTCATCCATCATCGCTCCTCCCTTCCGCTGTTTGGCTCCGCGGTTAGCCCCAGCGAGTTCGTGACTGCCTCCAAGCAGCGAACGGAGTGCCAGATGGTATCAGCCAAATGTGGTGCCTTGGAGAACCCGATGGCCTCACGAGGTGCTCCCACTGCTTCTCCATGAACCACGAAAGGGTTACGTTTCGTGCGTATCTCCACGTCTAACGGGTATTTCTTATAGAATCAGAGCAACCGAGCCTGCCGCCGCCCTGGCGGTCCGGTTGTGCCCACATCGTCCGAGGAGGTTGCGCACTCGCGCATGGACATAGCCCTATCGATTCTTGTCACGTTTCTGCTCACGGTTGTAAACGGGTACTTCTCGATGTCGGAGATGGCACTCTCCACGGCACGGAAGGTCCTGCTCGATCATGACGCAGAGGAGGGTGACGCTCGGGCGGCCACTGCGGCAGACATGATTGACGACCCCACGCAGTTTCTCGCTGCCATCCAGGTTGCCATCACGCTTGTTGGGTTCTTCTCGTCTGCGTTCGCCGCAACGAGCCTTTCCGAGCCATTCGGCCTGTGGCTCTCGGGCTTTGGCATGGACCTCGGCATCGCGAACGGCTTGGCCACGATTCTCATCACCCTCATCGTCTCGTACATCTCCATCGTGGTGGGCGAACTCGTGCCCAAGCGCATCGCCATGGCCGACGCCGAGGGCGTGTCCAAGCGCGTCGCCGGCTTTCTCCGCGGCTTCTCGCATGCCGTCAGGCCGCTGATCTGGCTAACCTCTGCGAGCGCCAATGGCCTTGCTCGTCTCATGCACGTGAAGTCCGCCGATGATCGCCAGGAGGTCTCGGAGGACGAGATCAAGTACATGGTCACGGACTCCGACGAGCTCTCCGACGAGGAGAAGTCGATGATTCACGAGGTCATCGACCTGGGCGACACCATCGCCCGCGAGGTCATGGTGCCGCGCGTGGACATGTGCGCCATGCGCGAGGACGCTACGCTCAACGAGGTGCTCTCCGTCATGCGCCGCACCGGCTACAGCCGCATCCCCATCTACCGGGGCAGCGTTGACCGCATCGTGGGTATCGCCCACATCAAGGACCTCATCTCGCCCATCATCGACGACGGTCGCGGCGGCGAGAAGATCTCGCGTCACATGCGCACTCCGGACTTTGTCCCCGACACCAAGGACATCATCCCGCTGCTCTCCGAGATGCAGTCAAGCCACGACCAGATGGTCATCGTGGTGGACGAGTATGGTGGCACGGCAGGCGTCATCACCATCGAGGACATCGTCGAGGAGATTGTGGGCGAGATCGAGGACGAGTTCGACCCCGACAACAAGTACCTCACCAAGCTCTCCGATCGTGAGTGGCTGGTCGACGGTCGCTTCTCGCTCGATGATGCCATCGACCTTGGCTGGCCTGTGGAAGACAACGAGGAGTACGAGACCATCGCCGGCTACATCACCGACATGGCCGACAAGCTCCCGCGTCCCGGTGACGTGATCACCAAGGACGGCTACACCTTCCGCGTGCAGTCCATGCGCGGCCGCCGCGTGGCCATGCTGCGCGTTACCGCTCCGGAGCCAGTCCGCGATGACGATGAGCCTGCTTCCGGCGTCGACGAGACCAATGAGGCCGAGAAGCAAGAGGCGTCCGGCGCGCTCGCCCCTTCTGAGGGGAAGGCGAATCCAGCCCTTCGCCAACCAGCTCCCGCCAATTTGCGTGAAAAGTCGCAACATAAGCCGAACTTGTCCGATTCGCATGGCGAAGAAGGGGAACAAGGCGCCTAGGGGTGCCGTTTGCCTGCGCCTTGGCTCTGTCTGCGCCCCACGTTGCCGCCTGATCCGTGCCGTCCGGCTGCGTACATGAGGTTCGGCCTAGGTTTTCACTACAATGGACCCTAGACTAGACCGCCTGTCCGCGTTCGCGGGCGCAGAAGAAGGGGAGCCGCACGATGGCCCAGCTCGTGGAAATCAAGAAGGTCACGGTAGGGCCGAGGGACCTCGACGCCCTCGTGGAGATTGCCCCCAACGCCCCGCTCATGACCAGCGAGGATATCGAGGCCACCGCGCGGGTCTTCCACCTCATGCCCGAGCTGGCAGACCACGTGTGCCTGGGCGACGCCGGCAGGCTCTTCCGCGACTCGATGGGCCATACCGAGCTTGCGCATCTCCTTGAGCACATGACGGTCGAGCTTCTCGCCCGCACCAACATCGCGGGCGACATCACCTGTGGCCGCACGTATCCCGTGGCTGGCAATGAGCGAGCCTTTGACGTGGTGTTCCCATGCCCCGATGACGTCCTGGTGACGTCTGCGCTCTCGAGCGCCGCGTGGATTCTGCAGTGGGCCTTCTCCGGTGGCGGCGAGCCCAAGCCCGACGTCGGCGCCATTGTCGATGGCATCGTGAGCCTGGTGCAGAGCGTCTCCGGCCCCAGCGCGGGCGAGGAAGAACCTGTCGAGCAGGACGAAGCCGTCCAGGAAGAGCCCCAGGAGTCGGCTGCCGATGGGGACGAGAATCCCACGGCGGAGCCCGAGTCCACGGAGGAGGCAGCGGAGGCGGCTGTTCCTGCCGTCCCGGAAAGCCCCGAGTCCACGCTCGTGTCGCCCGCACCCGTACCCGCACCAAGCGCTGCGAGCGCACAAGATGACGAGCTTGACGAGCCCGATGACGTCGTCGAGGAGGCGCAGCCAGAGCCGTCTGCGCCTGAGGCACCTTCGCCAGACGGCGGCGACTGGGACATGGCGAACATGCCGCGCCCTCGTCCGGTGAGGTAGGTCGCCCAGAAAGGCACTTCGCTCGCGCCGTACGCTGGCCGAACTCGTAGTTGGAAGCAAGAGGGTCGCATCTGCGTCCCGTAACGACAGGAGGATGTCATGAGCAAGACCGCTAGTTTCGTTCTCGGCAGCATCTTTGGTGCTGCTGCAGGCGTCGTCGCTGGCATGATGCTGGCCCCTCGCCCCGGTGCGGAGAGTCGCGCCATGGCCGCCGATGCCATGAACGACGCATGGGACTCCGCCGTTGACACCTACGAGCGCGGCGCCCGCAGCGTCTCCGATCGCCTGGGCGACGTTCGTCCTGGCGTTGATGCCAAGACCGATGAGCTTCGGGCCAAGGTCGACCTCGCGCGCGAGCGCATGGACCAGCTCCGCGACTCGCTCTCCGAGGCCGTTTCCAGCACGTCCGCACAGGTCTCTGACGCCGTGAACACCGTGACCGACCGCGTTTCGAGCATGGCTGGCGATGCGGCTGCCGCAAACGAGTCTGCCGCGCAGTCCGTGCACGTCGAGGTTGTCGACAACGACGAGAAGCCCGCAGAGTAGGTAACCGCCTCGCCAGGCAACTGCGGAGGCGGCTCGTAACGGGTGCACGCATGGCGGGGTGCCAGACGGTGCCCCGCCTGCTTGTTTGGTGTGCACGCTGGGACAACGTCGCCTTCGCGGTGCCTGCGCGAAGCGCGGTTGGGGAGTGATACCGTGACCAAGATTAGTGACATGCAGGGCAAGAAGGTCTTCATCGCCAAGAAGGCTCGTGCAAAGAAGCCCAAGAAGGGCGAGAAGCCCGCAGCTGGCGAGCAGAGCGGCGAGCGCCTCCCCAAGCTCGGCAAGATTCACATGGCCGTGTTCACGCCTGACGGCCGCTCCATGGTGGGCTACCTGGTGGCGCGCCCTGACGTTGCCGGAATGGTCAAGCGCGAAGACGTCTTTGTGGCCTTCGACTCGCTGGCTGCCTGCGAGAAGGGCTTCCGCGTGGTAGGCGAGGAGGGCGCCTTCGACGACAAGGCACGCGAGCGCCTGGGCGTCGACTGGGACTCCTGCATCATGTGGGCGGGCATGGACGCCCGCACCGAGTCTGGCCGCGAGCTGGGCTACGTGGGCGACGCCGAGTTCGACGAGTCCACGGGCAAGGTGACCAAGTTCCTGGTGGGTGACGGCGGCATGGCCACGGCGCTCGTGGGCTCGGTGGAGATTCCGCCCAGCATGATGATCGGCTACTCCAAGGGCCGCATGATCGTGAAGGACGCGGCCTCCAAGCTGGAACTCAACGGAGGCTTGGCCGCCAAGGCCGGTGAGGCCACGGCAAAGGCCAAGATTCGCGGCGCGGAGTTTGGCGAGAAGGCCGGGAAGGCCACGGGCGAGGCGGTCGACAAGGGCTCGTTCGCACTGGGCAAGGCACTGGGCAAGGCAAAGCGCGCCATCGACGACGCCCGCGCTGAAGGCGAGGCGGAGCGTGCCCGCGAGGAGGCCGAGGAGCTGCGTGCCGCGGCCGAGAAGAACCAGCTTCCCGCCACCGAGGCCGCTGACGTGCGCGTCTCCGAACCAACGGCCACGCTCAAGGCTAGCCCCGAGGAGCGCGCGGCTGCGACCTTCGGGCCCACGACCTATGCCGTGAAGAAATCCGCCGCAGGTACGGGGGCCAAGTCTGTCTCGGCGGCGAAGGCCGGCGCGCCCAAGACCGCTGCGCCCAAAGCCAAGAAGCCGGCGGCCAGCCGCAGTGCCGGAGACGAGGCCGCCCGCGCGCTAGGCCGCGGCCTCAACAGCATGGGAAAGATGTTCGGCTCGTTCAAGGACGAGTTTGACAAGGCAAGCAAGTAGCGAGCCCGTGCGCTGGTGCTTCTCGCCAGCGCCGCGGCCGTAGGACAGAGAGGGGAGAACGAAGCCACATGAGCGTTGAGGAGTTTTTCGACCGCGTCATCTCGGTGAAGCTGCCGGAGGACCGCGAGTCCTTGGACATCATCGACCAGACGGTGCTTCCCGGTACGGTGAAGCGCATCAACCTTCGTACCAAGGAAGAGCTGTGGGAGGCCATCAAGAAGCTGCGCGTTCGCGGGGCACCCGCCATTGGCGTCGCTGCGGCGGAGGGCCTTGCGGTCCTCGCCAACAAGATCGACACCGCCGACCAACAGGAGTTCTACCGTCAGTTCAAGGAGATCGCGGACTACCTGGCAACCTCGCGCCCCACGGCCGTCAACCTCTTCTGGGCCCTCAACCGCATGGACGCATTCTGCCGCGACCACCTGGACCTTCCCGTTGACCAGCTCAAGCAGGAGCTCTTCGAGGAGTCGCTTCGAATTCGCGAGGAGGACGTGCAGATCAGCCGCAACATCGGTGCCATTGGCTTCAAGATCATGCAGCAGGTGAGAAAGCCAGGGCAGCCCGTGGGCATCCTCACGCACTGCAACGCCGGCACGCTGGCCACCGCCAAGTACGGCACGGCGACGGCCCCCATGTACACTGCGCTCGAGCAGGGATGGGCCGGCACCGACATGCACGTCTACTGCGACGAGACCAGGCCGCTCCTGCAGGGTGCGCGCCTCACGTCGTTCGAGCTGTACAACGCCGGCATCACCACGACGCTGCAGTGCGACAACATGGTTTCGATGCTCATGCAGCAGGGGCGCATCGACGTGGTCTTCGTTGGCTGCGACCGCGTTGCCGCCAACGGCGATGCCGCCAACAAGATTGGTACCTCGGGCGTGGCAATTCTCGCCAAGCACTACGGCGTGCCCTTCTACGTGTGCGCGCCAAGCTCGACCATCGACCACGACACTCCCACGGGCGCGCAGATTCCCATCGAGATGCGCGACCCCGACGAGGTCACCGAGATGTGGTACAAGGAGCGTATGGCACCCGAGGGCGTGGACGTCTTCAACCCCGCGTTCGACGTGACCGATCACAGCCTGATCACGGGCATCATCACCGAGAATGGCCTGCTCACGGCTCCGTACGAGCTGTAGGGCGACGCCGCTGCGGTGCTTTTTTTGCGCACTTGGCGCCAAAAGGCGCTTCTTGGCGAGAAAGACTGCGGGCAATGGCCCTCCGGCGAGAAATCGGCGCCGGAGGGCCCCTTTCGCACGCAGTTGGTGCGACAACGAGCCCTCCGGCGTCAGAATCTCGCCGGAGGAAGTGTTTCGTACGTGATAGCTGCAGCGGCGTGGCTTCCGGCGTCAATTCCTCGCCGGAGGGCCCCTTTCGTACGCAGTTGCTGCGACAACGAGCCCTCCGGCGTCAGAATCTCGCCGGAGGGCGTTTCTTGGCAGAGTGCGTCCACCCTCCTCCCCGCGGGGCCCCGTCTCCCAGTCCCACGGCCGAGAAATAATGAACGTCGCACATCAATAACGGCACCCGTTACGAACAATTTGGTTACCAGTGGTCGAGAATCCCCTTGTGATGACCATCGCGTATCCGGCCAACGGTTAAGCTTGTGACTATCCGACGATTGGGTGAGAGGAAGCGTCGGAGGGGAAAGCCAATGGGAAAAGGGAGTGCGCTATGACTGCTCAGGTTTCGCGTCGCGGTTTCTTGGGGATGGCCTCTGGTACGGCTGCCGTCACCCTGCTCGGCCTTGCCGGCTGTGGCTCCGGCTCTTCAAGCTCCTCTAGCTCTAGCTCGGACTCCAGCTCCAGCTCAGACGCCAAGAAGGGGCTCAAGATCGTCATCATTACCTCCTCGGGCATCGATGACGGCTCCTTCAACGAGAACTGCTATGACGGCATCCAGGAGTTCCTCAAGGACCACTCCGACTGCTCCGTGAACGACATCAAGGAGCCGGACTACAACAACCTGGTCCCCACGGTTCAGCAGGTCGTTGGCGACTACGACGCCCTCGTGCTCCCCGGCTACAACTTCGCTGCCGTGGGTGACATCGCGTCTTCCAACCCCGATCACAAGTTCATCGTGGTCGACTCCACCATCACCGACGCCAACGGCAACCCCATGTCCCTCGACAACGTCTACACCATGACGTTCAAGGAGCAGGAGGGCGGCTTCTTCGCGGGCGTCGCCGCCGCCCTCTCCACCAAGTCGAACAAGGTCGCCGTCGTCAACGGCATGCCGTTCCAGTCCAACGTCAACTACCAGTACGGCTTCATGTCCGGCGTGAACTATGCCAACGCGCACTACGGCACCTCCGCCGAGTGCGTCGAGCTTCCCTCCTACGCTGGCACGGACCTCTCCGGCAACAACGTGGGCGGCAACTACATCGGCGACTTCACTGACGAGGCGGGCGGCAAGGTCGTGGGCTCCGCCCTCATCGACCAGGGCTGCGACGTGATCTTCGTCGCCGCAGGCGCTGCGGGCAACGGCACCTTCACCGCCATCAAGGAGGCCGACGGCTCCGAGCTCAAGGTCTACGCCATCGGCTGCGACGTCGACCAGTACGACGACGGCGCCAATGGCAGCAACAATATCATCCTCACCTCCACGCTCAAGGTGATGGACACCAACGTCGACAAGCAGCTCACCGCCATCTACGACGGCACCTTCAAGGGCCACGACGACCTCCTCGGCGCCGACACGGACTCCACCGGATACGTCTCTGCCGACGGCCGCCAGCAGCTCTCCGCCGACGCGCTCTCCAAGCTCTCCGAGTGCTATGACGCCCTCAAGGCCGGCACCATCGTGCCCGCTGCCGCGACCAACGACTACAAGCCGGACGACTTCCCCGGTCTCAAGTAGGCGGCGCGTCGGGGCGCGCCGATCGCGTGCTTCCTGGGGCCCGGCGCCACAAGGCGTCGCGGCCCCTTTGGTTTCCGGCGGGCGGGCTTCTCGCCTGCCTAGGCTCACGGGAAGGCGGAAGAACCGCCGGGAAAGGTGTGTGAACATGGCCAAGGAGTCCATCTCGGCAAGCATCTCGCTCAACGAGGGAACCTCGATTGCCAAGGTCGTCCTTATGCCGGGCGACCCGCTTCGTGCAAAGCGCATTGCCGAGAAGTACCTCGAGAATCCGGTGTGCTTCAACAACGTGCGCAACATGCTCGGATTCACGGGCATCTACAAGGGCCGCGAGGTCTCGGTGATGGGCCACGGCATGGGCATCCCCTCCGTTGGCATCTACTCCACCGAGCTCTACGAGCAGTTCGACGTCGACGCCATCATCCGCATCGGCTCTACCGGATCGCTCCAGCCCGACGTGCATCTCGGTGACGTCGTGGTTGCCATGGGCTCCTCCTCGAACTCCTCCTACGGCGACATCTACGGCCTGCCCGGAACCTTTGCGCCGGTTGCCAACTACGAGCTGCTCAAGGCATGTATGGACGCTGCCGAGAAGCTCGGCGTGCACCCGCACGTTGGCCAGGTCTACTCGTCTGACCAGTTCTACTACCCCAAGGCCAACGCCGATTTGCCCCAGCGCCTCACCGATCTGGGCATGCTCGCGGTCGAGATGGAGTCCGCCGGCCTCTACTGGACGGCGCAGGGCTGCCACAAGAAGGCGCTCGCCATGTTCACGGTCTCGGACAGCCTCATCTCGCACGAGGCCATGACGGCCGAGGAGCGCCAGAACTCCTTCGACACCATGATGTGCCTTGGCCTGGAGACCGCCTGGACCGTTGCGGGCGAGTAGGTTGCCGCTCGCAAGCGCGTCCCAGCGAGAGGCACGGGAGGAAGCCATGCAAGACGATTACATCATCGACATGCGTCACATCACGAAGCGCTTCCCGGGCATCGTGGCAAACGACGATGTCACGCTGCGCGTCAAGAAGGGCGAGGTATTTGCCCTTCTCGGCGAGAACGGCGCGGGCAAGTCGACGCTCATGAGCGTGCTCTTTGGCATGTACCAGCCCGACGCAGGAAAGATTGTCCTCCGCGGCCAGGAGGTGAAGTTCGATTCGTCCGATGACGCCGTGGCCGCGGGCATTGGCATGGTGCACCAGCACTTCAAGCTGGTCGACAACTTCACCGTCGCCGAGAACATCGTGATGGGCGTCGAGCCCAAGAAGCGTCTGGCGGGCTTTCTGCCCTGCGTGGACATCAAGGAGGCAAACAGGCGCGTCAAGGAGATCTCGGAGCAGTACGGGCTTGCGGTGAACCCCACCGACATGGTGGGCGACCTTGCCGTCTCCCAGCGCCAGCGCGTCGAGATCCTCAAGATGCTCTACCGCAACGCCGAGATTCTCATCTTCGACGAGCCGACCGCCGTCCTCACGCCAAAGGAGATCGAGTTCCTTCTCGACATCATCCGCGGCCTGCGCGACCAGGGCAAGACCATCATCCTCATCACCCACAAGATCGAGGAGATCAAGAAGGTCGCCGACCGCTGTGCCATCCTCTGCCGCGGCAAGCTGGTGGACGTCCTCGACGTTGCTGGCACCTCCGTGCAGCACATGGCCAACCTCATGGTCGGCCGCGAGGTCAAGCTCGAGACCACCAAGGGCGAGCCGCACTTTGGCAAGGAGGTCCTCAAGGTCGACCACCTCACGGTGAGAAACGCCGACAAGTTCGAGGTGGTGCAGGACGTCTCGCTCACCATCCATGAGGGCGAGATCTTCGCCGTCGCAGGCGTTGCCGGTAACGGCCAGGGCGAGCTTGCCAACACCATCGCTGGCATGCAGGACGCCTACAAGGGCACCATCACGCTAGAGGGCAAGGACATCACGGGCGAGACCGTCCGCAACCGCGTGGAGGACGGCATCGCCTACATTCCCGAGGACCGCCAGGGCATGGGCGTGTTCATGAACCTGCCGCTAGACGAGAACCTCGCTCTGCGCCGCTACTACAAGGAGCCCTTCTCCAAGCGCGGCGTGATCGACCACGGCAAGATCGGCGAGTTCGCCGACGACCTTATCGGGCGCTACGACATTCGCTCCGGCCAGGGCGGGCGCACCATCACGCGCTCGATGAGCGGTGGAAACCAGCAGAAGGCCATCGTCGCGCGCGAGATCGAGCAGCACGCGCGGCTCCTCATCTTCGTGCAGCCCACCCGCGGCATGGACATGGGCGCAATCGAGCACATCCACGAGCAGATCATCGCCGAGCGCGACCGCGGGGCCGCCGTCCTGCTTATCTCGCTCGAGCTCGACGAGGTCATGCAGCTGGCCGATACCATCGGTGTGATCTACAACGGCAAGCTTCTCAAGACGGCCCCGGCGAGCACCATGACCTCGCAGGAAGTGGGCAGGTACATGATGGGGGTGGCGGACAATGACTGACGCCGAGAAGAAAAGAGGAGGGTCGGACTGGTTCCAGCGGCTGCTGGACGGCCGCTGGTCGCACATCGCGGTCCCCGTGTTCTGCGTGCTGCTGTCCCTTCTCGTCTCAGGCATACTCCTTGTGGTGCTTGGCAAGGACCCGTTCGTGGGGTTCTACAGCTTCCTCCAGGGCTCGGGCCTGGCACCCAAGGGCAGCTACGGCGGCGGCGCGGGCATCCAGTCGGACTTCTTCACCTTCCTGGGCTACCTTGCCCCCATGCTGCTGGCATCGCTGGGCTTTGTGGTGGGCTTCCGTGCCGGCCTCTTCAACATCGGCATCTCCGGCCAGATGGTGGCCTCCGCGTTCACGGCTACGGTGCTCATCGGCTACAGCGACCTGCCCGCCGTTCTCGCCAAGCCGCTGGTTGTTGTGGTTGGCGTCGTGGTGGGCGCGCTCCTCGGCGCGTTCGTGGGCTTCCTCAAGTACCGCTTCAACGTGCACGAGGTCGTCTCCACGATCATGATCAACTACATCCTGAACTACGTCGTGGGCTTCCTCATCAACCTCAACTACGTGAACGGTCTCACGCGTTCCTCGCTGCCCTGCTCGACCGACGCCGCCCTCATGATCTACAACGTGCAGATCGGCGGGGTCAACTGCACCATCCCGCTGGGCGTGTTCCTTGCGGTGGCGCTTGCGTTCTTCCTCGATTGGCTCTTCAAGCGCACGGTGGTGGGCTTCGAGCTCAAGGCCGTGGGTCAGAACCCCAAGGCCGCGAAGTACGCCGGCATCAACGTGGGCAAGCGGCTCATCCAGGCCATGGCGCTCTCCGGCGCGCTCGCTGGCCTCGCCGGCGTTGCCTACTACTGCGGCTACTACACGACCATCGTGCCCAAGACGCTTCCGCAGATGGGCTACGACTGCATCGCCGTCGCGCTTCTCGGCAATGGTAACCCCATCGGAAGCGTCTTCGCGTCGATCCTGGTTTCCGTGTTCCAGAACGGCAGCAACTTCATGAGCTCCACGCTGGGCGTCCAGAAGGAGATCGCGTCGCTCATCGTTGGCATCATGCTGCTCTTCTCCGCGTGCGGCGGGTACTTCAAGTACCTTGCCCACCGCAGGCTGCAGCGCGAGGAGGACGCCAAGCTCGAGGCCAAGGCCAAGACTGAGGCTGCTGCGGAAGCCACGACGGGAGAGGGGGAGAAGTAGCATGGATACCGTGTTCATTGACGGGCTTGCCTTTGCGGCACCGCTCTTCATCATGGCCATCGGTGGCATCTACTCCGAGAAGAGCGGCGTCACCAACCTTGCCGTCGAGGGCTTCCAGGGCTTTGGCGCCTTCGTCGGGTCTCTCGTCGCCGTCATTCTCATGCAGCAGATGGGCAGCGACAACCAGATGGTCATCGTGATCGCCATGCTGGCGTCCATGATCGGCGGCGCCGTCTACTCCCTGCTGCACGCGTTTCTCTGCGTGAGGTTCCGTGCAAACCAGGTGATCAGCGGCGTGGTGGTGAACATCCTGGCGGCGGCGCTCACCACCTTCTTCACGAGTGTTGCCAACCAGGCACTTGCCGGGGCGGCCTCGAACAAGTTCGTCCTTGGCGTATCAGACCAGGTGACCGTGCCCGTCCTGAGCCAGATTCCCGTGCTGGGCTGGTTCTTCACCGACATGTACCCCTACGAGTGGTTCATTGCGGTGGTTGCCATTGCTGCCTGGTACCTCATGTACAAGACAAGCTTTGGCATGCGCCTGCGCGCGTGCGGCGAGAACCCCCAGGCCGTGGACGCCACCGGCGGTGACGTCAACAAGACGCGATTCATTGCCGTCGTGATTTCTGGCGCGCTCTGCGGCATTGGTGGCATCTGCTATGCGTACTCGATCTCTGCGAACTTCTCGCCCAGCATCTACATGGGCTTTGGCTACCTGGCCATCGCCGCGATGATCTTTGGCAACTGGAACATCCCGTCGACCGCGTTGGTGTGCCTCGTCTTTGGCCTGGCGCGCTCCGGCGGCTACCAGCTGTGCCTCTCTATGGGGCTCTCGAGCAATTACTCGGACCTCTTCCTCATGCTGCCGTATGTGCTCACGATGATTCTGCTGGTGTTCTTCTCGGGCAAGAACCACCCGCCCAAAGCTGCCGGCGTCCCCTACGATGCGGGGGAGCGGTAGTCCCGGCACGTTTTATCAGCAGGTCATTTCCGTATGAAAGAGCCCTCCGGCGTCCCCCGTGACGCCGGAGGGCTCATCTCGTACGAGGGTTCCGTGTGAGCCCTCTATACGGTGCCATTTCAGCGCCCGAGGGCACATTCCGAGCCTACCGTGATACACATTCGTGCCCGAATGTGTGACCTGCGCAGGTCGATACACATCCGGAGTACGAATGTGAATCGCTCTGGGAACTCTATGGCGGGAGTTTCTCGCCGGAGGACGCGTTATCGCAGCTAGAGCGAACGGAACCTTCCCTTCGGCGTCATTTTGGCGCCGGAAGGCCCTTCTGGTACGGAATTTCCTCCAGGGCCCATCCTCCGGCGTCATTTTGGCGCCGGAAGGCGCATCTCATACGGAATCCCGTCGGAAGTTCACGTTCCGGCGAGCTTTTCTCGCCGGAAGGCCCACTTCGTACATGATTGCTTCGATAACTTCTGCTTCGGCGTCGTTTTCTCGCCGGAGAAGGGGTTTCCGCAGTCGAACGCACGTAATCGAACGCACGCACTCGAACGAGTGCGGGCTGCCCCCCTCGGGTGCCCCCCACGGTGCCCCTACACGCCCATCGCCTGAAGCACGAACATGATGACCGTGAGGACGATAACCACCACGATGGTGAACCACGTGAGCCCCGTCCACACGCGGCCGTTCACGTACTGGCCCATGACGCGCTTGTCGCTTGCGATGAGCACCATGCACACCATGAGCACCGGCAGCAGCACGCCGTTGATGACCTGTGCCAGCATCATGACGCCAAAGAGGTCGACGTTGGGAATGAGCACGATGGCGGCCGAGAGAATCGTGATGCTGGTGATGATCGTGCGGTACGCCGGCGCCTCGTTCCAGCTGCGGTCGACGCCGCGCTCCCAGCCGAAAGCCTCGCACACGGCGCTTGCCGTGATGCCGGGCAGCACGCACGCTGCCAGGAACGACGCGCCCGCGAGGCCTGCGGCAAAGAGCGCCGACGCGTACTGGCCCGCAAGCGGCACGAGCGCCTGGGCCGCGTCGGCCGCGCTGTTCACGGTGACGCCCGCCGGGTAGAGGACGGTCCCGGTCGTGAGCACGATGAACCAGGTGGTGATCTCTGCGGCAATCACGCCGGAGATGTTGTCGGCACGCTGGCCGGGAATGTCGGAGCCCTTGAGGTTCTTCTCGACCACGTTTGAGCTCACCATGAAGAGCATGTACGGCGAGATGGTGGTGCCAACGTTTGCCACCAGCAGCGACACGTACCCGGGGTCACTCGAGAACTGCGGAATCACCGTGTCCCTAAGCGCGAGGCCCCAGTCGGGGTTGGCGATGAAGCCGCTTACGATATAGGTGAGAAACACGCAAGAGAGTGCGAGAAGAATCTTCTCGACGCGGTGGTAGGAGCCGCTCTGCGTGAGAAGCCATGTGGCAATGCCCGCGATTGGCACGCTCACCTGCAGGGGGATGCCAAAGAGCTCCATGCTCGAGGCAATGCCCGCAAACTCGGAGAGTGTTACCGTGAAGTTGGAGATGATGAGGGCGAGCATGGCCACGGCCGAGACGCGCACGCCAAACTGCTCGCGGATGAGCGCCGCAAAGCCCTTGCCCGTGGCGCAACCCATGCGCGCGGCGGTCTCCTGCGCCACGATGAGCAGGACGCACATGAGGGGCACGGTCCAGAGCATGCCGTAGCCGTAGGTGGCTCCGGTCGAGGAGTACGTCGCAATCCCGCCGGCGTCGTTGCCGGCCATGGCAGTGAGAAGGCCCGGCCCCATGGCGGCGAGAATGGCGAGGCGCCCGGCCTTCTTCTCGGCCTTTCCCGTTGTGTCCTTTGCCTCCGCCATCGGCTACCCCAGGACGATTCCGGTCGAACCGGTCACGGCGATGGCGATGGCAAACACCACGGCGGCGACGATCATCGAGACGATGGCGAGCGCAAAGCCAGAAGTCTCCTGGTTGCTCTCGTCTCGCTTGCGAAGGACGACGAGGTAGATGGGCGTAAGCGCAAAGGACACCAGCACCGAGACCGCAGCGGCGGTAAAGCCCAGGCGCAAGGCGTGCGCAAGCGCCGCATCGGCCGCGCTTGGCAGCGCGAGGCTTACAAAGGCAAGCACCAGCAGCGTGCAGATGAAGGCAAATACAAGGCCCGTCCCAATGCTGCGCAGGGCAAAGCCCAGCGTAGAGGGCGAGTCCTCGTCGTCTGGGTCGTTCTCGAGGAAGAAGTTGGTGACGTAGCTCACGGAGTCGTCGGCCACCACGAGGGCGAGCGGCATTGCCGCGCAGGCGAGAAGCGCCGCAGTGAAGGTGCTGGTGTCGGTCTTGAAGGCGATGGAGATGATTGCCGTGGCGATGATCCAGAAGAAGAACCAGGCGTTGCGGCGCAGGAGCCACACCAGGTCGTGCGCGTGCTCGGTGCCGTCTGCGTCGGAGCTGGTGCCGCCGGCGATCTGCAGGTCCTCGGCGTGCTCCTCCTCCAGGACGTCCAGGGCGTCGTCGACGGTCACGATGCCCAGGAGCTTGCCCTCGTCGGAGACGACGGGCATGGCCAGCAGGTTGTACTTGGCGATGTCGCGCGCCACGTCCTCCTGGTCGTCCTCGGGGCTTGCCGTCTTGAGCTCCTTGGTGGCGATGTCGTCCAGCCGGGTGTCGGGATTGGACACGATGAGCCGCCCGAGCGTGACCACGCCCGAGAGCTTCTCGTCCTCGTCGGTGAGATAGACGTAGCGCACGCTCTCGAAGTCCTCGTCCAGCCCGCGCAGGCGCTCGACGGCGTCGGCGACAGTCTTGTCCTCGGGAAGCGAGACCGCCTCGGAGGTCATGATGCGGCCTGCGGTGTCCTCGCGATAGCCAAGGAGCTGGCGGATGGCCTTCTGCTCGTTGACGCCCATGAGCTTGAGGAGCTTCTCGGCCTTGTCGTAGTCAAGTTCCGAGACAAGCTCGGCTGCGTCGTCCGGGTCCATCTCCGAGAGGATGCGCGACGCGTCGGCCTCGTCCATGCTGCCCATGATCTGGGCGGCCATGGCGTCGTCATCCAGCTCTGCCATGGCGCCGGCGCGCTGCTCGTCGTCGAGCTGGGCAAAGACCTGCCCGCGCAGACGCGGGTCAAGGCGCTCGATGATGTCGGCGATGTCAGCGGGGTGCATGTCGTCGAGCGTCTTGTGCGAGACCGAGAGCTTGACGTCGGAGAGGTCACGCTCGACGAGGTCCATGTAGCTCCACGCGATGATCTTCTCGGGGAGCTGCTTGCCAAAGGTGTGCGCGACGCGCAGCGCGAGCTTCTCGATGCCGGGGGAGAGCGAGCGCAGGATGCCGCGGATGCCCACCTCGGCGCCAAGGAGGCGCAGCTGGGTGGAGTTGGTGTCCGAGAGCTTGAGGTCGTTCACGCGCACGACGCGCATGCCACGCGTATCAACGATTTGCTTGTTGAGGATGTCTCGTGCGAGAAGGACCTCGTTGGGTTGCAGGTAGGAGAAGCGGATGTCGGCAGCAACGACCTTGAGGTGCACCTCGTGCTCGTCGTAGGTGTCGACGTACTTGCGCCAGCTGATCATGAAGGGCGTGTGTCCGGGGCCCATGAACGCGAGGCTGGTAACGCGAGGAAAGACCTCGCCGGTGGCGATGCCCAGGTCAGAAACGGTACCGATCTTCTCGCCGTTGAGGTCGAGGACCGGGTTTCCCACGAGTTGGGAGAGGTAGATCATGCGTGCTCCTTCTCTGCCGGCGTGGACCTGGGTGAGGCTGCTCGCGCGGCATATGTGGTGGAACGGCACCCCATGCGGCGGGCTGCCTGTAGCACGCCGGAAGGGTCATCGACTGTGAGGTCGGGGTTTCATGGAAGCCTTTCTCTTTGACCTTTGATGACCACGCGAGACACACGTGTCCTGCGCACAGGCCATTGTACACGAGGGCCTGCTTCGAGGGACCATCGCGGCGGTCGGGTTTGCGTAACGATTTGCTAATCTCCACGTTAGGGGCGGGGCCGCCTCCGTGGCGTGCCGCCCCCGCAGTGCGCCCTTCCCCCTCTCCTCGCGGTCCTCCCTCCCCCCTTCCCTTCCCCCTCTCCTTCTTTATCGGTATCTGTGAATCGGATGCCACGTTTCCCCAGGCCGCGCCAATTGAGATTCACAGATACCGATAAAGAACGGATGGGGGGAGGGGGCAACGTCTGTGGCTGCAGGTTTGGCAGCAAAATGCCGGCGGGGTGACGTTGCCCCGCCGGCAGAGAACCTGCGACTATCGCCGAGAAGAGACTAGAATTTGACCTGCGGCGCCTGGCGAGCGGCCTCGGACTGCACCTCGAAGCCCTGGCGCTCCTTGAACTTGGAGCCGGCCACGACGTTGCCGGGGAAGGTCTCGATGGCGTTGTTGTACTCGAGCACGCAGTCGTTGAAGCTCATGCGCGCGTAGCTGATCTTGTTCTCGGTGTCAGAGAGCTCGGACTGCAGCTGCTGGAAGTTGGCGTTGGCCTTGAGCTCGGGGTATGCCTCGGAGACGGCGAAGAGCGACTTCAGCGTGTCAGAGAGCACGTTGGAGGCGGCCATCTTCTCCTCGGGCGTCCTTGCGGACATGACGGCAGCGCGCGCCTGCGTGACGGCGGTGAGCGTGCCGGACTCGTGCGCCGCATAGCCCTTCACGGTCTCGACCAGGTTGGGGATGAGGTCGTTCCTGCGCTGGAGCTGGGCGTCGATGGTCTGCCAGGCATTGTCGCAGCGGTTGTCCTTGCGGACAATGCCGTTATAGATGCTCACAAACCACGCGGCGAGAACAACGACGATAGCGATGACGATAATGATTACGGCCATGTGGGGCTCCCTTCAAGCGGACGGGCGGTGGCGGGCCTTTCTGGGACGCAAGCGACGTGCAGTGCTCCATGACGGGATGCATGAGGCGGAGGGGGAGGGATTCGAACCCTCGAGACGCTAGGCGCCCGGCGGTTTTCAAGACCGCTGCAATCAACCACTCTGCCACCCCTCCGTGGGTGCGTGGATATATCCTAACGCATACGCTGGACTAGTTGGGCCAGCGAGTAGGCGAGAGGGGCGAGGGATGCGTCAGGACGAGCAGGGCAACGCGTTCGAGGCTGAGGCGGACGACGCCCGGTACATGCGGCTTGCCCTCGACGAGGCCGCTGCCGCCGCCGATGAGGGCGAGGTGCCGATAGGGGCGGTGGTGGTGTGTGATGGAGAGGTTGTCTCCCGCGCGCATAACCGTCGCGAGAGGGACGCGGACCCTGCCGCGCACGCCGAGTTTCTCGCCATGGAGGAAGCCGCGCGGGCGCTGGGACGCTGGCGGCTCTCCGGGTGCATCGTCTACGTGACGCTTGAGCCATGCCTCATGTGCGCCGGGCTCATGGTGAACGCGCGCATTGACCGCTGCGTGTACGGAGCGCCCGACCCTAAGGGTGGCGCGCTGGGGACGCTCTTCGACGTGAGCCACGACGAGCGGCTCAACCATTCCTTTGAGGTGACGTCTGGCGTGCTTGCGGACGAGGCGGCCGAGCAGCTGCGCGCGTTCTTCCGTGCGCGCCGGAAGAGCAGGGGCTAGGGGCGGCGCGGATGGCGCGCTGGCCGCGCGGCCGGTGCGCCGGACGGTGTAAGACGGTATAAAATCGTGTAAGACGGTATAAGTTCGTGCAAGACGGTATAAAACACGGGAGGAGTGGCCGATGAACCCGTTCAAGCCCACTGCTGGCAAGATGCCGCCCATCCTCATTGGCAGGGAGTCCGTTATTCGAGATTTCGAGGAGGCCCTGGAGAATGGCGCCGGGGCTCCTGGCAGGCTCATGCTCATCTCTGGTCAGCGTGGGTTTGGCAAGACGGTCATGCTCACCGAACTGGGGCGCGTTGCGAAAAAGCACGATTGGGTTGTGGTTTCTGACACCGCATCGAACGGTCTTTGCGAGCGGTTGGTGGCGGCTCTCTCCTCCGGTGGCCTAAGGTTTGGCGGGGCGACAATCAGCCCCTCTGTGGGGGTAGGAGGAATGGTCTCCGCCAGTCTGGGGAGCGTCAGCATCTCGCCAAGTAACGCTGCTCTTACGTTGAGAGAGGCAATCCATGCCAGGCTCAAGCGACTACCGGATGGCAAGGGCATTCTCTTTACCATCGACGAAGCACAGGCAGCCTCTGAGGAAGACCTTGTCGCCGTGGCTACAGCCATTCAACACGTCCTGCGGGACGAGGACATGCGAGACGTTTCGGACGCCAAGAAACACGGGGTGGCTTTTGTGTTTGCGGCCCTGCCCTTGATGGTCGATGAGGTGCTCAACAACAAGGTTTTAACCTTCTTGCGGCGCAGCCAGCAGCAGGTGCTGGCCGAGGTCCCTCTCGGCGATGTGCGTGCGGCATATGTGGACGTTGTTAGGGAGTCCGGCAAGGAGATTAGCCAGGAAGATGCCCTGGCCGCGGCGCAAGCGGCTGCGGGCTACCCATATATGGTGCAGCTTGTTGGCTACTACATGTGGCAGTCGGCGGATCGCAGAGGGTCAAGGCTCATTGAGCGCGCCGATGTTGACCGCGGCATAAGCGATGCGGTTGTGGCATTTGGCGAGGCGGTCTGCGCGCCAATTATGGATGGGCTTACTCCGGCACAGAGGGAATTCGTGAAGGCGGCTGCCATTGATGCTCCCGCTTCCACTGCGGTGGCGGACATCGCGCAGAGGTGCAACAGAAGCTCGAGCTGGGTGAGCAAGTACCGCGCGAGCCTCATCAAAGAGCACGTTATCGAGGCGGACGGCAAGGGCTACGTGCGTCTGTCGACGCCCCACATGGCGGAGTACCTGCGTGGGTCATCGTGGTAGGCGCAGCGAAGGGTGGACTTACTCTTATTGACGAGCAATGCCAAAAAGCTCCTCAGCCCTACTGATGAATTTCATCAGACACTACTAATGAAATTTTGCAGACCGTACTGATGAAATTTCCCATCTTGTACTGATGAATTCTCTCGTACAGTCAATTCCCGATGTGGGGCTTGGTCCCACGAAGCCATAAAACAGCAGGTGAGAGTCCCTATACCACCTGGAACACAAAGAAGTCCAGGTAGTGGGTCTCGGGAACGCCCCACAGGATGGGATGGTCCGGCGCCTGCTGGCGCTCCTCGATCTGGCGCAGTTGGACGTTTGCGTTGTGCGCGGCCTCGGCGATGGCGCGGGCGAGAAGGTCGCGCGTCATGAAGTGGCTGCAGCTGCATGTGGCAAGGTAGCCGCCGCGCGGCAGAAGCCGCATGGCCCACTCGTTGATCTCGCGGTAGCCTCGCGCGGCGTGGTCGACGGTCCCGCGGCTCTTGGTGAACGCCGGCGGGTCCAGGACGATAAGGTCGAAGGGTCCACCCTCCTCGCGGAGGCGTCTCTTGTCCGAGATAAGCCCGGGCAGGTACTCCAGCACGTTTGCGCAGGTGAAGTCCATCGTCGCATCAAGGCTGTTGAGGCGCGCGTTCTCGCGTGCCAGGTCGATGGCCGTCTGGCTCACGTCGACCTCGCGTACGAACGCGGCGCCGCCCGCCGCAGCGTTGAGGCCAAACGGCCCTACGTGGCAGAAGCAGTCGAGCACGCGGCGCCCGCGCGCGAGCTCGCGCACGGCGCGACGGTTGTACTTCTGATCGAGGAAGAACCCGGTCTTCTGGCTGTTCTCGAGGTCAAGGTCATAGGCGATGCCGTTCTCGCGTGCAATCACTCGCGCACTCTCCGGCGCGGGGCGGCCATTCTCGGCCCACCAGCCCTTCTCCTGAGCAAGACCCTCCTTGAGGCGAGAAGGCGCGTCGTTTCTCTCGTAGATGCCGCGGATGTCCTGGCCGTCCGCCCGCAGGACGTCGAGCAGCAACGGATAGAGTGTGGGGCGCAGGCGATGCATGCCCACGGTGCCCACCTGCGAGACAAGCACGTCCTCGTAGCGGTCCACGACAAGCCCCGGGAAACCGTCAGCCTCGGAGAAGAGCACGCGGCAGCAGTTGGTGTCCGGCTCGCAGCCCGGCAGCGCGCGCGAACCCATGGTGGCCTTGCG